>JAAHGL010000103.1 GCA_010692635.1 Symploca sp. SIO2C1 | reverse complement strand
CTCCAACTACTACCTCCATGATTGATAAAATCATTGCAGTTGCCATCGACTTAATGAATCCTCAACACTTAAGAAACTGGTTTGCCAATTGTTGTTACTGTACCTCGTAACAGCGGGAACCGCTGTAATGAACAATGGATAATGGATAATTACCTCTCCTTGAAAGAAGAGGATTGAACTTCAGGAAAATATTTTCTTTTTATTTTCTTCATAAATGAAGAGGTATTAGACCCAATTAACCAATTATCAATTATCCATTATCAATTATCCATTAATAACTAACTTCGCTTACTAGCATAGAGGTCATGATATTCTACGTAACGTTCACCACTGCTAACTTCTCTTCGCATTGGCTTGCCAGTCCAAATATCTACAGAAATCCAATCTGCGGACTGTTTAAGTCGGAAACCTTGCCTAGTTGGGAGCAAATCATCAAAGATAATTGACCAATGAGGGGGAGAAATTTCCCAAGCTTGAGGAGGTATTCTGCCTTCTTGTTTGCGTTCGCTGTCGTAAATGGGAATAATTGCATGGGGACTAAAAATCACTTCTGTCACGATAGGGTTGATGCAATTACCTTCACGCTGAACAAACTCAATCAAGTCATCCCAGTCATAGATTGGCTGGCGATCACCTATATCCCAGTCATCTTCACTAATACAAATCACCCCCATTAACCATACCATCTTAGATAAAATTCTGGCGAGCCGTGGCTGATCCCGCCGGAGCAACTCAATTTCGAGCTTGGTAAAGACTCTCCCTTTCGGAGTCCATTTGGGTGTCCATAGTTCAAAGGACTCCTTATGGTTGAGCGGAATAGTAGTAAGTTTCACGTTTGGGGTTGCTTGTTTTGCTCGAAGCGCCCTGAATAGTTTTGGATTAATAAACTCCGACATAGATAGATGGAGCAAGGGAGGCATGTCTGTTTACGCAATCACTAAGTTATTTCAATGTTATGGTTAATTGGGAATGCAAGTTACCCTAGGTTTGACTTTATCCATTCAATCCTGAGGTTATGAGCAAATTCCCCTTACCCCACAAAAATATCGGTGTTGCTGTAATTCAAGATGTACAGGGGCAAATTTTGATTGATCGCCGCCCCAATCGAGGGCTAATGGCTGGTTTGTGGGAGTTTCCCGGCGGCAAAGTTGAGCCAGGGGAAACGGTTACCGAATGTCTTAAACGGGAAATCCAAGAAGAACTAGGCATTGAAATTGAAGTAGGCAAGCACCTAATTACGATTGAGCATACTTACAGCCAATTTCATGTTACCCTCACCGTACATTACTGTAGTCACCTCCGAGGTATTCCTCAACCTCTTGAATGCGATGAAATCCGCTGGGTTAACTTAGCTGAAATTGATCAGTTTACCTTTCCCGATGCCAATGCTCAAATTATTACCGCCTTGCATCAAGGATTAGGGAGCTGAGGGGGCTGAGAGAGCTGGGGAGATGGGGGAGAGAAGGAGAGAAGGAGAGAAGGGAGAAATTCCCAATTAGCAATTAGCAATTAACAATTAGCAATTAGCAATTCTCAATTACCGATAAATCGGCAGAGTGAAATGAAAACAACAGCCCCCTTTGGGAGATGTATCTACCCAAATACGACCATAATGGGCATGAACAATTTTTTGGCACAGGGATAAACCTAAACCATATCCTTCTGTTGCTTCATCTCGCTTGAGTCGGAAGTGATTTTCAAAAATGCGATCGCATTTTTCTTCTGGAATGCCGGGACCATCATCAGCAACAGTAACTTGCATTTTCTGGGTTGTCCGGTGAAGTATTGAAACTTGAATATTCCCCCCTATAGGTGCATATTTATTAGCATTGTCTAGTAGATTTACCAGCACTTGGCGGATTAATTCTATGTCAGCATAGACATTTGGCAGTTTCTGTGGTATGTCAGTTTCCACTTGCTGAGATTTCAACTGAAATTGCTCCCCCATCTGAGCAATTACATCCTGACAGAGTGTCCCCAACTGCAGTTTGCGAAGCTGGATATTGAATTCAGCATTGTTACCCCTCGCCGTTTGCAGCAGTTCTGTAATCATCCGATCCATGCTGCGCAATTGGGTACGAGCTTGCTCCAACAGCCGTATTTTTAGAGAGGGTGTCAACTTAGATGCCCGATCATTTTGGGGTTGTTGCTCTAACTCTAGGGTTTCTATGGCAATTGAAGCAGCAGTTAAGGGACTTCGTAAGTCATGAGCTAACATTGATAGAACCTGATCCTTGAATTTAAGCTGCTCAACCAGCTCCTCTTTTTCTTGTTTGAGGCGAAAAATTTCGTCCGATAGTCGAATCAGTTCTACCGAATTTGCCAGGGAACTAGTGGTAGATGGAGATATTCCGGCTGAGTTAGAGGAGACACCTTGGGAAACTTTTTCCTGGTATTCCTTTACAGAACTTTGCCACCGAGGCCAACTATTTTTTAGCTGAGTAATTAGATCACTACCAGCAAGGAGCTGTCTAGGTTGGGGGTGAATCTTAATCAGTGCTGGGGTTGCCACTAGCTTAAAATGTTCAGCCAAGTCAGGCTGCTTCCCCACATCCACAACCTTAAGCTCAAAAGGGTACTCTATCCTTAAACTTTCGAGGTAATTACGAATTTGTTGGATATTTTTTCGAGAGCTGAGACGTTCATCTGTAAATAGTAGAAGCTGTAGTGTAGCTTCCGCATCAAAGGGTTTTTCATGAGCTGCCTGCATGCAATTTGGTGTTAGCACTGGAAACAGGTAAGGCTTAAACAACAGCAGAATTGACTGTTTGTTATCAGTAGTCTTGAGTTATTGATAATTTAATAACAATTTTAGATTATCTTAAGATCTATTTTAGATTGTAAGCACCCTCATCAGCTTCTATCCTGAGATCAAGCTCATTCCACGTAATCGAAGTCATGGGATTGTGCTTCGTGCCATCGAGGAACATGTACTATTTTTTTATAACTCAAAGAGTATTAAATTTCAGACCTCAGAGAAAATTTTGTACTAATGATTAATGACTAATGACTAATGACCAATGACAAAAGATATAAACCAAAGGAAAGAAAACAACACTCTTGTGCGTTCTCTGAGTCCCTTTAGTCTAAAATCTTAAGAGACTGTAAAATCTTCGGTGGTTTTCCTTCGTTATAGTTTACCAATTCGATTCACGACTCCTGATTTACCATGGCTAATGGCTACGTTGCTCTTGTCCTTCACGCCCATCTGCCTTTTGTCCGTCATCCAGAAAGTGACTATGTCCTTGAGGAAGAGTGGCTATTTGAAGCAATCACTGAAACTTATATTCCCCTACTACACGTCTTTGAGGGGCTCAAGCGGGATGGCATTGACTTTAAAATAACTATGAGTATGACACCCCCTTTGGTGTCTATGCTCCGCGATCCTCTGCTACAAGAACGCTACGATAAACACCTGTTTTTACTAGAAGAACTGGTTGAGAAGGAAATTGAGTATAACGAGCATAACGGTCATATACGCTACCTAGCTGAACATTACCGTAAAGAGTTCAGTGCAACTCGCCAAACCTGGGAGCGTTATCAAGGCGACTTGGTAATGGCTTTTAAGCAGTTCTTAGACAGCAATAACCTGGAGATCATCACCTGCGGGGCTACTCATGGCTACTTTCCGCTGATGAAGATGTATCCCCAGGCAGTTTGGGCACAAATTCAGGTAGCTTGTGAGCATTACGAGCAAACCTTCGGGCGTCCCCCGAAAGGCATTTGGTTGCCAGAATGTGCTTACTATGAAGGTGTAGAGCGAATGCTGGCCGATGCTGGTTTGCGCTATTTCCTTACAGATGGTCACGGGATTTTGTATGCTCGTCCTCGACCTCGTTTTGGAACTTATGCACCAATCTATACTGAGACAGGAGTGGCTGCTTTTGGTCGTGATCATGAATCATCGCAGCAGGTTTGGTCTTCAGAAGTTGGCTATCCTGGAGCATCAGAATACCGCGAGTTCTACAAGGATTTAGGCTGGGAGGCTGAATACGAGTACATCAAGCCCTATATCATGCCGAATGGGCAGCGTAAGAATATTGGCATTAAGTATCACAAGATCACAGGAAAAGGCTTAGGTTTATCAGACAAAGCCTTATATGATCCTTATTGGGCAAGGGAAAAAACTACAGAACATGCTGCTAACTTTATGTTTAACCGAGAGCAGCAGGTGAATCATCTGCGCGGCATTATGCAGCGCCCTCCAATTATAGTTTCTCCCTACGATGCTGAGCTATTTGGTCACTGGTGGTACGAAGGACCTTGGTTTATCGATTACTTGTTCCGGAAATCTTGGTATGACCAGAACACTTATGATATGACCCATCTGGCAGATTATTTGCGGGATAATCCTACACAGCAAGTTTGTAAGCCTTCCCAATCTAGTTGGGGTTATAAAGGGTTCCACGAATACTGGCTCAATCAAACTAATGCCTGGATTTATCCTCACCTACATAAAGCAGCAGAGCGCATGATTGAGTTGGGCTCTAGGGAACCAGCAGATGATTTGGAGTCAAAGGCACTTAACCAAGCAGCGCGGGAGCTGTTGCTGGCACAATCTTCAGACTGGGCATTTATTATGCGCACGGGAACTATGGTTCCTTATGCAGTAAGGCGGACGCGATCGCACCTGATGCGCTTTAATAAGCTCTACGAGGATATTAAAGTCGGAAAAATCGATAGCGGTTGGCTCGGTAAGGTTGAGACAATCGATAACATCTTCCCTGAAATCAACTATCGGGTGTATCGACCTTTGTAGCTATTCTGAAGAAGCAATAGAGATGTAGTATGCTACATCTCTATTAATTCTTAATTCTTAATTCCGCGCAGCGGTACTAGCTATCTTCTCTCTCCCCATCTTCACCAGCTCCCTCAGCTCTCCTATCTCCCCCAGTTTCCTCAACTCTTTTTGTATCCTGATTAGGATAGTTTTCACGGAAAGATTGGCGAGCACTGCGCTTGGTATAGTAGTCCCCAAGAGAAGACTGTCTCATACTTCTTTGATATTGATGAGATTCGTAATGAGAACGCTTGCGATACTTTTGCAACCGCCGCGCTTTAAGATCAGCATCTAAATCAACTAGAGACTGTGCCTCTTGTTCAATTAACGGAGACCTAGGAGCCCGCAGCAATTGCTGCCTGGTATCATTGATTAATTGGCTAGCTACCTCATACTCCCCTCGGTCTACCTGTTCTACAGCTTCTTGCTTAGCTCTTGCTGACATCATTAGAGCAACCTGTCGCTGTACTTCTGGGTTAAAAGGAAATTGCTTTAACTCAGTACTAGCTAAGACTGGTAGTTGCAGCATTTTCTCTAGCTTGAGGCTTTCCTGCTGTTCGTTAACGTACCAAGCTAAGTGAAAGTTACACAAATTCGCCTGTTGCTGTCCTACTATAGCTGGAACTTTCAGTCGGACTACCACTACGAAAGGATTACCCATCACTAAGTTGGGTAGCTTGAAGTGATGCTGACGAGTGAGTTCTAAATCATTAAAGACGTCCACTAATTCCACATCACCTTGAGGCTCAATTCCTAGGGTAACATTGCGTCCCAAGGTAGCCATTAAGCCTTGCAATTCCATCTGAAAAATCTCTGGAAGTTGTTCTGAAGACTCAATGTAGTAATAATTTCCATCCCCACTGTTCGCCATTGCTTCGAGTAGGTCTTCGTTATAATCATCACCAACTCCCATTGTCGTGCTAGTGACACCCCGTTGTGCCAAACCCTTGACATCACAAGCAATTACATCCGGATTCGTCTCACCCTGATTTGCCAGTCCATCAGAGAGCAAAATCACCCGATTTAACTGCTCAGGATGAAAATATTGACTGACTTGTACCCCTCCTTCTACCCAGCCTGCATGAAGTGCTGTTGAGTTCCTGGGCTCAATCCGTTCAATCTGACGGGTAATCTCGGCTTTATCCTTTGCCAGGGTGCTAGCAACCAAAGTTTCCACTTGACTATCATAAATGGTTATACTGACACGGTCAGTTGGTAGGAGTTGCTCTATGGCATAGCAAGCTGCGTTACGAGCATACAAAATTTTTTTTCCCTGCATTGAACCAGAACGATCAATTACTAAGCCAAGATTTAGCGTGGGTCGTTGGATATCTGCTTCTAGCTCAGGTGGAATAATTTTGACCAGTACATCCAGAATAGTGGTGGTATCTGAACTGACAGCATCACGCAGGGAAATAAATTCAATCTTAGGGACTTTCATTTTTTTGACCTCCGATTGGTAGACAAAGCAAGTAGTTGTTGAGCCATGTATTGCAATAAGTTTTGCTGTTCTTGAGGACTATGAGGATAGTTAAAGTCCTCTCGAACATGGATTTCCAAAGTAGGCAAAATCTCAATCCGTGTCCAATTCGTATTGGCTGCTTGGGGATAAGCTACGGTGTTGGCACGAGTTGATTTGGCTGGAGTAGTTGCTGGTGGTGGAGGAATTGGGAGAGATTGGCGTTCTTTGATTTGCTGTAGAAACCCCAAAGGTGGGTTAGCAGTGGTTAGATCAAGTTGAACTCCTCCTTGGAGTAAGGATTCCAAATCAGCGTTGTCTTTGGAGGTTGCTAAATTATCAATAGCACTAGCACCATAACCCTCTGCTAACAGGCGACGCACCACTAGCACTTGCAATAGATGACGATAGGTGTAACGAGCTTCACGTCCCTCCTTAAGTGGTTCATCAAGCATTCCCTGGGTAGTGTAATACCGTACCAAGCGAGGAGTAACTTCCTCTCGAACTCTAGTGTGGGCTTTTTGTACTGGCAAAAATTGAGGTAACAAACCATTGAGAACTCGGACAAATTCATTGAGTGACCATCTGGAGTTACTCTGAGCCAACTGCTGCAAAGTTTTCATAATTCTAATATATTTTTTGCGTTTACAGCTGTCAATGTCATCTTTAGTTGTCACTATTGGTAACAGAAAAACTCTCGAGAAACACGCTCATGCGCTAATGGCTAATGGTTAATGGCTAATGGCTAATGGCTAATGGCTAATGGCTAATGGCTAATGGCTAATGGCTAATGGCTGATGGCTAATGGCTAATGGCTAATGGCTAATGGCTAATGGCTAATGGCTGATGGCTGATGGCTAATGGGTGATGGCTAATGGCTAATGGCTAATGGCTAATGGCTAATGCTTAATCGCCCCTACTGCTCCCCCAAAGTGTTTCTCCCATTCAATTGGGGGCGCGAAGCGCTTCTCAGGAGCTCTTTATTAGGTAATACCAAATTCGGGTTAGTCACCCCCGTTATCTTGAGGATAAGGCAGAGGGCAAAAGGAAAAGAAGGTTTCGGCTTAACGAGTATGCCATTCTCACCCCTTAAAATAGGGACTTTGAAAGCTTATTCTCCTTCTCCAATATACTGAGAGCCGATGAGCGGATTTGAACCGCTGGCCATTCGATTACGAATCGAATGCTCTACCACTGAGCTACACCGGCATTAACCTACTAATATAGCAAATACACAATAATCATAGAAATTAATGGCAAAATCAACTTCCAAAAATCCTTCCTCCAATGCTCCTCGACAGCTCAGCCCAGAAAGATATGCACGCCTCAAAGCCGAGGCAAAAGCTCCCTACCGAGGTTTAAGAAAATTTATTTATCTTGCTTGCGGTGCTTCTGGCTTCATGGGTGCAGTAATTTTCCTTGCACAGTTAGCCGCTGGGAAAGATGTGACTACAGCTCTCCCCAACCTAGCACTACAAATTGGTATTGTTGCCCTGATGATTTGGCTATTTCGCATAGAAAGCCGCAAGCTATAGAGAGCTTATTAACTAGAGGCAGGGCGAGTTTCAGGGAGCTGGGGAAGCTGGGGAAGAGGCAGTGGAGCGATTACCTAGCAGTATTGGGGGGACAGGGAGATGGGAAGATGGGGAAATAGCGGTTTAGCTAAAATTCCTTTGTTTTTTGAGGAACTTTTGATAAGTAAAATACTTCAAAACAAGTAGCCTTTAGTTTCGTAGTTTGATTTACTTGTTCCCCCCAATTATACTCAATCATTATTAATGTATTCCTACTGTTTCCTACCTTCACTGAACCGAATTTTCTCCCAATCGCTAATTGTGGGACTGCTTGCTGCGATTGGTTTACTTTCTGGAATCGCACCTGAGCTATCTCTTGACTCCCATACCCTTGTATTTAGCTCTTCGGCTTACGCTCAAGCTACTTTTACTAAAACTAATGTTGATGATGCAGAATTGGTAAGATTCGTTCGTGCTTCGATACGAATGGAGATAGCACGCCAGCAAGCCTACGAAGACATCAAAAGAAACAACGGGGGAAAGGTTCCTGAAATTCCTGATTGCTCACTGCAAGGACTTAGTGGGGTAGTTAGAGACATTTGGGAACAATTCTGCAAGCAGTCTGAACGTTATATCAGAGAGGAAGGCTTCTCAAATGAGCGCTACAACGAAATTCTGAGAATGCGACAACAGAACCCGAAGTTGGAAATACGGATTGAACAGGAACTGGAGCGGCAACTTAGGCAGTAAGAAAAAATAAATTTTACACTTTTTTCCTAAATTCCCCAATTTAGGTGCAGTATAAAAGGCAGACTGTTCAACTTATTTCTGCTCAATGCCTTAATTTACCGTGACAGCTCCTGTCGCTAAACCTACGGTTATAGCACGGGGCTTCTGGCGGTTAAGCTAACTAGGGTTTGCTGAAAAAATCAAATGGGAGCATTTTAGGAAGTAAAAACTAACGAGTAACAAGTAACAAGTTTTGAGTTAATCTCAACGAAAGTGCAAGGTTTTTGTATCGATAGACTCAAACACCTTGCACTAAGTTTAGCCTAAAAAAGAGTTAAACCCTTGTGTGGCATAGCTTCTACACTTATGCAGCAAGCCCTAACTATGGTAAATGATTGATTAGCTCAACTATTGACGTATCATCAGATGATATCGAAAGATAGAGGCACCCTTTAAACAAATTGAGTTATTTCTTGTGCCACCTGCATTTATGACAAATCCTTTCGCTTTGTTGCGTTCACCTTACTCGAAACTAATACTAGCGCAGCATAGTGATTCAGTAGCACAACGTTCCAGAAGAGAATCTTTAATTATCAAGATTCTCGCTGCTATAGGCTGGCTTGTTGGACTTACAGCAATTTTAGTTGGATGTGCTCCCAATAGATCCTCAGATTCTGACGCCCAGAGTTCCCCACCTTTATCAGTCAGTTCTGAAGAAGTCGAAAATTACGCCAAAGTGGTTTTAGCGATTGAGCCAAAACGTGAAGCAGCAACTAAGGAAATCCTGCGAATAACCAAAAAAGACAAGGTTCCTAACATTACTTGCACTAAACCAAAAACTATTGGGGCTCTCCCTCGCAATGTTCGCGGTATTGCTGTGAACTACTGTCAGCAAGCCAAGGATATTAGCGAAAGTAATGGTTTGACAATATTGAAATTTAATGATATATCAGCGGCAACAAAATCTGATGAACAATTAAAAATACGCATTCAAAATGAATTGATTCGCCTGCAACAATAAGGTGGTGAATGTTTTTTATCGCCAATGCTAACTTTTACGGAACGCTTGCCTGCCTCTAGGAAGATTAACGTTAGCTTTACCCTTTCTCTCACTGCTGAAGAGCGTAGCCGTAGTCGTTACCGCTATGAGAACTATGAGGGTCAAGCTTTGTATCTCCGCCTACCTAGAGGTACGATTCTACAAGATGGAGATTTACTGCGATCGCCAAATCAGGAAGTAGTGATTCGTATTGCCGCTAAACCAGAACCAGTGATTACAGTAACTTCTCCAATACCAGTTAATCTACTGCGGGCAGCGTATCATCTAGGTAATCGTCATGTGCTTTTAGAAGTTGCTCCCAACTATTTACGATTGTCTCCTGATCCAGTTTTGCAGGCAATGTTGGAACAATTGGGAGTAGAGAGTAAAGAGGAAGTTGTAGCTTTTAAACCAGAAATTGGCGCTTATGGGCATACTCATCATTAGTTCTCCTTTATTTCCCCATATCTCCACCCTTTTTTTCGCTCACTCTTAGGGGAGCTGGGGGTGATATTCCTACTTCTAAATTCTCAATAAAGGGCGAGTGAGCTCCTCTTCGTTAAAATAGAAGAAGATGTAGCAGTACATCAGGGACTACGGAATAATTGAGGATGGCCAAGAAAAAAAAGAAGAGTAAATCTACTCCACCACCAGAACCTACCCCAGTGTCCCAGCTAAAAGATAGCGCTAGTGTTAGCGAAGGGGTACAAACAGAGCAAGTCCAAGAAGGAAAAATTCCAGAATTTGCTACTGATACACTAGACAACCCTAAAGACGCAATAGCGCTGGAGAAACCACCATCAGATGCGGAGATAAAAACTCTCCCTAATGGGACAATCATTATTGTCAAAGCACCTTGGGGTGAAGATGCCTTGGCAACTATTGAGGAATCCTACTCATCTCCAGAAGGTGAGCAGTGGGTATCTTATAAACCTCTAGAACCACCGCCTGACGGCTGGAGCTGGTTAAAAGGGGTAATGCTGCTTGAACTAGTGAGAATACACTAACAGATAAACGACAAATGACAAATGACAAATAACCAATGACAACAATTTTTCTAGCTGATGCTGAGGCAACGGAAGCACTCGGTATCAGCTTAGGAGAATCTCTTCCTGCTGGGAGTGTAATTTTGTTGGAGGGAGACTTAGGTGCTGGTAAAACCACTTTAGTTCAGGGTCTAGGTAAGGGACTAGGCATTACAGAACAGATAGTTAGCCCTACCTTCACCTTAATTAACGAATATCCAGAAGGACGAATTCCCCTGTATCACCTAGATTTGTATCGCCTGCAACCGCCAGAAATCGAGACTTTAAACCTAGAAATGTATTGGGAAGGTATAGAGATTCCTTTGGGGATTGTGGCTATTGAGTGGGCAGAACGTTTGCCTTACAAACCCTTGAGTTATCTGAAAATCTCTCTTACGTATCAAGCTGACTCCAGTCGTCAAGCTAACCTTACTAGTGTAACGCAGCAGAAATAACCCACCAGTTTGAGATCGATAGAATCCTTACTTTATAAGCATTCTGAATTCTTAATTCTTAATTCTGCGCAGCGGTACTAGTGTAGGCAAATTCGAGCTAGAAGCTCTTATTTATGGGTAATTTAACCGTAAATTTACTACCAACTCCTACCGTACTGGAGATCATAATCTCACCCTGAAGTTGATCCACACAGCGTTTGACAATTGCGAGTCCCAATCCAGTACCTGCAATCGAGCCAACATTTTTGCCGCGATAAAACGACTCAAAGATTTGGGATTGCTCCTCTCTCTGAATACCAATACCTTCATCCTGGATACTGAAGATTGCTACTTGTGCTTCAGCATTGCCCTTTAACTCAAACTCAATCTTACTATCAACTGGGGAATACTTAAGAGCATTGGAGAGGAGATTAGTGAGAATGTAACTTAGCAATCTCTCGTCCATCCAAACTTCTCTACAGTCTCCTTGAATTGTAAAGTTAATTCGGTTGGGTTGAGCCTCAATAAGTAAAATTTCAGTGACTAAATCGCAGCAAAACTGCTCCAGATTCACGTAAACTGGTGCTACTTCCAGTCTACCTGATGTAGCTTGACCCATAACCAATACATCATCCATGAGTTTGGTCATTCGCTGTGCTGCTCTCTTAATTCTGTGCAGGTAACTTTGTTTTTGCTTTTTAGTTGCTTGCTTATCGTAACAAACCAATAACTCAACTGCTGTCAGGATGGTACTTAGAGGAGTGCGGAATTCATGGGATACAGTGGAAATAAATTGGGAACGAAAACTACTAAGTTCTCGCTCCTTTGCTAATGCTCTTTCCAAAGCTTTAGCCTGTCGCCGCTCACTGATATCCCAAAAAACGATAACGACTCCCCTAATTTCTCCAGATTTTTGCTTCAGGGGTGAGGCAGTATAACCAATGGGAATTTTGTTACCATTTTTGACCTTTAGGGCATGGTAATCCCCCGGATAGAGCTCCTTGCCTCTAAGAACTTGTAATACTGGATTTTCTATGGGAGTTCCCACCACTTCTTCAACAATCTGGAAAATCAACTTTACTGGTTTGCCTACTGCTTCATACTTGCGCCAGCTTGTTAAAGCTTCGGCAGCAGGATTGATAAAGGTAATAATTCCTTGATTATCAGTAGCAATTACTCCATCATTCATCGACTGCAAAATAGTTGCCAACTTTTCTTGGCTTTCTTGCAGCGAGTGTTCCATCCGATGTTGGTAGAGAGCAATTTCGATCGCAACCCGTAAATCTTTCTCGCTAAAGGGCCTGAGAACATAGCCACAGGGTTGGGTAATTTTGGCTCGTTGCAGAGTATCATTATCCGCACAGGCAGTTAGATAGACTACGGGGATACTCAACTGCTGACGGATTTGCTCAGCAGCATTAATCCCATCCATTTTTCCCTTCAGCCAAATATCTATCAGCACTAAATCAGGTTTGGTTTCTATTGCCTTAGCTAGAGCTTGGGAAGCTGAGGAAGCTTGAGCTGCAACTGTATAACCCAGTTTTTTAAGCTGGTTGACAATTGTCCTAGCAACAATTACTTCATCTTCAACTACCAAAACATTGGCTTTAACCATTTATTTTCCTATCTTTAAAGCTTTTGCTCAGAGAAACATATCCTGAAAGTTGTGCTTTTACCTTTCTTAAAAACAATGCTACCTTCCGGTAGCTCACTTGCCAAGTCATGGCTAAGAATAATCTCAAGTAATAAGCATTCCAGTAGTCGAAAGCTTATGATTTCATACCTCTGGAAGGTGAAAAATTATGAAGCTTATCTCCTACTGTGATAACTGATACCAAATTGCCGCCAAACTTAGTAAATAGTTATAACATGGGAGATAAGCTGTTTCAAACTTTATGTAATACACCTAAAAAAGAGTATAACAGGTCTTTTTCTAGTTACTCTACTAAAGCGTGTTGAAAAGTGCACTTTAGTGCTATTTAGGGCTTGCTGCATGAGTGTGGAAGCGATACCAGACTTGGGTTTCAATTATTTTTGCCAGAAATAAGTGCAAGGAAATTATACCTTTTGGCTCAAAAAGCTTGCACAATTGAAAAAATCTGGTAGCTAATCGAGGGGTAATTCACTCATTACTCATTACTTATTACTTATTACTTATTACTTCAAAACCCGAATCAATCGACTCGATGAGGCAAGCCCTATGTAGGGCTTGCTGCATAAGTGTGGAAGCTATGCCAGAGAATGCTTTCAAGCATTTTTGTGCTAAATAAGTGCAAGGAAATTGTATCGATGGGCTCCAGAAACCTTGCACTTTCATGGGAAATCCCTGGGTAACCTTGGGGAATACAAGTGCTCACCCACGAGGATAAATGCTTCATTCCTTCTTACTTGTTACTTTTTACTTGTTACTTGTTACTTATTCAGCAAACCCTATGTAGGAAAACAACTCTGTATTAACAATTAAAGGGGCAACACCTGGGTGCTGCCCTTTCTGTTATGTAACTCTTCGATGTAGGGAAATTAAGTGCAAGAAGGCAGAGGGTTTTTAGATCAAGCTGACGTTTATTTATCAACCAAAAAACCCAATAGAATTAGGCGATCGCTGCCATTTTGACATCATTAGTCGCTAACAACTCTTGCAGTTCCTCAGCATCCACAGTTTCTTTATCAATTAGCATTTCAGCTAATTTGTCAAGAATGTGCTTGTTGTTGAGCATCACCTCTTTAGCTCGTTTGTAAGCTTCATCCACCAAATTACGGACTTCTTCATCAATTGCCGCAGCAGTGGTATTGGAAAAGTCTCGGTCAGAAGCAATATCTCGACCTAGGAACATATTACCATTTTGGCGTCCCAAAGCTACCGGACCAAGGCGATCGCTCATACCAAAGCGAGTGACCATCTGTCGTGCTACCCGGGTAACCTGCTGTAAGTCATTGGAAGCACCAGTGGTTACTTCTTCTTCACCGAAGATAATTTCTTCAGCAAGGCGACCTCCCAAAGCTACAGCCATCTGGTTTTGTAGGTAAGAGCGAGAATACAGACCTGAATCCATTCGATCTTCGCTGGGGGTGAACCAAGTTAGACCACCAGCTCGACCACGGGGGATAATACTAATTTTCTGCACTGGGTCATAATCAGGCATCAAAGCACCAACTAGAGCATGACCTGCTTCGTGATAAGCTACTAGAGCTTTGCGCTTCTCACTCATCACCCGGTCTTTCTTCTCCGGACCTGCTAAAACCCGGTCAATAGCATCATTGACCTCATCCATAGAAATTTCGGTGAGGTTGCGACGGGCGGCTAAAATGGCAGCTTCATTGAGCAGGTTGGAT
This sequence comes from Symploca sp. SIO2C1, assembly GCA_010692635.1. Classification (GTDB taxonomy): domain Bacteria; phylum Cyanobacteriota; class Cyanobacteriia; order Cyanobacteriales; family Coleofasciculaceae; genus Caldora. The sequence goes on along the minus strand of JAAHGL010000103.1, from coordinate 9,573 downwards.
AAATCGGCACCGGTGAACCCAGGAGTACGGCGGGCAATTTTCTCTAGTTCCACATCTTTTGACAAAGTTTTGCCACGAGCATGGACATTGAGAATTTCCAGACGACCAGCATAGTCAGGACGATCCACCACCACCTGCCGGTCAAAACGACCAGGACGTAGCAAGGCTGCATCTAGGACATCGGGGCGGTTAGTAGCAGCAATAATAATGATGCCAGTATTACCTTCAAAGCCATCCATCTCAGTTAGTAGCTGATTGAGAGTTTGCTCCCGCTCGTCGTTACCGCCGCCCAAACCAGCACCCCGCTGCCTTCCCACAGCATCAATCTCATCAATGAAGACGATACAGGGAGCATTGCTCTTAGCTTGCTCAAACAAGTCTCGGACACGGGAAGCACCAACCCCCACGAACATTTCTACGAACTCAGAACCAGAGATGGAGAAAAAGGGTACACCTGCTTCTCCAGCAACAGCACGAGCCAGGAGGGTTTTACCGGTTCCTGGAGGTCCAACTAACAGCACACCCTTGGGAATTTTGGCTCCAATAGCAGTGAAGCGATCAGCATTTTTGAGGAAGTCAACTACTTCGTTGAGTTCTAGCTTGGCTTGCTCAATACCAGCAACATCCCCAAAAGTTACTTGAGTTTGGGGTTCCATTTGTACTCTGGCTTTGGACTTACCAAAGTTCATCGCCTGAGAGCCAGGACCACTTTGAGCACGGCGCAGCAAAAAAAATAATCCTACCAGCAGCAGGATGGGGAAGAATAGGCTACTTAAGGCTCGAAACCAGAAGCTGTCATCGCTCTGGGGCAGCACGGCAATATCTACACCATTGCTGGTTAAAATACTAATCAGCTCTGGATCATTAGGTAGATTTACCTCAACCTGCTGACCATCTTGAGCTGTAGCAAGAGCCTTAGTTCGATCAGCACTGATTTTAACGGTTTCAATTTTTTGACTTTCAACCTGCTGAATTAATTGGCTGTACTTCCAGATCTCCCTGTTTTGGGAGGGTTTGTCTAAAAATGCTGTTGCTAAGGCGATGACTACTATCGCTAGCAGTGCATACAGCCCAACGTTTCTCCATTTTTTATTCACCGCTTATTCCTCCTAAGAGTTAGGCTTTGGGGACCTTAAAATAGACATCTTGTATTAACTAATGTTAACCTTTCTCAGCATTTATTGACAAAATAGACTTCGCAATAGCTCCAGACAAGCACTCAATCGGGAGTATCTCAATATCTAAATGAGTAATGAGCGCCTCACGGCGAATTCAAAATTCAAACCTCCTCTCTCACCTTCTGCCTCCTGCCTTCTGCCCCCTGCCTTTTGTCTTCAGAGCTTCTGAGAAGCGCCCTGCGCCCCCAATTGAATGGGAGAAACACTGTTGAGGAGCACTAGGGGCGATTAGCAATTAGCCATTAGCAATTAGCCATTAGCAATTAGCCATTAGCAATTAGCTTTGAGCGTGTTTCTCGAGAGTAATCGGTTAACTACCCAAAACCGAGAAACTCCTGCCAAGTGGGGGGCACTTCTGCTGAATGCTGACAAATGACCGGCAACCAAGTGGCACAGGGAAACAATTTCTCCAACCCTTGCAACTTTTCCCGTGCTTCTCGTACCGCTTGATACAAAGGTAAACCACCAGCAAAGGTAGCCAGAAAGTGCTTCAAAAACTCCTGCGCAACTAAATCTGGAACAGGCTCGCGCATGACAATCATCTGTGGAATCTGTAAGTCAGCTAAGCTGTGCGCTAATCCTAAACCATCACAGGAGTTAAACACAGCTAAGTGCAAACCATTAGCGATCGCTTTTCTGAGTGCATACTTTAACTCAGAAACAGTTAAACTTTCAGTAGCATTGATGGAGATTTGCCCAGTCTTACCATTGGCATCGCTAGCACTATGACCGGCAAAAAAGAGAATATGCCAAGGCTGCATCCAGAGTTGGTGATTGAGTTCTTGGCGTTGCGGTTCTACAAGAAAAGTGACAGCGGCATCTGGCAATTGTTCGAGCATAGCACGGTCTTTGGCAACATCAATGGCAGTACTATTGCCCAAAATTGCTAAGATTCTAACCTCGGGTTGAGGATAACTAGATTTTTCAACGGCTTTATAGCTACCTGTACTGAAGGCAATTTCGGCTTTTGGATAGCGATCAAAGAAATCCCATAAATGCCAAGGTAACTGCCACAGTTGATGATCTGCTTGCAGTATGAAGCGAATTGAGTCAGATATGCTTAATGTAGCCAGCAGTTCCTCTTTGACAAGACGAAACTGCTCTGAATTTAACCACCAATTGAGCCTTCTGTGCAAGTCCTCTGCTGATTCGTAGCATTGTGCCAGAAATTCTTGGCGGCTTAGATGGGTGACTTGGGTTTCGGGAATTTCAAGGCGGTAGCTGCTACTGATACTGTGGCGATATGAGGATTGCCACTGGTGATAACAACGAGAAATCTCTAATGCTGGGGGTAGTTCTCCAGTACATTGGACAGTGGGATGAGTCCCCTCAGTACCAATCTGAAGCGTGGCTGTAGAACCACTTCTCAAATTTGCTTTTTCCAATTTGAGGATAACTAATTTGCTCTCTATTGGTTGAGGCAAACTTCGACAATAGCTACTGACTAGTAGATGTCTGGTTTTTGACTCAGCAAGCAGAGTATTTTCTAATCTAGCACTATCGAGTTTCCGACATTGATACCATAAAGTGCGAGTAGTATTTTGGGCTCTCAAGTCGGTGTGCTCAAGGATGGCATAACTGAAATCTACATCGGTTAAATCTGCACCGTGAAAGCTAGTACTCCCTGTAGTGGCAAAGTTAATGGCAATGTTCTTAATCCAGGCAAGCTGATGATTTCCCTTCAAAGTTCGCCAACAAATGTAAGCTGCTATCAAAACTCCAGCTAATGTCCCAGTCCAAGCTGCAAAAATAGCATCAACGGCTGCTGCTTCTCTCAATGCAGGAACAGTACCATTTTCATTAAGTACTTTAATTACTTCTTTACCCGTTGTGATACCAGCTATTGCTCCTATCATGCCTCCAGAGAGAATTAAGGCTATAGCTGCTCCCCCAGCCATTCTACCAGCTACAGTATGAGCCATAGTGATAATGAGAGTTGTGACCACAAGCATCAGGGCAATAATAGCGGTTGTAATAGTTACACTCACTACCCCAGCAGCAATTCCAGCAAGTCCTCCCGCCACCAATCCAATGATTGCCCCAAGTACTACTCCACAAATACTCACACTTACCACAGCTGACACTAAACCTTCCTGGAGAGCAACTCTAAAGAAAAAGAAAAATAGGGTTAAAACAAGTAAAGTTGCTAATACTTTGTCTGGACTAATGGAGTAAGGAAAGAGAGTATATGCAGCAAAAGTAACAGCTAAAACTGAAGCAAAGCTTGAGAAGACAGATAACAGTAGTGAGATGAGCACTAAGCTAATGCGAGAATGGAGTTGTAACCCAGCTTTGGCGTAACTGAAGTTGGCACCAGCTAAATTAGCATCGGTGAAATCTGCACCTCGGATATCTGAGTGCGAAAAGTCTGCACCTGTGAGATTTTCACCTTTAAAGGAATAACCTTGGAGACTTTTATTTTTAAAGTCTTGGGGCATGACTCTAAAATTTAGAATTTAGAATTTAGAATTTAGAATTGATTTATTTATATTACAGTTATATTACATATTAACTGATAGCTGCTATTTTGACAGTACCCTTGAGGGTACTTTTATATCTACAGCCAATTTCATCTGAATAACTAAAAAAGGATAGGCAAGATGTCTATCCGATGATGCTGCAATCTAGTTTTGGCGTAGCTGAAGTTAGCAGCAGCTAGATTGGCATTGGTAAATTTGATGCAAATTAGGCAACTCTTTCAGTGGTTTCCAGGGAATCATCTAAGAGCATGGGATCAATATCTTGGCTTTTTTCTCGCTGAAAAAAGACTTCTAAAAGTTGGAAGAAGTTGGCAAAGGAAGTTTTTTCATCAATATATTTGAACAGTAAAATATTATCCCAGGAGTTTGTTGTTTGTATCTGGAAATGCCTCTGAAGCCAGGGTTGAAATTCTTGATAAAAATCTAATTCCAGCTCAGTGGGCAAAATCCCCATTTCTTGGCGTGCAAATTTATATCCAACGAGGAAGTAGCGTAATGCAGTCACTGAAGGACTACCAATGTAGAGCCCTGGTTTCTGCCTAATTTTTTCCAGTAATTCAAAGAGATTTTCCTTACTCATAGAACCTTATTCACTACCAACTATCAACTTCTGTTAAGATAAATTGTCCGCTATGACATCGAAAATCTTGTAGCCAAATCTCACGAGAGTACCCTTGTTCAGAGAGATTATCAAAAATCTGACCTCGCACTTCAACTCCAAAATGTTGACCGTTGACAGTGATTGATTCATGAATACCGATTTGTTCAAGGCGATTGCTGAGGATATAGTCTTCACCGTACCGAGTTCTGAGTCTCACAATCTTGCCTGGGATACCTTTTTGTCGAAGCCATCGACGGATAGCTTTTGCACATTCAGTACATTCTAAGATGCCAAACTCGTGGGTGATTTGACCTATGACTTGGTATATTTCTTCATCTGTCCAATCTTTGAAAGGTTTAGTAATTTGGTGATGACTCCCGGATTTGATAACTCTTTAATTATAGCCTCAAGGTGTTGACTACATAAGTTGACAACTCCCCAGCCTAAAGGCATGGGGATTCTTCCTTCACAGAAAAACGCCTTGTAAAAGCAGTGCCTTTACTTGGTCTTACTCGTTCTCCAGAAGCAGTAGCGAGATGCCCTCCCGCCAAAATTCGTAAACCTTCCTCTCTAATATTTATCGCTGCGTTTATGTCCCTGTCGTGGTGTGTTTTACACTTACCGCAAGTCCACTCTCGAATATTGAGAGGTAGATTCCCCACTTGATTGAGGCAGACATGACAGGTCTTTGAGGATGGGAAAAATCTATCTATTTCTAGGTAAGTTTTCCCTTCCCATTCCGCTTTGTACTTCAGCATGGTGCAAAACCTTCCCCAGCCAGCATCACTAATTGATTTAGCTAGTTTGTGATTTCTTACCATGCCCTTAATTGCTAAATTTTCTACCACTATGACTTGGTTCTCGTCTACTAATTTACGACTTAGTTTGTGTAGAAAATCTTCCCGACATCTGCTTATTTTTTGATGTACTTTAGCTACTAAAATACCAGCTTTCTTTCGGCTATTTGAGCCTTGTTGCTTTCTGCTTAGGCGCTTTTGATGAATCGCTAGTTTTTTCTCATACTGACGATAGTATTGAGGATTGCCATGCTTACTTTTATCGGAAGTAATAGCAAAATGAGCTAGTCCAACATCAATTCCTATTGCTTTCCCCTCGGTGCTTTGGTTTGGCTTTTCTTTGCCATCGTCATAGAGACAGGCGGCATAGTATTCCCCTGTTACCGTCCGAGAAACTGTAACTGATTTGAGAGTACCGATGGGCACACGAGAAACCCGACAATAGACTTTTTTGAGTTTTGGTAAACTCAAGTAACTTCCGGTGAGATTACACCCTTGAGGAAACCGGATAGACTGCTTGGTATGTTTGCTTTTAAAACGCGGATATCTAGCCCTCCCTTCAAAGAAGTTAAGGAAAGCACTAGACAAATCTAAACCCGCTTGTTGTAGAATTTGAGAGGGCGGTTCTTTCAACCATTGATACTGTTTTTTCAATTGAGGCAAAAGCTTAATGATGTCATTACGACTCAAACCTTTGCCTGTTTCTTGGTAGGTATTAGATGTCAGTTCCAGCGCATAGTTGTAAAACCAACGTACTGAACCAAAGGACTTAGCAAGCAATAGAGATTGCTCTTGAGTGGGATAGATTCTGTACTTATAGGCTTTGAGCATCAAACTTACCAAACTATGTTTACTATGGTAAAACAACCACCGAGAAATGTAAAGCCGTCCTAAAAGGACGGGGTTTTAAACCCAAAATTTTCGATAAGCCCAGGCTCGGTTAGATTACGAAATCTTCCGTTATACTTGCCTCACCAAGTGCCACTCTGACACCGAATTTTTCTCCTGGTTCACCATTTAACTTTAGTTGAATGTAAATATCAGCTTGTCTAGCGGTAATTTCTCGCAAAATTTGCCCTGACTCATCAAGCAAAATTAGCTTTAAATCAGGGGGTAAGTAGACTGCGTCAATAGTGGGATAAACTCTTAAAAGTATGCCAGTTTGACCATTAGCTTTCTGTATGAGAGCAACAGCTAGAGCGATCGCATTTCCTGCTACTTGCATTCCCCAATCAATCACCTTAACCCGACGAGTTCCTGCGGCAGGATTATGAGGATCTATTTGCCATAAACTCTCGACAGCTGTCCACAGAGTTTCATCATCGGTGGTAGTGTGTAGCAGATTAACTAAAGCACTAATAGCATGTTTATTACCAGAACCAATTTCTCCCAAGCGTTTAGCCGCAAGTCGCCGCTGATGTTCGTCTTTTCCTGGAGATAATTGTTCAATCAGTCTAGTAATTTCTTGTTGACTTGCAGGAAGTTGGCTATAGTCTCCCTGACTTCTGATGGCAAAAGCTGTTCGTGTGGGCAAAAAGTCTCCAAAACTTAGCCATTCGGCTTCAACAAAATCTTGTAGCCATTGTCTTAGAGATACCCTTTTTTTCGTGGGTAGGGCAAATTCTTGCTCTAATTCCAAAGCTGTATCTAAAATCTCACCGGTAAACCTCATGGTTTTCTGGTAGGTGCGATAGGCATCTAAAGGTACTTTTAGTACATCTGCCCAAGCTGCTTCTTGCTGATGAAACTCCTCAATTCCTCCTGGAAGTGTTTCAGCAAAAGCATTTCTGATGTGTAATCCTAGGGACTCGATTTCCTGTCTTGCTGGTGGTTTCTCAACTAAACTGTGGTAGTAATCACCTATATTGAGCAAGGTATCGTATATTTCTCTAGATAACCGCCTTCCTACAGATTGAGACAAATTATCAGCTAGCATAAGCTGTACCTGCCAAGTTAAAGCTAGCAAATCTTGCTCCATGCCGGAAATTCTTGCAGGAAGGATAATATCTACATCGCTCAGAAAGCTAGTTTGTTCTGAAAACAGCATGACAGAAATAACTGCCCAGTCTTCATCTCCTGGTTCAGGTAATTGAGATTCAGTAACAATCATGGCATAGCGTGGTGGCGAATTTCCCTCTAGGAAACTGCGTGCTACCTCTGAATACAATCTCTGTTGCTCTTCGTGGGAAAATTCTAGAGGACTTCGCATAGAACGACTGATTTCCCAGATTTCGCCCGGTAGAGGCAATTTTTGCTCAAGTTGTTCCTCCCCAGGAGAGGTAAATTGGTTAAAGTTGATACGCATGAGCTTTTAGTTCCAGATAATGAAGGGATGGCTTGGGGTATTATCTAGTTACGGATGAAGGTTGGTGATTATGACCCATTGTGATAATTTTTGACAGTAACTTGGTATTTCCTTCTGCCTCCTGCCTCCTGCCTCCTGCCTTCTTCCACTAGTTACCAATTCAAGTTGGAGCGGGTTTGTCGATTTTTCTGCCCTTGTTTCCCCTTATCCTCTGGTTTATTATCCCCATCTGGCAGTAAACCAAACTTGTCAGCAATACGAGCTGTTAATTCCTTCCAACGTTTGGAGACAGCACTTTGAGTAATACCTAACTCAGCAGCAACTTGGGTGTAGGTTTTGCCTTGTACCTTACCTTGCCACATCAATAGATAGCCTCGTTTAGGATACTGTTGATCTAAAGCTGCGATCGCTTTTTTTACCTGGAAGACTAAATGGGTACGTTCCACGACATCCGACAAGTTGAAGTCGTCAGCTACGGTATCTGACAGAAGTATATCAGTACCAGGAATGTGTTCATCCAAGCTTCTACAGTACTTCTGCTTTTCTTTACGCATTAAATCAATAATGGCAAATTTAGCCACTGTCCCTGCCCAAGGCAGAAAATCCCCTCTTTCTGGGCAAAAATCTCTCTTTTTCAGAGCCTGGAACACTTTTTCGTGAGCAGTCTGGGCAGCATCTTCCCAGGAAATAGTATGTCCTCTAGTCTGTTTATGGGCAATTCTAATTACCCTCTGTCGATATTCTCGATAGCTTAGCAGTTGTTCGCAGGCTCGACTATCACCATTGATGTAGCGCTGAATCAGTTTTGCAAGAGGAGGATCTTTTGACATTACTGAAGGCATATGTAGACAATCCTTTGCTAGGGTAGTGCCGCTGCGCGGAATTAAGAATTAAGAATTAAGAATTTAGAATGCTTATAGAGTAAGAATTCTAACGCTCTCAAACTGGTCAGTTACTTTTGCCGCGCTGCAGTAGTCTCTTGGAAAAGATGACTGGAATCAGGTAAAAATTGTGCCAGTCTATTGTTGAAATACAGGGTTATAACACCCACTATAGGAAAAACAACAAAATTTTTTGAGTAAATTCCGGAATATTTTTGATTATTTCTTCGTAGTAGATAACAGAGGAAGTAAATGAGCTTTATCTCAAATATTACACTAGTGCTTTTACCTGCCAGTGGTTCAAAACCCCTGGCTAATAGCTCAAGTCCACTCAAGTGGACTAAATACTTCTTACTATGTCAACATTTCAGTCCATTAAAATGGACTTAAGCTATTAGCAGTGGACTTAAGTCCACGGCGGTTTTGCACTTTAGTGAAAATGGTGAAAGCTCTTGTAACTTAGCGATCGCTTTTTCAGTTTACCTAAAAACTGGAGGGCGATCGCTCTTTTGTTGATTCACACTAACTACGGAATCTACAGCCAAACTTTTTTGAATAAATTCGGAATATTTTTCCTTATTACTTCGTATTAGATAACAGAGCAAGCAAATGAGCTTCTCTACAAAAACTAATTACCTGAGAGAAAAACTATGGGCACTCAAACAACTCGCCGTATCGCTATTCAACCATCACCTATTGTATTTAATCCTCCGCATACTGAAGGAGACACTGACTTTGATGGTAATGGTCCAAATATCAATATTGAAACACGCCTTGAGCGGGCAGGTTCAGTGCTGAACATTACCTTAAGAGCAACTTTTCGGGAGACGAAATCCGATTGGACTACCTTTGCTGGACAAATTACTCAAAGAGTCTTTGATGTTGAGACAGAACATCCCGGTTGGGATATTCAATCTGTACACAGTCAGTTCGTTGATACTCTAAATGTGACAGATTTTGATCACAATATAAACTCCTACCCAAGACAAGGTTTAGTCAGCCTCTACGAGATTCAGGGAGATACAGATGGTGGAGTTTTTGGAGGAGATGACCAACCCTGGGTGCAAGTCTTCTTCAATCCATTTGAATTGACTTTAGTGAGGAAAGTGGAACAGCTACAGGCATAATAGCCAAGCTTCACCGAAAGCGGCGGGAAGCCAATTCCTTAAGGGATGAGAGGGATAGCTGCCCGCCGCTTGGTTGTTAGTTGTTTGTTATTTGTTTTTTGACAAACAACCAACAACTAATAACAAATAACAAATACAACTAAATTCCCACTCAAACATGGGTGGGAATCCAAATATCTAGACCATAGAATACGAGAAGTCCTA
>JAAHGL010000102.1 GCA_010692635.1 Symploca sp. SIO2C1 | reverse complement strand
TTGCCAGAGTTTAAATAAGGCGTATTCTATGGCAAATAAAGCAGGTTGGGTATAAGCAGTTTGATCTAGTAAGAATGAATCTAATGAGTCTTTGTCTGCTGGATAAAGAATTTCTCGTAACGAGTTTTCCTGAAAAGTTTCTACACTACTGAGAATTGCATCACATTGGTTAATCGCTTCACGGAAAATTGGCGCTTGCTCATACAACGACCTTCCCATGTTGACATATTGGGAACCTTGACCTGTGAATAACAGGGCAATTTTCGGTGCTGTACTGTTGTTTGGCACTTCTCCTGAGTAGATTCCGGCTACTTCCTCTCCCTGTTGGTGCTGTTGGAGTTTTTCGACTAATTCTTGTTGGTTAGAGGCAACAACTGCTAGTTTGTGCTCAAAGTTAGTCCTGCTGGTGTTGGCTGTATAGCAAATATCACCTAATCCTAATTCTGGATAAGTTTGCAGGTAATTTTGATAACTAGTAACCAAATCACCAAGAGCTGCTTTAGTTTTGGTTGACAGAGTTAATAGATGAACTGAACGTTCTAAGTTCTCTTCTTGTAGGGGCGAATTGCCATTCGCCCCTACTTTTGCCTTCTTCTCTTTGGTTGGCGCTTCTTCCAAGATTATATGAGCATTTGTACCACTAAAACCAAAGGAACTCACTCCACCTATACGGCTTTTACCATTCGTTTCCCAAGGGGTTATTTCAGTTGGGACTTTTACTGATAATTGAGACCAATTAATATTAGGATTAGGCTGATTAAAATGCAGTGATGGTGCTATCTGTTGAGACTGTAATTGCAGAACTACCTTCATCAGACCGGCAATACCTGCAGCTCCCTCTAAGTGACCAATATTACTTTTAGCTGAACCAATAATTAAAGGTTGCTTTTGAGAGTGGGTTTGGTTAAATACTGTTCCTATGGCTCCCAATTCAATGGGGTCTCCTAGAGAAGTTCCTGTACCATGAGCTTCAATATAGCTCACATTTGCCGGGTCTACTCCTCCATTATCCAAAGCTTGACGGATAACGGCTACTTGAGAAGGGCCATTAGGTACTGTCAAGCCACCACTTGGTCCATCTTGATTGACAGCTGTGCCCCGAATTACTGCCAGAATATTATCCCCATTGGCCACAGCATCAGAGAGTCGTTTCAAGACAATCATGCCGCATCCTTCCCCACGCCCATAACCATTGGCAGAGGCATCAAATGTCTTGCATCTGCCATCAGGAGATAACATCTTCGCCTGGGAGAAAACAATACTAGGCTCAGGAACAAGGAGTAAATTCACACCTCCAGCTAGAGCCAAATTACATTCTTGTTGTCGCAAACTCTGACAAGCCAGATGGACGGATATCAAGGAGGAAGAGCAAGCTGTTTCTACTGCCAGACTAGGACCTTTTAATCCTAAGATGTAGGATAGACGACCTACAGCAGCACTATGAGCATTACCTGTACCCCAATAAGCCTGTGGCATCTCGCCAGAATTCAACAGCTTACTTGAGTAATCATAAGTACAAATGCCAATAAAGACTCCAGTGGGGCTATTAAACAAATTATCTGGGAGGAGGTGTGCCCTTTCTAAGGCTTCCCAACTAACTTCTAGCAAGAGGCGTTGTTGGGGGTCTAAACTTTGAGCTTCCCGGGGTGAAATCCCAAAAAAAGGAGCATCGAAGCTATCAACTACGGAGATAAAACCACCGTCGCGGGTAGCAATTTTGCCCGGAGCATCTGGGTTTGGGTCATAGTAGTTATTAATGTCCCATCGGTTAGCAGGGACTTCAGAAATTGCATCTACTCCATTACTGAGTAGTTGCCAGAAGGCTTCAGGAGAGTCTGCCCCTCCAGGGAAGCGACAACCCATGCCGATAATGGCGATTGGTTCTTTTTTTTGCTTATCAGCAGTTTTTAATTTAGACTGCAAAGTTTCTATTTGGAGAAAAGCCTTTTGAATTAATGCTTTGTAGTCTACAGTCCCGCTACTTTTACTTTCTTTCATCAGCTCTTATTTTCTCCCAGGGATTCTAGTTGTTGAGCCAGTAGGTTAGCCATGTCATCTTCGGACATTCCTTGAAAACGAGATGAATTATCTATTTCTTCTTCTACTGTTTCTGCTACTGTTTCTTCTACTTCATCTACGTCAGAAGAGAAATTTATGGGGATGACATTGTTAACTAAATACTCTACCAGTGCTTCTAGGGTAGGATAATCAAACAAAAGTGTTGCACTGAAGCTCGTACCTAAGCTTGATTCCAAACGATTTTTCAACTCTGTTGCCATCAAAGAATCTAAGCCTAAATCAAACAAAGGTTGGCGTATACCAATCTTTTGTATATCTGTCCAACCTAAAGTTTTGGCAATTTCCGAGCGCATCTGAGTAGTTAATAACTCCTTACGCTCTGAAACCGGTGCTGCTTCTAATTGTTCTCTTAATGCCAACTTTTGGGTTGATGATGGCTCAGTCGAAATCCAAGCAGATAACAAGGGCATCTTTTGTGCGCCAGGAAACTGCCGGATAAACCTTGACCAATTAACAGGAAAAACGCCGACTTGGCTGGCACACTCAGATAACAATGAACCCAATGCTTGCATTCCCTGTTCCGGTTCTATCGCACTCATTCCCATTGCATCCAGTCGCTGCTGATATTGAGCATCCAAACTAGCAGCCATGCCTGCTGCTGCCCAGGCTCCCCAATTGATACTCAACCCCGGTAATCCCATACCCCGACGATAATGAGCTACAGAATCCATAAAAGCATTGGCTGCAGCATAATTTCCTTGACCAAGGTTACCTAACATCGAAGCGATCGACGAGAAACAGACAAACCAATCTAAAGGTAAATCTTTGGTGAATTGATGTAAATACCAAGTCCCTTGCACCTTGGGTGCCATGACTTTGGTAAACTGCTGCCAACTCATCTTTTGCAGTACCCCGTCATCAAGTACCCCTGCTGCATGAATCACTCCTTTGAGTGGAGGTAATGATGTGGCAATCTGCTGGAAGATGTTTTCGACATCCTCTTGATGAGAAATATCTCCTAACAACACACTGACAGAAACTCCTGCTGCTTCTAACTCAGTTATCACTTTTTGTGCTGTTTCCTTGGGGGCACTGCGCCCAGTTAAGACGATATTTTTCGCTCCTTGAGCTACCATCCATTGGGCTACTTCTAAGCCTAAAGCTCCTAATCCTCCGGTAATCAGATAACTCGCTTCTGGTTGGAAAGACTTTTGCTCAGTTTTGAGTTGTGGCATCTCTACCACTACCTTCCCTATCTGTTTCGATTGCTGCATGTAGCGGAAGGCATCCGTGATTTGTGTCGAGGAAAATACTTTATGAGGTAATGCTGCAAGTTCTCCTTGTTTCCACTGCTGGGTTAATGACTCTTTTAGTTGAGCCATTACCGCTGGTTGTTGTTGCACTACTTCTCCTAAATCAAAGGGTAAATAGCTCACATCTGCTCGTTTTTCCCCTACTTCCTCTTGGCTCCAAATGCCGATTTTGCCAATTTCAACAAATCTGCCTCCTTCTGCTAAGATTTCCAAGTTCTTGGGAATATATTCTCCATTGAGGCTATTGAGTATGATGTCTACTCCTTCTCCTGCGGTAGATTCGATGATTTCCTCCGCAAAATCTAGAGTACGGGAGTTCATAATGTGCTTGATACCCAGGGACTTGAGAAATTCCCATTTCCCAGGACTAGCAGTGGCAAAGATTTCTGCTCCTGCAAGTTGGGCTATTTGTACTGCCGCTTGCCCGACTCCTCCTGCTGCGGCATGAATTAATACCTTCTCTCCTGGTTGAATCTTGGCTAATTGCTGCAACCCATAGTAGGCGGTGAGGAATGTCAAGGGTAGGGTAGCTGCTTCATTGAAGCTCATTTGTTGAGGCTTTGCCATGACGTAATCAGCAGGGACAGTGAGGAAACTGCTGAAGGCATCTTGGAGCATAGTGGCGATGACTTGATCTCCTACTTGCCAATCTGAGACACCCTCTCCTACAGCGATAACAGTGCCTGCACATTCAAAACCGAAGGTGAGTTGCTCGGCACTAGTGATGCCTAGATGTTCGGCGTAGTACTCTTGGAGTAATCCTAGGGCGTTGAGTACGTCTCGGAAGTTTAGTCCTACTGCGGCTACTTCGATTTCTACTTCGTCAGAAGAGGGAGTTTGCCGCTGCATAGGCTGCCAATTGAGGTTGTCAATTAGTCCATATTCTGAGACCTTCAATTGTACCGGTTGGTCTGGTGAGGTAATTTGGTTGTTGTGTGGTTTTTGTACCAGTCTGGCTACATAACGGCTTCCCTGACGTAGGGCTATTTGGTCTTCAGTATCTTCTGACAATAGTTCGGCTACTAGGGCATCTAGGGCATGAGTTGTTTCTAAGTCGATGCGTTTACATTGTAACTCTGGATGTTCTTGGGCGATTACTCGTCCTAGTCCCCATAAGCTGCCATACTCTGGATTGATTACTTCGGAGTTGGAGTTAACACTCTGAGTGCCTTGGGTTACTAACCACAGTTGGGGTATTTTTTCTGGTTTACTGTTGATGATTGCTTGTACTAAGTGCAGTGTTACCCCACAGCTTTTTTCAGTAATTTTCTCTAGAGCTAGGTTGTCTTTCCCTTCAACTTCTGACACACTCCACAAATGTACAATCTGTGTAATACCCGGGTTTTCCTCTAGCAGTTGTTGAAATTGCTCAGCATTGGTGGGGTTGATTTGATAGTGTTGCTCACTTAGTTGCTGATATCTATCTCCTGCTGATACGAGAACGCATTCTTGCCCTTTGTCTGTTAGTGCTTCTACGAGTAAATTATCTTCTGACAAGATTAACCATTTGCTCTTTGCTGTTGGTGATGGATTTGTTGATGGTAAGGCTTGAGCCATCCAGTGGATTTGATAATACCAATTTCCCAAATCTGGTTGGATACTTCTCAATAAAGCTGATACTGTCGTTTGTTTTAACCTTAGTCCCTCAATTTCTCCTATGACAATTCCTTGGTTGTCTAGCAACAAAATATCTGCTGTTAGCTGCTGTGGTATCTGTGCTATTGCCCACACTTGGCTTACTTGATGGCGATACAGTTTCCATTTACCGATTCCTACTGGTAAATAGGTGACATTAGTTTCGGTTTGCTCCAGAGCATGAGCTACTATTTGTAGTGCTGCATCTAATAGGGCTGGATGTAACTGATAGTCGGTTACTTGTGTTGTTAATGCCTCCGGCAGGACTATTTGACCTAGGGCTTTGCCTGTGCCTTTCCATAACTGTTTTATGCCTTGGAAACTGTTGCCATAGTTAAGCCCTCTTTCTCGATATTTTTGATAATGTTGTTCAATGTCTATTGCTTGACTACACTCGGCTTGATATTTTTCTAGATCGACTTTGGTTTCTGTCTTGGCAGTAGGCTCGATGTAGATATTTCCTTGTGTGTGCAGCAACCAGGGCTGTTGATTTTCTCCCTCTGACGTGCTGAAGATCTCGAACTTATAGCTGTTGTTTTCTATCGAGTTGACTACTGTTTGTACTGCTTTTACCTCTGCTTCTGGCAGCATTAGTCCTCGCATTATCACGACATCCGAAACTACCACTTGCCCTGAGCTACTCCAGAGACTTTTCCCTGCTGCCATTGCAATTTCTAGGTAGCCTGTTGCCGGAAATATTACCTGATCAAATACTTGATGCTCTACCAAATAACCGGGGTATTGAACACTTACGTATGATTGAAAACGATGTTGATGCTCTATTCCCGCTAGCTTGAGTTTTTCTCCTAGTAACGGGTGTTCACTTTTAGCTCTTGATACATACAGTTTTGGTTGGTGTCCATTTTCGGTTTCTAGCCAATAACTTTCTCGTTGGAAGGGATAGGTTGGCAATGCAACCTTCTGACGAAGATAATCTCTATCAAATGCGACCCAATCTACTTTGGCTCCTTGTAGATATAATTGCCCTAAACTGGAAAGCATCTGTTGCCATGCTTCTACTCCTGGACGTAAGGATGGTAACCAAATACCTACTGCTTCTGGTAAACATTGACGTCCCATCCCTAATAATATTGGTTTTGGTCCAATTTCTAGAAATAACTCATATCCTTGCTGATGCAGAGTTTTCATACTATCGGCAAACCTTACCGGTTGCCGCACATGATTTACCCAATATTCTGCTGTCGCGATTTCCGAACCCACCTGTTTACCAGTGACATTCGAGAGCATTGGTATCTTTGGCTGCTGATAAGTGACTTGTTTGGCTACTGCTCTAAATTCCGCCAGCATTGGTTCCATTAAGGGTGAATGGAAGGCATGGGATACTTGTAGTTGTTTGGTTTTGACTCCTGTAGCTTCTAGCTGACTAACAATCGCTCCAATGGCTTCCCTCTCACCAGAAATGACTACGCTGGATGGTCCATTAATGGCTGCGATCGCGACCTGTGAACTATAATTTGCGATCGCTTCTGTTACCTGAGATTCTGATGCCAACAAAGACACCATTTCTCCCCCAGGAGGTAATTGCTGCATCAATCTTCCCCGAGCGGCAATTAACTTCAAGCCATCTTCTAAACTGAACACTCCTGCAATAGTTGCTGCTACATATTCTCCTACACTATGACCCATCACCACTTTGGGTTTTATGCTCCAAGATTCCCATAATTTGGCTAGAGCATACTCGATAACAAACAGTGCAGGTTGGGTGTAAGCTGTCTGGTCTAGTAGGGATAAATCTGATGAGTCTTTGTCTGCTGGATAAAGAATATCTCGTAATGATATGTCCTGAAAAGTTTCTACACTACTGAGAATTGCATCACATTGGTTAATCGCTTCACGGAAAATTGGTGCTTGCTCATACAACTGCCTTCCCATGTTGACATATTGGGAACCTTGACCTGTGAATAACAGGGCAATTTTCGTTACTGTGCTGTTGTTTGGCAGTTCTCCTGAGTAAATTCCGGTAACTTCCTCTCCCTGTTGGTACTGTTGCAGTTTTTCAACTAATTCTTGTTGGTTAGAGGCAACAGCTGCTAGCTTGTGCTCAAAGTTAGTCCTGCTGGTATTGGCTGTATAGCAAATATCACCTAATCCTAATTCTGGATAAGTTTTTAGATAATTTTGATAACTACTGACTAAATCACCAACAGCTGCTTCAGTTTTGGCTGACAGAGTTAATAGATGAGCTGAACGCTCTAAGTCCTCTTCTTGTACGGGGTAATTGCCAACGGGCGAATTGCCATTCGCCCCTACTGTTACCTTCTTCTCTTGTGTTGGTGCTTCTTCAATAACTATATGAGCATTAGTCCCACTAAAACCAAAGGAACTCACTCCGCCGATGCGGCTTTTTGCATTCGTTTCCCAAGGGGTTACTTCCGTTGGTACTTTTACTGGTAATTGAGACCAATTAATATTAGGACTAGGTTGATTAAAATGCAGGATTGGTGCTATCTTTTGATATTGCAGTTGCAGAACTACCTTGATCAAACCGGCAATTCCAGCTGATCCCTCTAAGTGACCAATATTAGTCTTGGCTGAACCAATAATTAAAGGTTCATTTTGAGAGTGGGTTTGGTTAAATACTGTTCCTATGGCTCCCACCTCAATGGGGTCTCCCAAGGAAGTTCCTGTACCATGAGCTTCAATATAGCTCACATTTCCCGGGTCTACTCCTCCATTATCTAAAGCTTGACGGATAACTGCTACTTGAGAAGGGCCATTAGGTACTGTCAAGCCACCACTTGGTCCATCTTGATTGACAGCTGTGCCACGAATTACTGCCAGAATATTATCCCCATTGGCCACAGCATCAGAGAGTCGTTTCAAGACAATCATACCGCATCCTTCCCCACGCACATAGCCATTGGCAGAGGCATCAAATGTCTTGCATCTGCCATCAGGGGATAACATCTTTGCCTGGGAGAAAACAACACTATACGCAGGAGTAAGGAGTAGATTAACACCTCCAGCTAGAGCCAGATTACATTCTCGTTGTCGCAAACTCTGACAAGCCAGATGCACAGATACCAAAGAGGAAGAGCAGGCAGTATTTACTGCCAGACTAGGACCTTTTAATCCTAAGATGTAGGATAAACGTCCTGAGGCAGCACTATGAGCATTACCTGTACCCCAATAAGCCTGGGGAATTTCACAGCTTAACAGCTTATCGAAGTACTCGGTAGCACAAATGCCGATAAAGACTCCAGTGAGACTATTGAACAAATTATCTGGCACCAGGTATGCATTTTCTAGAGCTTCCCAACTAACTTCTAACAAGAGGCGTTGTTGGGGGTCTAAACTATGAACTTCTCGGGGTGAAATCCCGAAAAAGGGAGCATCGAAGCTATCAAATAGGGAGATAAAACCACCATCGCGGGTAGCAATTTTGCCAGGAGTATCTGGGTTTGGGTCATAGTAGTCATTAATGTTCCATCGGTTAGAAGGAACTTCAGAAATCGCATCTACTCCATTACTGAGTAGTTGCCAGAAGGCTTCAGGAGAGTCTACCCCTCCAGGGAAGCGACAACCCATGCCGATAATTGCGATTGGTTCCTTGCTTTGAGCCTCGTATTTTTCTAGTTTGGAGCGTGCATCTTTCAGGGCTAGAAGCGCTTTTTGTAAAGGTGAGAGTTCTTGTTCTGGCTTTTGGTTGAGGTTCATTGTGTCCTTATCAGGAGAGTGTGGTTATAGATTGTAGAAGTATGATCTATGGAGTCTCGCTTGAACCCCCAATACCCATCTCTGCTTAAATCAATTTTTCTAATGCTTCAATTTCTTCAAGTACTGATGCTTCTAGTTCAATGTCTGAGAGTTCAGTAACATCTGATAATTGGGATAATTCCTCACCAAAAATATCTTCTTCTACTTGCTTGTCTGTTTGCTCTAAGTCAGAAGAAAAATTGACCGGAATGACATCATTGTTGACTAAATACTCTACCAAGGCTTCTAGGGTAGGATAATCAAATAACAGTGTGGAACTGAAAGTTGTTTCTAAGCTTGACTCCAAGCGATTTTTTAATTCCACTGCCATCAGAGAATCTAAACCTAAATCAAACAAAGGTTGGCGCATACCAATCTTTTGTATATCTGTCCAACCTAAGGTTTTGGCAATCTCTGAGCGCATGTGAGTGGTTAATAACTCCTGACGTTCTGAAACTACTGCGGCTTCGAGTTGTTCTCTAAATGCTGACTTTTTGGCTAATGATGGCTCAGTGGAAATCCAAGCAGATAAAAATGGCGTCTTTTGTGCGCCAGGGAACTGCTGAACAAACCTAGACCAATTAACCGGGAAAACGCCGACTTGACTGGCACTCTCAGATAACAATGAACCCAATGCTTGCATTCCCTGTTCTGGTTCTATCGCACTCATCCCCATCCCATCCACTCGCTGCTGATGTCCACCATCCAAACTAGTAGCCATACCTCCTCCAGCCCAGGCTCCCCAATTGATACTCAACCCGGGCAATCCTAGACCCTGACGATAGTGAGCTACGGCATCCATAAAAGCATTAGCTGCAGAATAATTTCCTTGACCGAAGTTACCCAACATCGAAGACATTGACGAGAAGCACACAAACCAATCTAAAGGTAAATCTTGAGTTAGTTGATGCAAATACCAAGTCCCTTGCACCTTGGGGGCCATGACTTTGGTAAACTGCGACCAACTCATATTTTGCAGTACTCGATCATCAAGTACCCCTGCTGCATGAATCACTCCTTTGAGTGGGGGTAAGGATGCTGATATCGTCTCTAGAGTCTTGGTGACATCCTCTTGATGGGAAATATCCCCTAATAACACACTCACAGAAGCTCCTGTTGCTTCTAGCTCAGTTATCACTTTTTGTGCCGTTTCCTTGGGAGCGCTGCGCCCCATTAAGACGATATTTTTGGCTCCTTGGGTTACCATCCATTGGGCTACTTCTAATCCTAAGGCTCCTAAACCTCCGGTAATCAAATAACTGGCTTCTGGTAGGAAAGACTTTTGCTCACCTTGAAGTTGTGGCATTTCCACTACTACCTTCCCTATCTGTTTGGCTTGTTGTAGATAGCGGAAGGCCTCCGTGATTTGTGTAGAAGAGAACACCTTGTGGGGTAATGCCATAAGTTCTCCTTGGTTCCAGTGCTGGGTTAATGCCTCTTTTAGTTGAGGGATGACACCGGATTGTTGTTGGGCTACTTCTCCTAAATCAAAGGGGAAATAGCTCACATCTGCTCGTTTTTCCCCTACTTCCTCTTGGCTCCAAATGCCGATTTTGCCGATTTCAACAAATCTGCCTCCTTCTGCTAAGACTTCCAAGTTCTTGGGAATATATTCTCCATTGAGGCTATTGAGAACTACATCCACTCCTGCTCCTGCAGTACGCTCCATTATTTCCTCGGCAAAATCTAGAGTGCGGGAGTTCATGATGTGCTTGATACCCAGAGACTTGAGAAATTCCCATTTCCCAGGACTAGCGGTGGCAAAGATTTCTGCCCCCGCCTGTTGAGCTATTTGCACTGCAGCTTGCCCGACTCCTCCTGCTGCAGCATGAATTAATACCCGCTCTCCTGGTTGAATTTTGGCTAATTGCTGCAACCCATAGTAGGCGGTAAGGAATGTCATAGGCAGGGTAGCCGCTTCATTGAAGTTCATCTGTTTTGGTAAAGGGAGCAGATACTCAATGGGAGCGATGACAAAACTGCTGAAGCAGTTGTGCACCATGGTTGCCATTACTTGATCTCCTACTTGCCAATCTGAGACTTGTTCTCCGACAGCTACAACTGTGCCTGCACATTCAAATCCAAAGGTGATTTGCTCGGCACTAGTGATGCCTAAATGTTCAGCATAGTACTCTTGAAGTAATCCTAGGGCATTGAGTACGTCTCGGAAGTTTAGTCCTACTGCGGCTACTTCGATTTCTACTTCATGAGAAGAGGGAGTTTTCCGCTCCATTGGTTGCCAGCTCAGGTTGTCGATGACTCCGTATTCTGAGAGTTTTAATTGTACTGGTTGACCTGCTGAGCTGATTTGATTTTTCTTTGGTTTTTGTACCAGTCTGGCTACATGACGGTTTCCCTGACGTATGGCTATTTGGTCTTCTATATCTTCTGATAATAGTTCGGCTACTAGGAAGTCTAAGGTATTAGTCGCATCTAAGTCGATGCGTTTACATCGTAATTCTGGATGTTCTTGGGCAATGACTCGTCCTAGTCCCCATAAGCTTCCATACTCTGGATTGATTACTTCTATCTCGGAGTGAACACTTTGAGTTCCTTGGGTTACCAACCATAATTGGGGTATTTTCTTGGGTTTGCTGTTGATGATTGCTTGTACTAAGTGCAGCGTTGCCCCACAACTGTATGCCTGGATGGTTTCTAAGTCCAGGTTGTCTTTGCTTTCAACTTCCGGCAAACTCCACAAATGTACAATCTGTGTAATTCCTGGGTTTTCTGTTAGCAGTTGTTGAAATTGCTCCCTACTGGTGGGATTGATTTGATAGTGTTGTGGACTTAGTTGCTGATAACTGTGTCCTGCTGATACGAGAATGCACTCTTGACCTTGATTTTCTAGTATTTTTACTAGTAAATTATCTGGTGCTAATACTAACCATTTATTGGTTGCTGCTGGTGATGGGGTTGTTGATGGTAAGGCTTGAGCTTGCCAGTTGATTTGATAATACCAGTGGCTAATATCTGGTTGGATACTTTTGAAGAGGGCTGATGCTGTGGTTGATCTGAGTTTTAAGCCCTCTAGCTCCCCTACTACTATGCCCTGATTATCTACTAGTACAATGTCTGCTGTTAAGCTATTTGGTTCTATTTCAGCGATCGCCCACACTTGACTTAGTTGGGAACGATACAATTGCCATTTTCCGACCGCTATTGGTAAATAGGTTGTCTCGCGGTCTGCTTTTTCTATGGCATGAGCTACTATTTGTAGTGCTGCATCTAAGAGGGCAGGATGTAGCTGATGGTTGGTTAATTGTGCTGTTAATTCCTCCGGTAAGGTTATTTGCCCTAGGGCTTTACCTTGACCTTTCCACAACTGTTTTATGCCTTGGAAACTACTGCCGTAGTTAATCCCTATTGCAAGACATTGTTGATAATGTTCTTTGACCTCTATTACTTGGCTACATTCAGCTTGGTATTTTTCTAAATCTACTTTAGTTTTGGTCTTGGCAATAGGCTCAAAAGAAAGCTTTCCTTGTGTGTGTAATATCCATTGCGGCGTCTGTTGATTTTCTGCTTCTGATGCACTGAAGATCTGGAATTTATAGCTGTTATTTTCTGTTGGTCTGACTACCGTTTGTACTGTCTTTATTTCTGTTTCTGGCAGCACTAGCCCTCGCGCTATCACGACATCAGAAACCACTATTTGCTCTTGGTTTGTACAGATATTCTTCCCAGCTGTAGTTGCGATTTCTAGATACCCTGTTGCTGGAAATATCACCTTGTCAAATACTTGATGATCACTCAGATAACCTGGAGATTGGGCTCTTAGGTATGATTGAAAACGATGTTGATTATCTATTCCCGCTAGGTTGAGTTTTTCTCCTAGTAATGGTTGCTGATTTGTGGCTATTGATAAATACGGTGTTTGTTGGCAATCATTGGCAATTTCTAGCCAATACCTTTCTCGTTGGAAGGGATAGGTCGGTAATACTACTTTCTGAAGACCATAATCTTGGTTAAATCTTACCCAATCTATTTTGACTCCCTGTAGATATAACTCTCCTAAACTTGAAAGTATCTGTTGCCCTTCTTCTACTCCTGGACGTAATGATGGTAACCAAATACCCACCTCTGCTGGTAGACATTGCCTAGCCATACCTAATAGTACTGGTTTGGGTCCGATTTCCAGGAATAACTCATATCCTTGCTGACGCATCCGTTTTAGGCTATCGGCAAACCTTACCGGTTGGCACACATGATTTACCCAATATTCCGCAGTGGTGATCTCTGAACTCACCTGTTTGCCAGTGACATTCGAGATCAGTGGTATCTGAGGCCGACTATAGTTTACTTGTTTGGCTACTGCTGCAAATTCTGCCAGCATTGGTTCCATTAAGGGTGAATGGAAGGCATGGGATACTTGTAGTTGTTTGGTTTTGACTCCTTTAGTTTCTAACTGACCAACAATCGCTGCAATGGCTTGACTATCACCAGAAATAACTACACTGGATGGTCCATTAATCGCCGCGATCGCGACTTGTTCACTATAATCAGCGATCGCCTCTTTTACCTGAGATTCTGATGTCAACAAAGACACCATCCCTCCACCCTCAGGCAACTGCTGCATTAACTTGCCTCGCAGGGCAATTAACTTCAAACCATCTTCTAAACTAAAAACTCCTGCAATAGTTGCTGCTACATATTCTCCTACGCTATGACCCATCACCACTTTAGGCTTTATTCCCCAGGATTCCCATAACTTGGCAAGGGCATATTCTATAGCAAATAGGGCGGGTTGAGTATAAGCAGTTTGGTCTAGCCAAGAAGAACTTGACTGTTGTGCCTCCTGAGGGTAAAGAACTTCTAATAATGGATGTTCTAAATACGGACGTAGGAGTTGGTCACATTGATCTAAGGCTTGACGGAAAGTAGACTGAGTTTCATACAGTTGCCTTCCCATATTTAAATACTGGGAACCTTGACCGGTAAATAGAAATGCTACTTTGGGACGCTTACGACCAATTTTTTGACCCTTGAGAACTCCCGGTGTTTCTTCTCCTTTTCCTGTAGCCTTTAATTGTGCCTGTAACTGTTCTTTTGATTGGGTGACAACAGCTAGGCGATAGGGAAAATGCGATCGCCCGACATTGGTCGTGTAACAGACATCTCCTATTGCTAATTCTGGATGTTGTTTTAGGTGGTTCTCATAACTAGTAACTAACTCATCTAGAGCTGCTTCTGTTTTTGCCGAGAGAGTTAGCAGATGAACTCCGGGTTCTATACCAGTGAAAGAAACTTTTCTCAATCCCTCTTCCCTTCTGCCTTCTGCCCTCTGCCCTCTGCCTTGTTTCTTAAGAGGGTTTACGGATGGACTCCCAACTTCTGCCAACACCACATGGGCATTAGTGCCCCCAAAACCAAAGGAACTAACTCCAGCAATCGCCGGAGTTGATTTTTCTGGCCAGGGAGTAAGCTTGTCCTGAACTCGTAGGGGCAGTTGGTCAAACTGAATATGAGGATTCGGTTCACTGAAATGCAAACTTGGTGGAATCTGGCGATAGTAGAGTGAGAGGGCTACTTTGATCAATCCTGCAATGCCTGCAGCTGGTTCTAAATGTCCAATATTGGTTTTGGTTGAACCTACGGCACAATAGTCACCCGGAGCACGATTTTGCGATAGCACCGTTCCTAAAGCTTTCATTTCCATCGGATCTCCGAGTTGGGTACCAGTGCCGTGAGCTTCTATATATTGCACCTGAGCGGGCTTAACTCCAGCATTGTGGTAGGCTGCCCGTAATACAGCTTCCTGAGCTAAAGGATTGGGAGCAGTCAGCCCGTTACTATATCCATCTTGGTTAGTGGCGCTTCCTTTCACTAAGGCATAGATCCGGTCTCCATTTGCCAAGGCTTGAGATAGAGGTTTGAGGAATACTAATCCTGCACCCTCACCACGGACATAACCGTTGGCTTTGGCATCAAAGGTTTTGCACCGACCATCCGGGGCCATAAATCCACTTTGGGAAATGGCTACAGACCCCCAGGGTGATATCAGAAGATTGACTCCTCCCGTCAACGCTAGGGTAGATTCTCCCCTCCATAAGCTTTGGCAAGCTAAGTGAATGGCTACCAAGGAAGAGGAACAAGCGGTATCTATCGCTAGGCTCGGTCCGTGAAAGTCGAAAAAGTAGGAGAGGCGATTGGCATTAATGCAATTTTTTGTGCCCGTACCTACATAGGTCGTACAGTTATTAGTATTTCGGGCAATGAGCTCGTAGTAGTCTGAGTTACATGCTCCGATAAATACACCTACCGACTGACCTGCTAATTCTTCTGGGGGCTGCCCTGCATCTTCTAAGGTCTCCCAAGCGAGTTCTAGCAATAGCCGTTGTTGAGGGTCCATCGTTTGGGTTTCTCTGGGAGAAATACCAAAAAACTCGGGGTCAAATTGGTCTATTTGCTCTAAAAAGCCTCCCCACTTGGTGTTCATCTTTCCTGGTTGGGAGAGGTCTGGATCATAAAATAATTGGCTATCCCACCGAGAAGTGGGTACTTCAGTTATTGCATCTATACCATTGCAGAGTAGTTTCCAGAAGGCTTGATGATTTTTTGCCCCTGGAAAACGACATCCGATACCAATAATTGCAATGGGTTCTGTATGCATAATTACAAAATAATATAAATAAATGTTTTTTTCTAAATTAAGCTACAAAGCATTTAGAATTTGATTGAACAAGGCAAACTTACACAAATAAAAACCAATCCCAGTCTCCTATTGGTTTTTTAACTTAACTTGACTCAATATGCAGTTTAAATGCACAGTAGCTGGAACTAAGACACATCTAAATTGGTTTATCTTAATTGCGTAGTCTTCGAGTCTCGAACTACTCAGAGTTTCAGAGTTCTATATTTCTTAAGGTCAGAAAAAATCCCAATTTAAATGCATAAAATTTTATCACTTTATAGTCTTGCATCTCTAGATTAATTTATTCCTAGTCTAAGTCACATAAGAGCTTATCGTTTCTGAACTATTTTCAACTTCAGTTGTTCATATTTTTTAATATTTTTGGTCAAACTTTATGGATGACAACCATTGACATTTTTAAATGTTGTCCATAAGATAATCACAACATCATCATCAATTGAGGGAAATAAGAGTGAAAGTCAATAGACCGCAACAAGAATCTATTGGGGCAGAAATTCTGGATTTCGATGTCAAATTAACAACTCCAGAGCAAGCAATCGCTATCAAAGAACTTGTCTACCAACATAAATTGGTGATATTTAGGAATCAAAGTCTTGAGGAAAAGCAATATTTAGAATTTTCCCATAAAATTGGCACACCACAAATCTATCCCCAAGACAACTATCACCACCCAGAACATCCCGAAATATTTGTATCTTCTAATGTTCTCAGAGATGGAGAAAAGTTTGGAGTACGTGCGACAGGAAGATACTGGCATACTGACTGCGCCTTTCTGGATGAGCCTCTACCTTTTACAATGCTCTATCCAATAATAATACCTAAGTCTAATAGAGAAACTTATTATCTTGATATGCAGAAGGTTTATCAGAAATTACCTGACCATTTAAGAATGTATGTTGAGGGCAAATATCTCAAACATGAAGCGAAGTGGCGCTACAAAGTGCAAGAGTGGGATATCGATAAAGCAATCATAGATATTATACAAGATTTTGAAGAAAAATTTCCTGCGGTTCAACACCCAGCGATCATTGTTCATCCTGTTACTCAGGAAAAAATCTTGTATATGAGTTCAGGTTTTACCACTGGTATTGTCGGTCTTGATTATGAAACCAACCAAAAGGTTTTACAAGAATTATTGTCCTTTACCGAGCGTGACGAACATATTTATAAACATGAATGGGAAGATGGTGATGTTCTCCTGTGGGAAAACAGGACTCTCAATCATAAAGCATCTATACCAGTATTAAGTGAAGAAAGTCTCAACTATCGTATTGGTGTTTATGATGGCTTACCATTTTATGTATCATCAGCTTCTTCAGATAACTCTGCAGCTGTAGAGAAAGTTTTGGCGGAGTCAGTGTCCAAATAACAGGTGTCTACTCCATAGAGCAAGCAAATGGTAAGGATGTTCAAGCATTTTCCTAGTTTGTACTCTACAAATATATAGCAACATTCCTCCTGACGTCATAGGCTACGGCTATGAAGAGGAATTATTGCTACAAAAATACAAAAAAGTTGATCAAGGAGGAGAAAATGGTTATCAATATTAATCAAAAATTTGCCAAGATAGCTGATGTTAGTCCAGATTTATTGAAGAGGTTTCTTGAGCCTTACAAAGAAAACTGTAAATATCTCAAACAGGCTAGATTTCAGTATCCAGAACCGATAAATGGGTCAGAAATATCGGGAAGTAGCAATGTAAATATAGGCTATATGCAAGCCGATTTTTCAATTCCGGATTCTTGTTATATTGCTGATACTGGACACTTCAATTCAGTAGAATTTAACATTTGCTACAACCAACTTTTTTATATCATGATCGCTTACTTAGTAGAACATCAGTTATTTCCAGCGATGGCAGACTGGAATGTAGAAAGTTATCAATATTATCAACTCAGTAACTTTCTGATTACCAGATTTTCTAGTGCCTTTAAAAAGCCAATTAATTCTGATCATTTTCAAGGCACTCTATCCATTCATAAATACTCCACTCGTGGACATTTGATTATGTTGAAGACCTCTTGTGCTTTTTATGATCAAAATGGCGGTTGGGCTGAAGGAGATATCAACATTGCCGTTTTAAATAAGGAGTCTGAAAAGAATTTAAATGAGGTAAAAGAAGCTGTACTTGCTTAAAGTAATATAATTAAAGTAATATAACAATTATCATACTTGTGAGGCGCAGTCAAGTTACTTTCTTAATCCTGTGTAAAATCTGATAGTACGATAAGGTTCACCTCATAAGTCCGAAAAAGGCTATATTACTTTAAGTAATATATGGAGAGTAGCAGCTACAAGGAAGCATTAATGATCTACGACAATGACATTTTAACATTGGCAGATTTGCCGTCTGTACAAGCCAAAAAATTACCAAACAATAGAGCTTTAACATTCAAAGATCAATCCCTCACTTATTTACAGCTTGATCTACAAAGTAATCGTGTGGCTAATGCACTTTTGTCAGAAGGAATCAAAGCTCAATCTAGAGTAGCATTATTAGCCAAAGATTCACTGAAAAGTTACGAAATATTGTTTGCTTGTACCAAAACTAATGCAGTATTAGTACCGATTAATTGGCGTTTAGTTGCTGCAGAAGTGAGCTATATCCTTAGAAACGCTGAGGTAGAAATCTTATTTGTTGGACCTGAGTTTTATAGCTTAGTTAAATCTATTGAGGAAGAGCTGAATAATGTCAAAACTGTCATTGCCTTAGAGAAGGCTGAACATAGTTGGGTTGATTATAGCACTTGGTATCAGCAGTATAGCGATGTCAAGCCTGATATTACGACCAAACCAAATGACGTCACTGTGCAAATGTACACTAGTGGAACTACAGGACGTCCTAAAGGAGTTCAACTTGCGCATTACAGCTTTTTTGCTATTGCTAAAGAGTTTGCTAACCTAGGTGAAAAATGGATAAATTGGAGTCCCAAAGATAAGATTTTATTGAATTTACCTGTATTTCATATTGGAGGTTTATGGTGGGCTGTTTGTGGTTTAGTATCCGGAGTAGAAGGTTTTATTCTCGAGAGTTTTAATCCTTTTGAAGTACTCAAAGCCATTGAGAACTATCGGATTACCAAAATGTGCATGGTGCCTGCCATGATTCAAATTACTTTAGCTCAACCTGAATGTGAACAAACAGATTTTTCATCATTAGAATACACTGTTTATGGAGGTTCTCCAATTGCAGAATCTTTATTAAAGAAAGCAATAGGAGTATTTGACTGTGACTTTATTCAAATTTATGGTATGACTGAAACCGGAAATTGTGCTGTCTTTCTACCTCCAGGTGCTCATACCTATACTGATACAAAACGACTCAAGTCCGCTGGTAAACCTTTGCCCGGTGTATCAGTAGCAGTTTTAGATAGTGAAGGTAAAAATTTACCTCCCTTTGAAATTGGTGAAGTTTGTATAAAATCCCCTGCAAATATGATTGGCTACTGGAAATTACCAGAAGCTACAGCCAAAACCTTAGTGGATGGTTGGGTTTATACTGGTGATGCAGGCTACTTTGACGAAGAAGGCTATATTTATATTTGCGATCGCATTAAAGATATGATCTGCTATGGAGGAGAGAATGTCTATCCAGCAGAAGTAGAAAACGTTTTATATCAACATCCTGCAATTGCTGAAGCTGCGGTAATTGGTATTCCCCATCAGTTTTTAGGAGAAAGTATCAAAGCAATTGTTGTTTTAAAACCACAACAAAAGGCAACACCATTAGATATTATCAATTTTTGCAGGGATAAACTTGCTAATTTTAAGTTACCTACAACTGTAGATTTTGTTGAATCTTTGCCAAGAACACCCAGTGGAAAAGTACAAAAAGGCAAGCTGCGTGAAAAATACTCTCAATGATTTGTTGTCGGGGTTATAGAGATTGAGCTGACGGGGTGACAAGTAGCCAGACACGCCACACCCGACTCAATACTGCTCGGTTAAGAGAAATTATCGGTGAAAAAGCTGAGGGATCTGGGCGAGAGGGATTAGGGCTTATCCGAGCAGTATTGACACCCTACTACCATGGCACTAAATCATTAGGGTTTTGCTGAGAAATATTTTTAGATACTCCTCAGCACTGACAAGTTAAATATTATGATTCCTCTTTACCCAGGTGCTTAGCTATAGCTTCAATAGTCGGATAACTATAGACAATTGTTGGATCAATTTCTCTTCCTAGCCAGTTACTAAAATCTCGCATTAAACTGATTGATTCTGAGGAATCTAAACCGTAACGAGAAAAAGAAGTGTTGATCGAGATTTCTTCAGATTCTAGATCCAATAGTTGTGATAAATAGGCAATTAACCAATCCTGAACTTCCTCTACTGTAGGTGGATTATTGCTGTCTTTACTACCATTGCTTAGTGGCTCAGTTAGATTCTGGTCTTCTACTTTTAAGTCTTCCATAATTTATCGCTGGTAAATTACTAGTTTGACATTATTTGCCAATTGTCATTGAGGATGACTACCGACTTTTGTTGAGATTACAATACCATTTTAATCTGGAATAATTACGAAAGCAGCGAGAACCCCATATCGAGAAGGAATGGGAAGGATAGCCGCTCGCTGCTTGGTTATTTTTTATTTGTTTTTCTTAAACATTCAACTAACAACTAACAACCAACAACAAATAACGATTTCTAAGATTAAGTTGCTGACTTTTTGCTTTTGCTACCTTTTGCTATCTCAGTTGCTGGAGGAGTAGCTGTTGTTTCTGACTCATCAAGTCCGTAGTCTTCTTTAGTTTCCCCTTTGGGTAGTGCAGGAGCCAGGATTTCCCAAGCTTCCTCTGCTATTGGCAAAAATTGATCACGAGCGGCTTTAGCTTCAGCAAATTTCATTAAAGTCTTAGCAAAACTCTTATCAGTAGCTTTCTGTATTTGTTCTGGTGTCAGAGGTTCTGGAGAAAACAAAGCCTCAATCACCGGACGTAAATCTATTGCCTGCTTGTAGCTGTCTTCTAGAGTAACTCTTAAACTTGCTAAATTAGCGATCGCTTTTACTGCACGGATAATTTCTGGTTCCTCTCCCTTCGATTTATCCTCCGGTGGTTCAACTACAATCAAATCATCTATACTCAACCCATCAGCAAAGCTATTTTCATGGAGACTAGTATCTTCGGGATCATCCATGCGGCGTTGAATTTCTTCCAAAGCCTTGTTGCGTGTCCTTTCATTATCTGTTCGTCCACTCACTTCGACAAACAGACCGAGTTCTTTTAAATCCTTGGTTGTATACTTTACGGTGGCTCTTGGCATGATTTAGTACTGCTAAGGGGGAAGGTCTTAGGTATTAGGTGTAGGACTGACAAATCGTACATAAGTACTATACCAAATTTAGTTATTTTAGCCATTGGGAGTTCGGTAGACTTAAGTTAAAAATTCCATACCACCTTATAGGACAAGCACTGTAAGTATCTTCCGCTAAAACCTAACATCTAAAACCTAACACCTAATACCTAATACCTATAAAATTAAGCCTGTCCCGTATGCTTTGTACTTCCATGTCTGGCTCCCCTTCTACTCCCTTATCTCCAAGAGAAATAGCTATTATTGACAAAATTTGCAGTAAGCTGGGTTTGAAACCTGAAGAGTACGAAGAAATTGTGCAACGATTGGGACGTCATCCCAAAAAGGCAGAATTAGGGATGTTTGGGGTAATGTGGTCTGAACACTGCTGTTATAAGAACTCCCGTCCCCTACTAAAACAGTTTCCCACAACAGGCGATCGCATTTTGGTTGGTCCTGGAGAGAATGCTGGGGTTGTAGACTTAGGAGATGGACTGCAATTAGCATTTAAAATTGAATCCCACAACCACCCTTCAGCTATTGAACCCTTCCAAGGTGCAGCAACTGGAGTTGGAGGTATCCTGCGAGATATATTTACGATGGGTGCTCGTCCCATTGCGCTATTGAACTCCCTACGTTTCGGTTCCCTGGCAGATACTCGTACCAGACGGATATTTACTGGTGTAGTAGAGGGAATCGCTCACTATGGTAACTGTGTCGGCGTACCCACAGTCGGTGGTGAAGTGTACTTTGACAATGCCTATACCGGCAATCCTTTGGTGAATGTCATGGCTCTGGGATTGATGGAAACCCCAGAAATTGTTAAATCTGGAGCAGCTGGTATTGGTAATCCTGTGCTGTATGTTGGTTCCACTACTGGCAGAGACGGTATGGGAGGAGCCAGTTTTGCTAGTAGCGAACTCACTAATAAATCTATGGATGATCGTCCCGCAGTGCAAGTAGGCGATCCTTTCCTAGAAAAATCCCTGATTGAAGCTTGCTTAGAGGCATTTAAAACGGATGCAGTAGTTGCAGCTCAGGATATGGGAGCAGCAGGCATTACCTGTTCGACTTCCGAGATGGCGGCGAAAGGAGGTGTGGGGATTGAGCTAGATTTAGACTTGATTCCCGCACGAGAATACGGCATGACTCCCTATGAATATCTACTTTCAGAATCCCAGGAGCGGATGCTGTTTGTTGCTCATCAGGGACGGGAAAAGGAATTAATCGATATTTTCCAGCGTTGGGGACTCCATGCAGTAGTAGCAGGGACGGTAATAGAAGAGCCCATTGTCAGGATTTTATACGAAAATCAGATAGCAGCAGAAATTCCAGCAGCAGCGCTGGCAGATAATACCCCAATTTATCACCGAGAACTCTTAACCGAACCGCCGGAATATGCAGCTCAAGCTTGGGAGTGGAGTACTCAATCTTTACCTCCTTGCACAGACACTGGTATTGAAATTGCAGGAACTCTCCACAGCTGGAGTGATATCCTACTGCAACTACTAGATACCCCCACCATTGGTTCTAAACGCTGGGTTTATCGGCAATACGACCATCAAGTACAGAACAATACAGTAATTTTACCCGGTGCTGCTGATGCCACAGTGATTCGGTTACGCCCGGTGGAAGAGGTGACACTGACAGATGGAGCAGATAGTTCAACAAACGACAAACAACAAACAACCAACAATCAACAACCAAAAGCTATTGCTGCAACTGTAGATTGCAATTCGCGATACGTCTATCTTGATCCTTACGAGGGAGCTAAGACTGTCGTAGCAGAAGCAGCACGAAATCTGAGTTGTGTCGGTGCTGAACCTCTGGCGGTTACCGATAATCTCAACTTTGGTTCTCCAGAAAAGCCAGTAGGATATTGGCAGCTAGCATCAGCATGTCAAGGAATAGCAGAAGCTTGTCGGGAGATGGGGACACCAGTAACTGGGGGTAACGTCTCTCTCTACAATGAAACCCTTGACGCTGAGGGCAATCCTCAGCCAATCTATCCTACCCCAGTTATTGGTATGGTAGGATCAGTCCCTGATTTTACCAAAACCTGCACTCAAGGTTGGCAAGCAGCAGGGGATTTAATTTATCTGTTGGGATTACCGATTACTACTTCTACTCCCCAAGTTTCTTTAGGTGGTTCGGAATACTTAGCAACGATTCATAGTTTAGTTACCGGAAAACCACCAATAGTCAATTTTGACTTGGAGCGTCGTCTACAAGCAGTAACGCGGGAGAGTATTTGTCAAGGTTGGGTTCATTCAGCTCACGACTGTGCGGAAGGGGGATTAGCAATTGCTCTAGCTGAATCCTCTATTGCTGGTAAACTCGGTGCTCAAATTAACTTAGGAGTAACTAGCGAATCCCTGGAAATTCGTTGGGATGAGTTACTGTTTGGGGAAAGTGCCAGCCGTATTTTAGTTTCCGTTAACCCTGAGCAACAAGCTAGTTGGGAATCCTACTTAAATGAGCAGTTAGAGGGGTACTGGCAACAACTTGGTATGGTTACTGGGGAAAAGGGTGATTTACTAGTACTTACAGGGGATAATCTACCGATAATAGAGGTCAAGATGAGCCAAATGTACGACCATTGGCAAAATGCGATCGCAAGACGTTTGAGAGTTTAGCTATTAGCTATCCAAAACAGACAATATCAATTGCCGTAGGGGCGGGTTTAGGGTCACCGTCAACACATTTGTTGAAAGTCTTAATACAAAACCCGCCCAAGCGATAACCAGGGCAATTTATAATTGGGGATTGGTTGCATTAACCTGGGGATGGCGTTGGGCGGGTTTTGATCACAATATTCGGGTCAAATGGGTTGGTTTGTCGCTAAACCCGCCCCTACGATATGTACAATTTAATTCACATTATACGTATTTGTGTATTTGTTCAATCGATACGTTGCATTTTCTTCGAGCAATTGTCGGATAAAGTGAGGAGATGAAGCATTCATCGAATGTAACTTTTCCCGATACAAACGGCAAGCCGCCTCGTCATTCAAAATTCTAGTATGAAGGATTCTCGTCCAATCGGGGGTTGTAGCGATTAACTGGGGAACAACAGTAAGAAAAGCTTGCAATTGCTCCTCGATCGCAAAAGATTCGAGAAAATGGACAAGGCTAAACATTACCTCAGGCTGTTCACAGCGATCGTCTAGAATCAGATTTGACCCACTCCCACGGCTAAAAGCGCGTGGGATTCAGGGATACTGGCGTAGATTGCAGGTTAACCCCGTCTTACGTCTACTCTCCCTCTAGATGGAGTCCCACCTAGTTGGATTTCTCCAAACAAC
>JAAHGL010000101.1 GCA_010692635.1 Symploca sp. SIO2C1 | reverse complement strand
GTTTAGAATAGTCTTTAAAGGGGATTATGGGTTAAGAAGATGCAAGGAAATTGCATTGATGAGCTCAATTTTCTTGCACTTTTCAAGGAAAATAAAAGCTTGAAAGCTATACCAGACAGCGCTTTCAGACTCTTGCAGCAAGCCCTACTTAAATTCTAAATTCTAAATTCTAAATTCTAAATTCCTCCTAACCTTAGGCTTCAACTTCCCTATTTCCCCTTTTCCACAAATAGCTGGAAAGTAAATTAGTAATCACATGAGCCACAATCGGTATTAACAAATTCTCAGTTGCGACAGCACTAAACCCTAACAGTAAACCTACTACAGAAGCCCAGATTACGTAGGGCCATTGTTGTGAACCGCTCAGGTGCAAAATACCAAATAGCAGACTAGTGGCAACTATGCCGACAGCATTTAGACCAATTGCTGGCAACATTACACCCCGAAACAATAATTCTTCACTCATACCGGGCAACAACCCCAGCCAAATTAGATCTGGTAAGATTAAAGGCTTGAGAACCAACTCCAAGTAAAAGTCAGCACTTTGGCGGTAAGCAGGCCAAAGGCGATAAATTAGGCTACTCGCAGCAGTAATTATCACCGCTATACCTAGCCCGAAGAGTATAGCTTCAGTAGTAAATCTCACGGGTAGGAGAGTAACAGAGCCAAACTGTAGCCAGAGTTTGGCACAAAATAGTAACACTACAGCGGTGACACCCATGGCGATTAAAACTTGGGTGCGAGATAACGGTTCGATTTCGGGATGCTCGGGAAGCTGTTTTGCCACTAGGAACTCGATAAACGATGCAAGGACGATAAGGATGGACTAAGGGCATCAACACTGATGCCAGCGCGATGAGCAACCAGGAAACCTAATGCCTCTAAATAAGAGTTTACTCGCATTGCTTTAATCCCTAAATATTCTGGGAAAACTTGCATGGAGGTTTGGTTTTCCTCAACAGCAATGATCTGGGTACCGGACTGACTAAAATTCAGCAGGGCACTTCCTCCACAAGCGCTTGCAGGTACAACTACGGCATCCACTGCTTCTGCCCAGATATCGACTGGAGCTGAAGAGCTAATTACTTTGGGGGATGTAGTCTGAGAGAGAGAAGTTTTTTCCACGAATTGCGGAGCGCGACTTAGTCCTACCAGTATACAGGGTAAGAAGGTATAACCCAATTCTTCAGCAGCAGAGCGAGGAGATAAGTTTGGATCTAAGGGTAGGGGCATCAGTGCTGGTGCATGGGCACAAGGGACTTGAAAGGTACGAACTACTAAATGGCTAATCACCGCTTCAGCACCAGCAAGGTAATCGACTCCCTGTCCATGACGGTAAGCTTGCAAGGCTTCGTCATCTGTCTCATCAGGGAAGCGGGCAACAACTGCGATCGCTTCTGCTCTTGCCTGTTTAATCAATACCTCCGCCGCTCGCAACAAACTGCCAGGATTACCGATTGTACCCCAACTCGCCCCCGATGCTGCTGTCCGTAATTCCACTTGTAAAGGAGCATCTGTGACTAGATAGTCTGTTAGATTTAACCCCAAGGTGGCTCTAGTGGCATCAGCTGCTTGAATATGCCTGAGGCGCAAGTCTGGTTCAATACCTTGGTCAAGAATTAATCCCACCCGGTTCTGATGGACTGGGCGCAATCCCCAACAGCCAGCGGCAAATTTGTCAAGCCCATAGCCTTCCACATAGGAAGCGTTGGGTAAATTCCAGTACAACTGGGCACCGTTGAGGACATTAGGATGAGTAATTAAGCGATCGCAAATTTGTGAGATCGCTCTTGCTACCGGTAAGGCATCTCCTGCATAGCCCCCAATTGATGCCCCAATACCAGTAGGAACAATTAAAACAACAGTATAGGGACGCTGATTCACGCTTGAATAGGTTTCTGTTCTTCGACGATAACAATTGCCTCCACCTGAGCTTTCTGCTTTTGGGTATCCACACCAGTAACGGCCCAGCGCAGGGGTTCTCCCTGTTCTTGCAGTTGAGCTTCAATTTCTTGATGCAGTTGAGTTGGCGATTCTTGGAGATCGATTTCTGCAGTAATAAAATGTGTTGTCATGGAATTGGGAATTGGGAATTGGGAATTGGGAATTGGGAATTGGGAATTGGGAATTGGGAATTGGGAATTGGGAATTTTTTCCCTGTCTCTTTATCTCCCCCAGGTCCCCCATTCCCAATCTCTCACTCTCGAGTTGACTTATCAAGAAGGCTGAGCAAATTGCCGCTGATATACTTCATCCTCCTTTCCTGTCTCAATTTTAAGGTTTGAGCGAGGATAAGCGACACAGAGCAAGACATACCCTTCAGCTTGGAGCTCTGGACTAACGCCCATCCCATCACTCTGTTCTACAGTTCCTTCTAAAATTTTACCGGCACAAGTAGTACATACTCCTGCATTACAGGAATTGGGTAAATCTATCCCAGTCTTTTCAGCAGTTTCAAGAATTTTTTTATCTTCTGGTACTTCTATCGTATGGGTAGTACCTTCGTGTTGAATTTCTACAGTGTAGATATTAGGCATCGTATAGGTTTTAGGGTTTGATCTTCCTACGATTCTCAATCGTACCTGAAGTTTGACATCTATTCTTAGACTTTCAAAAAACAAGGCAGGAGGCAGATGGCAGGAGGCAGATGGCAGGAGGGTTTGATTTGTTTCTTCCCTGCATTATAATCAGCCGTTTGGTTAAGAATGGGCTAATAAAAAAGTAATACTTGCCAAGCCCGCCCCAATAAATAGTATAGTTTTCCCTAAAACATGGCGATAAGTTGCAGCTAGCAAGAGTAAAAAATATAGATTTATATAAACACGAGAGTAATTTAAATAATAATTTAAGATATTAAAGCTGCTCATCAGCAAGAGCATTCCGTAAAATATTGTGGCAATTATTATGACTTTGTTATTTTGGTAGCGTTCTCTATATATTAAGAAAATTGAAACACAAATAACTAGCAAAAAGCTAAATGAGTAAGCTTCAAAGATGTTCTTGGCAGGTGAGCCATCAGTAACCAGAAAAGCTAGCTTGTTAAATATACCTACCAGCGGATAGCCAAAATTTTCACTGACTCCAGAAGTACCTTGAAACTGTAGTCGATAGACAACATAGATATTCCAAATTGCTGCTGGTAACCAAGCCCACAACAGATGTCGCAATTGGCTCCATTTACGCTCCCAGATACTGGTTAATAAAAGTGATAACCACATCAACAGCATAATCTCACGGTTAAGACAAGCTGCGGCGATAGACAATGCGGTAGCAAGAGGCTGATTATTGCGATAACAATACAAGGCAGTAACTAGAAGCAAACTACTCAACAAGCCTGCCGTTGACAGAGATAAAATTATCCAAACTCCTGGTATGCAGAGTACCAGCAGTCCTTGCCAAGTTATGCCAGAATATTTTTTCAGGTATAAACTGCTGACAAAAACGATCAGGACAATAGATAAACAGTTAATCCCAACCATGATGTAGGGAATCAGCTGGGAATTGCCGAAACCGAAAATATATCCTAGTAGGGGATAAAGAATTCTTCGGTAACGATATTGCGGGTGATCCAAAGCATCAATTGTACCTGACTCTTGCAAGAATGGATCGAGGGCAAGACTGAGGAACATTTGACCATCATATCCGAGCTCTCCTTGATAAATAAAAATGTCTTGATGTTGAAGAAAAGGTGACAAAGGCAGAATTGAACCAATTCTGAAAAAA
Source organism: Symploca sp. SIO2C1 (assembly GCA_010692635.1). Classification (GTDB taxonomy): domain Bacteria; phylum Cyanobacteriota; class Cyanobacteriia; order Cyanobacteriales; family Coleofasciculaceae; genus Caldora. The sequence continues at coordinate 20,267 of JAAHGL010000101.1, read as the reverse complement.
CCGGTAATATTACCTTCAAATTTGAAAAAGTATAAATATAAGACAACAGCTGTAACCAAAGCAACTGCTAAAATAGCATTTTTGATTTCTACAGGCTGTTTCAACCAGAATTGCTTCATATTTGCTCAAAACGGGGGTTTGAAAGGCGGATTTGCTATTATTTGTTATGACAAACAACCAACAACTAACAACAAATAACACGAAATCCCCCGTGCTGTCTTCCGGGGGGGTGAGCGAAATTAGGGTTTGCTGAATAAGTAACAAGTAACAAGTAAAAAGTAACAAGTAAGAAGGAATGAAGCATTTATCCTCATTTTCCCTATCTCCCTATCTCCCTATCTCCCCATCCCCCCATCTCCCCAACCTTTTTTTCGCTTACCCCTTCCGGGGGATAAGTTAAAAGAGATGAAATTTGCTGTAAAGTTAGAACCTTTGACCGATACCAAACTGGAGTTTGCTGTTACCTTGATCATTAAAGCCATAGTCTGCTCTAAGGACACCAATGGGTGAGTCTACCCGCAAACCACCTCCGTAACCAAAGCCGCTGCCTTGTTTACCCCTTACTATTCCTGGTTCTCCTGGCACACTGGGAGCAGAACCCAAGTCAGAAGCAAAGTCAGCAAACAAGACTGCACCCACTGGGTTAAAGATGGGAATACGATACTCAGCGGAAGCTAACACATAGCTGCGACCGCTGGCAACATCACCACTTCCATAACCCCGCACCGAATTCTGACCCCCCAAATTAAAGGCACGGTAAGGAGGTAAGTCACCAATTGTTGTGCCCCCTTGGACATTAAAAGCGAATACTTCTGGGTTTTCACCACTGAATAAACTTACCGGTAGGTAATGAGAATAGTTTGCCTGAAGTCGGTTCATCAGGATATTGCCGCTACCCACTGGCACAGATTGTTCTGTACTAAAGCTGAGGAGGGAACCTTGAGTAGGATTAATCGGATGATCCCGTTGGTCTTTAGCTACTGCCAGGGATAAACTTACTAAGTCGTCAATGCCAGTATCGCTGAAAGAAAGGGGATTACCTAAAGGATCTTCTGGAAGCAGATTACCATCGCGATCGCGAATACTGGTGCGATCGTAGTTTAAGCCTACAGAAGTATCCCAACCATTCACTGGTTTAGTTAAGGTGATACCGCCGCCAAAATGTCCTTCGTTGGGAGTCTCGAATTCTTGATTACCCTCCAAAGGCAAGTCACCCTCAAAGGTGCGGGATACTGTTCTACGCCTAAAGGCTTCGACATTATAGCCCGGTTTATCAGGGTTGGTGGCACGGTAAGGGCTACCGTAATTTCCTTCAAATTGTAAGTCTCGTGGACTTAACTGCAGCTCAAATCCTAGCTTCTGGTTGACACCACCTACATTACTGTCTTTGTAGCTAATTGTACCAAAAATACCATTGGTATCGTTGTAGCCACCACCAACATTAACTGTACGAGCAGCTCTTTCGGTAAGTTCATAAGTGACATCAATGTTTCTCGCATCGCCGTTGAGAGAGATGTCAACTTGGTTAAATAATCCCAATTGGTACAGCTGCCGTAAGTCTTGTTGCACTACATCCACACGGAATAAGTCACCAGACTTCAGTTGCAAGTCATCTTTAAGAAAATCTTCACGGGTACGCCCTTCAGTTGGCTTACCCTCTTCATCCAAAAAGCGGAGATTGATGTTGCCGATTACCCCTTCAGCTACCTCAATTTTGACTACACCATTAGCTGTTGGCTCCACTGCCAGTACTTGTGCGATCGCATAACCGTTATCCTTGTACCATTGGTTGAGTTTTTCGGCACTCTGATTGAGATTCACAGGGCTAATTGATTTCCCCAATTGAGACTCGAATAACTCATTAGCAACTGTTGGAGTCAGAACCTGGTTACCAGAGAGTTGGATAGATTTTACTACTACTGGTGTAACCTCATAGACTACACTCCAACCATTTTGATTACTTGCTTGAGTTGCCCTAGCATCAGCAAATAAACCAGTATTCAAAATTGCTGCCACATCTTTCTCCAGCTGACTTTGACTAGTGGAGCCACCGGGATAAGTACTAATTTGCTTCAAGATAACTTGCTGCAATTCCTCCGAAACGCCCACTATCTGAACATCAGTAGCAGTTACAGCAAAATCATCAGTGATAGCATTGTTACTGCTAGACCTAGCAGATATTTCATTAGACGGGGAAATGGTTCTAGCATTTGTGGATGGAGCAGATCTAGCAGTTGCGGTAACTGCTACATTATTAGTATTGTTAGACTGACTTGGAGATTCCTCAACAGTAACTACATGGTTTCTATTTGTTGGTTTCTGGGTTGAAGTAGTCAAGTTTGGATTAGCAAGTGCCTGAGTAGTTAACTCTACTAGAGCGAGAGCAACTAAGGTAGAAATTGATAAAGCTTTGTACAACATATAAAATAGCCTCACTAATTGGTCAGTGGCGTTAAACATTTCTTGTATTGGTGTTTAATCTGACCAATAGGCTTCACCTACAGTTCCAGGGATTGTGCCAGATTTGTATCTGCCACATCTATTGAAGGAGACGTACCAGATGCTGAGAGAGAAGTACGCTAAGCATGAATAAGCATAAAAACGCTACAATCATTCACAAGAACAATAGTAATAAAGGATGTGGGTATGCTATTGGCACCAGTTGAAGAAAAAATGTGGAACAAGTCCACCTCAACATCTCGCACCAAGATGTCTGATGCTGAGATTAATGAAAGATATGAGTCAAGAGAGAAAAGAATACTCACCGAAATTAATCGTGAGAGACTTCCAAGTTTTGCAGAATCTCTTAAAAAACAAAAGTATATGGATTTGCGACCCTTCTACCAGAGAAGAGCCCGTTGGGATGCTAAGATGCAATCGCGACTGATTGAATCATTCCTGGTTAATATTCCTATTCCGCCTATTATTCTTTTTGAAAGAGATTATAATTATTATGAAGTGATGGATGGTCAACAAAGGATTACTGCTATTCAGGATTTTTATGAAAATAAATTAAAGCTAACTGGGCTTAAAATTTGGCCAGAATTGAATGGTCGGACTTATGACAAACTACCATCAAAAATTAGAGCAGGAATTGATCGTCGCTCCATCTCATCTATAGTAATTATTGCAGAATCAAGCTCTGATGATGAAGATGCTCTATTCTTGAGATTGGAAACGTTCGAGCGTCTAAATACTGGAGGTGTAGATTTAAGCCGTCAAGAAGTACGTAATTGTTTGTATTACGGAGAATTTAATAAGCTAATTCTCGAATTATCTCGTCATCCAATATTCACTGAGGCTTGGGGAATCCCTACAGATATAGATGACAAAAAAACAAATCTTTTGCACAACAATCTTTATAAAAAAATGGAAGATGTAGAATTAATTTTGCGTTTTTTTGCACTTAGAAATGTAGAACATTTTCGCAGAGGCATGGAAGGTTTTCTCGATCTATACATGATGAAAAGTTTAACTTTTACCAATGAAGATATTGATTTTCTAAAAAAATCTTTTTTAGAAACTATCCAACTAGCTCACAGTATTTATGGCAAGCATTTATTCAAGCCTTTCGAGCCTGAATCTGGAATTTGGAAGCAACGATCTTATAAAGCTTATTATGATGCAGTTATGGTAGGACTTAGTACTTATTTACCGCAAGCAGAAGTGTTAATTGAGAAAAAATACAGAGTTATAGAAGAAACCAAGATACTTTTTGAAAAACCAGAATCTCGGCTTCTAACAGGGGGTGGGAAAAGTAAGGCTGAGATTCAAGAGAGAATTAAAATTTTTAGCGAAATGCTTTCGCAAGTTATCGGAGAATAACTCGCGATGTTTGATGAACTTTTAAAATCAATGAATACAGAGGTTAGCACTGTCAGTGCAATAATTAAAACCAACAATAAGCTCAGAAATATTCTGTTTTCTAGGGATAGTTTAAGTAGGCAAAAACTAGAAGAAAATTCTGAATTTCTTGAATTAAGCAAACTAGTTCCTAGTGAACGACAAGAATGGCAAATATATGACCATTGTGCTACTGTGACTCGATTATATGCTATTTATGAGCGCTTTGTTGAGCATCTTATTTTAGATTGGCTACTACTGCTACCAGAACTAATTTCAAATTATTCAGACTTGGGAGATAAAATCCAGAATACCCATCGAGAGGGTGTAGGACGCTTGCTACTAGACCTGAACAAGAATAGATTTCAACATCTTTCAATAGAGAAAGTAGTTCAAGGATTATTCTCTGGAGTTACTGGCACTGAACAGTATGAACTACTACCTGATGCTTTTTTATCACATGAGCAAAATTTACGGAAGGAAATATTAGAAAAATTATTAGCAGATGCTGGTATCGAAAATGCCTGGAAATGGATCGACAAACATAGAAATATTAAGTATTTTGTAGAGAAAATAAGTGCACGTCAACATACTGCAGAAGGACAATTAAAACGACTGGTTGATTATCGAAATGAAGCAGCACATAGAGGTATATTTGAAACAATGAGTACTCAAGAGCTGCTTGATTTGGGAGATTTTGTTAAAGCGTTATGTGAAGCTTTGGCTGAATTAGTGAGCTATCAGATAATTTTGCGGAAGATATCAATAGCCAAGGCAAAGGAAATTGGTCAAATAACTGAGTGGTTTAAGAAGCCAAGAGCAGCTGTTGCGACAGTTACGGACATTACCCTTGCTGTAGGAGGAAATATTTGGCTAGTTAGTGAAACATCCTCGTATTGTAAATTGGCAAACATTGAGAGTATTCAAATTGACGATATTGACAAGAATGAGGTAAAGATAACTTCTAAAACTGAAGTAGGTTTAAAGTTGGATACTGATGCTAAACAAGGGTTGAGCCTTTATGTCATGGAATAGATAGGGAGACGCACCAGAAACGGAGACGCAGAGAGAAAGGTTATCCATGAGAATACAGTAATTAAGGAGGACAGTATATGCCACAGGAAACCATAGATAGGGTTCTGGAAGAGGCAGATGAGCTCCTCATCTCGGCAATGAATGAGGCGGTTATTACTGGCATGGCTGTAGGAATCATCCACCAAGGGAAGCTGATTTACGCTAAAAGCTTGGGATTGGCTGAAGTGAAATCGGAAAAAGTGATTACTCCAGACACTGTCTTTCGCATTGGCTCAATTTCCAAGACATTTACAGCTATCGGCTTAATGCAATTATGGGAACAGGGCAAGTTCCAGCTTGATGATCCTATCAATGATTACCTCAAAACCTACCAGGTAAAACACCGCAACCCTGAGGCTCCCCCAGTCACGTTCCGTCATCTACTGACTCATACTTCAGGCATTGGTGAACTCCGTGGGATCGCGGATATGCTTCAATATCTGGGTGGTTTAAGTGTCAAGCAGGATCAACCTGTGCCTACCCTAAGAGAGTATTACGCTAAGAGGTTAACCCCGGAAATTTACCCAGGAACCAAATGGGCTTACGCTAATCACGCCTTTGCAACTTTAGGACAGTTAGTCGAAGACATCAGCACCGAGCCATTTTCAGACTACATGATCCGGCACGTCTTTGAACCGTTGGGGATGACTCAAACTGACTACCTACTCAGTGAGCGGGTGCGCCACCAATTGGCTCAAGGCTATCTATTCAATCAAGGTAAACTCACGCCCATCAACTATCGAGAAATCGTTGTTAGGGGTGCCGGATCAATCTTTTCCAGCCTTAACGATATGTCCAAATACGTAGTCGCGCTACTCAATGGTGGGAAGAATGAGCACGGCACGATCCTCCAGCCAGAGACGCTGGAACTCATGCTGAAAAACCAGTACCAGCTTGATGAACACTTAGATGCTATGGGATTAGCTTTCCTTCTAGATAACTTCGATGGACATCGGATTATCTGGCACAATGGCGGTTGGCCTGGATTTGTCTCCTCAATGTGGATTGCTCCTGATGACGATTTGGGGGTTATTATCTTTACCAACTCTTCGAGTGGAGTACTAGACAGCATCGCCAAGAACTTACTGCGTCGCCTGTTGGAGGTTCCTAAACCAGCCTCAGAACTTCCGAGAGCCAATATTTTGGGCTCCCCTCATCTGTGGACTCAATTATCTGGATGCTATCGTCCGAAGAAAGGTTGGAACACCAACTGGCGCATCTGGCTAGGCTTTGGTGGCGAGCTTGAAGTCTTCGTCAAGGACAATCATCTCATGTTGCGATCGCTAATTGGTCCTTTAGGTAAGGGCATTATACCAAATCCGGTTATTGTGGGGTACTTATCAAAATCCCCAAATCTTTTCCAGACAAAGGCTTTGATTTTTTTTAATAGACCCTTGGTAAAGCGGATTTGGTATTACCCTCTATCCTATCGATATCAAAAATCCCTTGGCGTTCCATGGTTTACATAAGGAAAATGTGCTACCTGTAGTCTTTAAGCGCAACTCAGCAGGTGAGATTGAACGTATTTGTCTAAACTTTGTCAACTTATACAAACGACCCCGGTATCAAAGCCTGCGTTTCTGGTTAACAGTTGTTCTAGCTAGTTTAGTTGTCTTGATTCTGATTTTGTTGAGATGGGGGGGACTTTTGGGAGTTATCTTAGCGTTTATTGGATGGCAAATGCTCAAGAAAAATTAACTAGGGCTTGCTGAATAAGTAACAAGTAACAAGTAATAAGGAATGAAGAATTTATCCTGCGCGGCGGAAATAACCCAAAGTGTGAAAAAAGCTTAAAAAGCTCACTGTAAAAGCTTTCTTCCCTTGTGCTTTCTGCCTTCTTGTACTAGTTATTACAATCGGTATTGTCGTCATTTTCAACAATACAGTAACTTTTTATACAGCACTTAATTACCTTTTGATTAAAATCCTTTATAAATTTTATAGTAAACTTGATAACTACTCCAATTTGACCATGCCCCAATACAACGAGCGACAACAAATATTTTGCTTGAACCGTGCCTCTAATATGGCTGATTTTTTTCAGACTGGCACTATTGATGTTGGTAGTGAAGAAGAACTGCAAAGCCTAGTAAGCAAAAGACTCACAGCTCTTTTGTCTGATAAGAGGACACAGAAGTTAATTGGAGAATGGGAAATTGTTTGGGGTCCAGCTATCCATCAACATGGTAGTGACAAGTCCCAGTCAAAATTTTTAGGTGCCCAAGATCCCTACTCTCAAGTTTCCTTAGTTGCTGATAATGGTCTTTACATAGCCAAATATAAGGGTGATAGTCCAAAAGATCGCTACATCATTGCTATTACTGAGACGAATGCGTTCTCCTGGTACGGTTGGCTTGTAGAAAACTCATTTGCCAAGAGTACAACTTGGAATAAAGGTAAACCATGGCTTGATGATGATGAAGACTCACAAGCAAATATGCGAATTGGTGATGGCTCTAGCAAAGTACTCGAGATTATCTATGAAAAGCTGGAATATGATAAAAAGTCCTTTCTTGATTACCTCAGAGATCTAGTGAAAGATTACGACAAGGGGAAGATCTCAATTGCTATCTCTGGTCACAGCCAAGGAGCTGTACTTACACCTTTGGTTGCCTTATCATTGATCGAGCGGCGCTCGGAGTGGGATCCTGAGGAGAAAGTAGATTTATTGGCTGTACCTACAGCATTTTCTGCCATAGGTAATGCAGAATTTGCCAAATATTATGAGAGCAAGCTCCTAGATCAAACTGATGCCATCTTAAATAAGCGCGATCTCCTAACTACTTGGTGGAGCAAAGATACGATTGAGGAAGGTCGAAAGATTTATCATCCAGACATTAGACCCAATACATTAATTAATAGCTTTATTGATTTGCTGCTCCATAAGGTTAGGGATGAGGAGTATCACCATGTTACCTGGAAGCAAGAACAATTTGATATCGGATTTCAGCCGGATGCCAGCGATTCTCTGACATATTCAGATATCATCGATCTTGTCTCGAATTTAATTGGACAGTTGATATTACATTATACAGGAATAGGAAAATACAGCTCACAGCTTTTCAGCTCGTTGGTGACTAAATACCTAAAACCATTATTGAAAGAATTAGACGGAAGTGGTTTCTTACTTGACAGATTTTATTTTTGGGGACCAATGGGTCCAGTTTTAGAAGAGTCGGTAGACAGTATGGTTGATATACTTTGCTGGAATAGTAGTTTTACCTTAGATTCAGACCCTGAAGAGCTCAAAATGAATATCTTGAGGATTTTGTGGGGTCTACCAAACTTTATTCACTATATTTTGCAGGAATTGCATCAGCATGAAGTCGCTTTTATTAAATATTTGGAAGTTCCTGAGTTCTTTGAACTTATTCGGGAAATCAGTAAGGATATTAAATATGGCGATTCTCCCTTAAAACAAGCATATTCCAACTTAGGTGAAATATTCTATAAGTCTGAATTAGAAGACTTGTCAAATTCAGATTGGTTCTTCACGAAACAAAGAAAGATTAGCTACCAATAACCCAGGTGCTTTTAAAAAACACGCTCAAAGCTAATGGCTAATTGCTAATGGTTAATTGCTAATGGCTAATGGCTAATTGCTAATTGCTAATGGCTAATTGCTAATTGCTAATTGCTAATTGCTAATTGCTAATTGCTAATTGCTAATAGGCATCTCCAGTAATTGTGCTGGAACCCCTATGCTAGGGTTCCAAAATCGGGGTTTTTGGAGATGTCTCTTGCACAATGTAAAAAATCTGGGAGTTAATCCAGGGGTAATTCACTCATTACTCATTACTCATTACTCATTACTCATTACTCATTACTTCAAAACCCAAATCAATGGACTCGATGAGGCAAGCCCTACGTAATGCCACTCTATCAAGTGGTATGCTTCATCCATTGAACAATTGCTGCTGTTAAACCTTCCAATGTGTATTCTTCGGCTTCAACATCCACTCGCCCTAGCAGTTGATGGCAGGTTTTGGTAGTTTGGGGACCAATAGAGGCAATGCAGACACCTTCTAAAAGGGAGTGAGTATTTTCTAGGCATACAGGTTGCAGCCGGATAGGTTGAGGGAAAGTACCTTCCCTTGGCAATTCATTTAAAGGTGGGGGAGTTGGTTCCAAGTTACAAGTTAGAGCTTCTGCTAAGAGTTGGTAAAAATTTTTAACAGTTTTTGAACTGGCAAAGGTAATAATATCCACATTTCGCTGTTTTAGTGCCTCTAGGACACCAGGTAATATTTGCTTAGGACAGCCAGATTCATAAGCCGCAACTTCCACAATTTCCGCTCTCTGAGCAGTTAATTCTTCCATTAAAACCTGCCGTCCACCAGTTTCTACACGGGGAAAGAGGATTTTCTTGCCAGCTAGTGCTTCTGGGAAATTTTCAATCAGGGAATCGGCGATAAAGTTTGGAGGGATAAAGTCTGGTTGTAAACTATATTGTTTCAGAATGGTTGCAGTTTTTTTCCCCACCACAGCAAGTTTGACACCAGCTAAGGCTCGGGCATCTTTACCTTGGGTAAGCAATCGTTCAAAAAAGTAATTGACACCGTTGCCGGAAGTTAAAATTATCCAATCAAAGTTAGATAAATTAGCGATCGCTTGATCCAATTCTTCCCAGCTAGAAGGGGGACTAATAACTAAAGTCGGCATTTCCATCACTTCTGCACCTGCTGCTTGCAACAGATTGCTGAATTGACTTGATTGCCCAGCTGAACGAGTAACCAAGATGGTTTTACCGGTAAGGGGGGGTATCTCCTTCTCTTCACTGATAATTGTGGGAGTCGTTTCTTCAGTTCCACCCTGAGGGGTAAATTCTGCCCAACTGACTGATGGTTCAGGAGATTGTAAATAGTTCCTGAGTTCCACTACCTCGCCAACAACAATCACTGCTGGAGAGAGGGGAATACCAGCAGTTTGCTCAACGATATTAGCTAAAGTGCCAGTCCAAATTCGTTGTTGGGGACGTCCACCAGAGCGAATCACGGCAACCGGTGTTTGGGGAGAACGCCCATATTGCTGTAAATACTCAACGATTTCACTGAGATGACGCCCTCCCATTAAAATGGCTAAAGTATCAATCCTGGCTAGGGCATCCCAATCTAATTCTACGGGATCATGACCTGTCAGGACTGCAAAACAACTGCTCCAGACGCTATCTGTTAAGGGAATCCCGGCAAACAAGGGAGTTGCGAAAGCCGACGAAATCCCTGGTACAACCTCAAAAGAACACTCTGCTGCAATCAGCGCCTGAATTTCTGAGCTAGAGCGACCAAAAATAAACGGGTCACCACTTTTAAGTCGTACTACCTGTTTGCCTTGAGAACATTGTTCTACCAAAATTTGGTCAATTTCATCTTGGGGCGTTGAAGGAAGTCCACCCCGTTTACCCACATGAATCTTCAGACAAGTGGGGGGTACTAGTTGTAATAACTGAGGGTCTACTAAGTTGTCATATACCAATACTTCTGCTTCATTTAGCAACTGTTTACCTCTGAGGGTAAGGTAGGCAGCATTTCCCGGCCCACCCCCTACTAGATAGACTTTGCCGATGGACTCAGTCATAGATGGAATTCTTGTTGTAGAATCGTATGCTATTTCCACAAGATACTGCAACAGCGTGATTGCCTCAAGTAACCTTAGTTGGATCTAATAGTATTACTTTAGTTTGCTGCAGTAGCTGCTTCTTGAGAATTAAGCGATTGCTTGCTTCTGTTTGAACCATTTTTCCTCGGATTGCTTGTCTTGTATAAGCTGGTTGCGAATCATATTCTGCAAGCTTAATTTAGCTTCTCTGAGGTTTTCTATATCTGGTATTTCTTGGTGACAATGGCTACAAAACCAGTAAATCCCTTGGTGGGAAATATGCCTGAGTAAAGGTTGCGAACAGTAAAGACAAAAGTGTTGATTACTCATGATTATGTTGATTTTCTTAAATAGATTAAAATCAATGGTTAAAATTTATTTGGTAATTGTTATCTCTTGTTATTTTTACTTAATTATTTAGGTGAAAACATATAGTTATGAAAAGTAATGTTAAAAATAATTAAAACAAAATACTAACAGAAGGGTTATTGCCCTCCTCTAAGTAAAATGACTAATAATAACAGATGCTTGTATCCCACGACTAAAGTACATGGGATGAGCTTAATTATTTTGAACTCCTGAACTCTTGTATTCTTTCTTCAAGTCATCGGCGCTCTAGTCAATTGTCCATCTTCCAAATAAGTTACTTGATCAGCAACATCAATAATCCGAGGGTCGTGGGTCACCACCAGCACGGTACAGCTTTGTTCCTTAGCCAGTTGATAGAGTAACTCAATGACATTATGCCCACTTTGGGAATCCAAAGCCGCTGTTGGCTCATCTGCCATAATTAACTGAGGATTGCCAGCTAAAGCCCGTGCGATCGCAACCCGCTGTTTCTGTCCTCCAGACAAATCACAAGGTTTGTGATTTCTATGCAAACCTAACCCCACCTGTTCTAGCAATCCTTGTGCCTGACATTGTGCTTTTTTGCCCCGAATACCCTTGACATTGAGTACAACTTCTACATTCTCTGCTGCTGTCAATGCTGGAAACAAATTGAAACCCTGGAAAATGAAACCGATGTTGTGCCGTCTAAAGCGCTCTAGCTTGGCACGAGACATCCTTGTAATCTCTTCTCCTAATAAGTAAACTTGTCCGGCTGTAGGTGTCAGTAATCCAGCCAAGATTGACAGCAAGGTAGTTTTTCCTGAGCCAGACGGACCCATTAACAACTGGATATCACCAGATTTGATATTCCAATCAATCCCTTGAAGCACTTGATACTGCTGTTGTCCAGACTTAAATGCCATTTCTACCCCCTTAACAAAGATGGTTCCTGTTTCAGCAGTAGGTAAGCAATTTATAAGGGCAGAATGCTCCTGGCTTGGTTTCTTAGTAAAGACCATATAATAGTTTATTTCAGCAGTATCTAACTAATTTGTTAGATTTTTAGCGAGTTGAATGAGAATTGGATGAGAAAGTTAATCATGATTGTGCTGCTGTGCAGATTGTTCACGATTAGAGGCATAGTTTCAGTGTATTCTAATACTTAGAGTTGATTGGGCTACTCTCTTTAGGATTTTTGATCAAGACGGAGGGCTCGCTCCAAGGCAGCTTTTTCTCTAGCTCTATCAGCATAGGGCTGTAATTGATTAGCCTCCCAACCGCTCAAGATACTCAAATCTTCCAAGTCAATTCCCCTCATTAACATTTCCACACACCAAGTTTGTCCTGCTTGTTCAATGAACAGATGTTGCCCTTCAGGGGTTAACAACCCAGAAGTAAATTCCTGCCATGCGGTACGTAACTCTACCTCAGACATAGGTTGGTTCGCATCATTGATAAATAAAGCAGATTGGTTATCTTTTCGACTCTTTAGCCACTGACTCAGAGGATTGCGAGTATAGGAGCCATAGCGCTTCCCCATAATCCGCTGATTTACAGGTACTTGTCGCACAGCGCCTTGAGTGACTTGCAGTAGGTGTTGATGAGGATTACTAATTTGATGCCATCTTTCTAAGGTAACAATTTCTTGAGGAGATAAGCCAGTTCCAAACAAGACATAAGCAAGGGCATAATCTCGTAAACCTTTTTGTTTGGCTTGTTGCAGAATCGAGCTGACTACAGAAGCTGGTAAATCTGCCACTTTTTGATCAGGAGGGTGAGGGGTTACGTTTTGGTTCTTAGCAGTTTCATCTGTTAAGTTTTCCCGAACAATTGCTCCGTGCAAACACAATCCTACTAAGCTATTCAAGAAATCCTCACGGTCATCCCACAATTCGTGGAACTCACTGGTGACTTCAATCACTAAATACCCAAACAACATGCCATTAAGCAAGCTGGCTAATTTTTCAGGGGGTAAGTAGGGGTGCAGCTGCTCCCGCTCAATCACAGTTGCCAAATATCGGGCTACATCCCGATTAGCTATAGTTACACCTCTTCCTAAAGCTCGACGATTTTCCATAGTGTAACGTCCTGCTTCCCCAACCACAGAGCGTAGCAACCCAGGAATATTTTCTAGAGCTTGTATACGATCATTGGCATATTGTTTGAGAGCTTCAGCCAAATTTTTTGTCTGCTTTAATTGCTCTGTTAAAGATTCACCGAGATGAGTAAACACAGCAGAGTCTTCGAGTACCGCCAAGAGTAATCCCTGCTTGTTACCAAACTGTCGGAAAAGAGTCACCTCATTGACTTTTGCCAATTCAGCAATCTGCCGAGTTGTTGTCTCGGTGACTCCTTGAGAAGTAAACAACTCAAGTGCAGCCTTAATCAAGCGTGCTCTGCTTGAAGGACGTGTTCGAGACATAAGAAAGAAAATGCAAGTGTAACTTGCATATTTGCATTTACATTGTTAAGCTGTTAGGAACACACGCAAGTATTACTTGCATCTCAACTTCCACTATAGTGACGCTCTCTACTGAATAAGGCAAATTTATGACCAATAATTCACTCTCAGTTGCCCCAGAAAGCAGATCAGCTCCGACTTTAAACTGGGTTGCTGTAGGGTTTTTCGGTACGATTCATGCTGTGGCGATGCTCGCTCCTTGGTTCTTCTCTTGGTCAGCTTTGGGACTCACCATATTTTTTCACTGGTTCTTTGGCAGCATTGGCATCTGTTTAGCATATCACCGACTATTAACCCATCGTAGTTTTAAAGTACCTCAGTGGTTAGAATATATTCTTGCTACTATAGGATGTCTCGCCCTTCAAGGCTCTCCAGTTTTTTGGGTTGCCAACCATCGTCTTCATCATGCTTTCCCAGAAGATCAAGAAAAAGACCCTTACTCAGCGAAGCAGGGTTTTTGGTGGAGTCATATGCTTTGGCTGTTTTATCAAAAAAGTCAGTTTTTTGACTACGAATCTTATAAAAAATACGCACCTGATTTAGTACGAGACCCCTATTATTGCTGGCTTGACCGCTATTTCTTATTGCTCCAGATTCCTGTTGCTTTGTTGCTTTATGTTCTGGGAGGATGGTCTTTTGTCATCTGGGGAGTTTTTGTTCGGGCAGTGATACTCTGGCACAGTACTTGGTTGATTAATTCCGCAAGTCATCTACGAGGTTATCAAACTTTTGAATTAGATGATGGTTCTCGCAACCTCTGGTGGGCAGCAATCTTGACTTATGGAGAAGGTTGGCACAACAATCATCATGCTTACCCGAATGTAGCACCAGCAGGACGGCAATGGTGGGAAATTGATATGACTTGGTGGGCAATTCGAGGACTTGAAATTGTTGGTTTAGCTAAGAAAGTAATCATGCCTCCTCAGGAACAACCTCAAAACTAAATTAAACTCTAATACCTAAAAGTTCCACTTTTGTGTAAACTACCCACACCTACTCATAAAGAAGTGTGGGTTTTTATTAGACTATCGAGAAACAGTCGATTGCTAATTGCTAATTGCTAATTGTTAATTGTTAATTGTTAATTGCTAATCTCTGAATAAACACCGAGTCTCCAAGTCAGACAATAGGGAAGAGAATTGTTTCTCCCATTCAATTGGGAGTGGGAAGTGCTCCTCAGGAGCTCTCAACCAAAGACCTCGGAAATCTTAAAGGAGCGGGTTTGCTCTAACTCTTGAATTCGCTGGCTTATAGCATAAAGTTCCTCCGAATAGTACTGCATGCGTTGGTAATCTGTAGAAAACTGAAACTTTTGCCATTGCTGTAAACAATAACGCCGGTGTTTTTCACAGGCTACTTTCTCTAAACAGGCTGCTGCTCTTTGAATCTCTGCTGGAGCACGAGCGATATCTTCCCAGAGCTCCTTCTCATCTAGATGAAATAAATGAGCTACCTGAGCTATTTGTTGGGGAAATTTGAGGCTGCGGTCTTGTAAAAGGGAAATTAGTGAGTCAGGGGTATTAATATGAGACTTTGCCACTACTTCTTGCAGTTGTAGGATTTGTTGCCACAAAAAGCGATGGGGGGAGAGGCTAAAGAGCAAATCTTCTGTTTCTAGAGTGTCAACGATGGTGTGTCGGTATTCGGGAAAGTGGAGGTAGATGCGTAATAGTAAAGCTTCGGCTTCTTCTAGAAGACTGTGTTCTGAATTAATAGGTGAGTTGAGCCTAGAGTGAGTTTGCTTGTGGTTGTTTGACTTATTGTGCAGAGAGGAGGGGAAACCTAATACTGGTGATTTCTTGACATTAGCAGCTAAGGGTTTGTTAAGTTGAGCCTGTAAGTTTTTGATATATAAAGGTAATAGTCTATCTTGACCCTGACTGAGAAGCTGGGCACAATGGTTGAGATAATAGGTTAGCTGGTTAATGTTGTCGAGTTGATTGAGCAAGTTGACCATTTCTTGGGCAACTTGCTGAAATTGGTCCGCGTGTTGGAGATTTTTACCCAGTAGGAGTTGATTGATCTGCCAATCAAGCCATAGGGGAGCAGTTTGTAGTAGTTGTTGGTATTTTTCCTGAGCTTCAGGATGTCCTTTGAGAAATTCATCTGCATCTTTGCCATCCGGTAGGTTGAGCACCCGCAGCTGAACTTGTCCTTGGTATGCCAGGTGCGCAATTTCACCAATTGCTCTGGCAGTAGCGGTGGTACCAGCAGCATCAGCATCGAAGTTGAGAATTACTTGCTTGGATTCAGTATAGCGTAGGAGTTGCCGCACTTGCTCTTGGCTCAAAGCAGTACCAAGAGAGGCTACGACATTAGTGATCCCAACAGCATGAAGCGCGATCGCATCAAAATATCCTTCTACTACTACTGCCTGGTCTTGCTTTCTAATTGAATCACGAGCTTTATCCAGAGCAAATAGAGTTTTACCTTTATTAAAAAGTGGGGTTTCGGGAGAGTTAAGATATTTTGGTTGTTCATTCCCCAAGCTTCTGCCACCCAAGCCAATTATTCGTCCCTGAGAATCGCGGATGGGTATAATTAAGCGATCGCGAAATCCATCATAGTAGCCATTCCCTTTGTTCTTAGGTTTAATCAACCCTGCTTCGGCTACCTGCTGCACGGGCTTGCCTTTTCGTTCTACCAGATATCTGTAGAGTGTATCCCATCCAGCTGGTGCATAGCCCAACTGGAACTGCTGAATTGTTTCTTCCTTCAGACGTCGTTTCTCGTACAAATACTCTAGAGCCTGCTTTCCTTGAGGTTGCCGTAGAGCATGTTGATAGAACTGGGCTGTCAGTGCCAAAATCTCGTAGAGTTGTTCTCGTAGGGACAACTGACGCTGCAATTCTTGCCTTTGTTCTGGTTCGAGAGTCTTTATCGGCACCTGATATTGCCGCGCCAGCTGCAAAACTACTTCACTGAAGGAGTGCTTTCCCACTTCCATTAGGAACTTAATGGCATTTCCTCCAGCTTGACAACCAAAGCAGTAGTACAGCTGCTTGCTGGGGCTAACGCTGAAACTGGGAGTTTTCTCGTCATGGAAGGGACACAAACCGAGATAGTCTTTACCACGCTTGCGCAAGACAACATGTTCTGAGATCACATCAACAATCTCAGCCCTTTGTTTAATCTCCTCAATTGTTTCTGGATGCAGGCGGGGAATGTCCACTTGCAGATTTAGGAAGGTTTATTAAAATATAGTTTAACCTGGGACATTTTATTTTTTGGAAGTCCCCTATTCAATCTCATTGGGATCGATTCCCGCTTGTCGCAAACGTTGGGCTAATCGTTCAGCACGTTGACTTTCTTGTTCAGCACGTTGACTTTCTTGTTCAGCACGTTGACTTTCTTGTTCAGCACGTTGACTTTCTTGTTCGGCACGTTGACTTTCTTGTTCAGCACGTTGAGCTTCTTGCTCAGCGTCAGTGAGAATCCAATTGCCATCACTGTCGTACCAACGTAACCACGGTCTTTCTAACTCTCGATATTTTCCCCGCCATAGTCCCAAACCCAACTCCAAATCAGGTAGCCAAATGCGCTCCTCTATCAATTCCCGTTTTCGATAATGGCTACCATCTAATTGAAAAAACTGCAATTGGTTAGTGAGGCGATCGAAAACAATACAGCGGTTCCCGCTGCAATGAGGTACACCTGAATCAGTTGTCAAAATTGGATAGATTTCTTCCTCGTCGTTTTTACTGTACCTCGTAACAGCGGGAACCGCTGTATAGTAGGGAATACCTAGAATTTGTTCATAGACTTCCCATTTGGTGGGAGGCTTTCGCTGGCGTTCTGTTTCCCCCAAGTCTTCGGCGCGGGTGCTGGGAGAAAGGAATTCAATCGCTACAGTGGGACGTACTCCTTCTTGCCAAGTGACGTAGCTCAAGCGTAACTCTCGCTCCTCGTAAAACCGTGAGACTCCCACAACAGCAAACCAGTCGGGACGTTTGTACCAACTCGGATGCTGGGGATCATAGTACAGATTCAAATCGCTGGCAACAAAGGTGCGATCGCTAGGATAGTTGGGAGGGCGAAAAGTTGCTGAGCAAAGTTGCGCCTGCCACAAGTGAAATTCATCAGGCAAACCGGGTTCCTCCGGGTCTTCACTGGGAAGATCATACATGGTTGGGAGGTTTTCTTTGGGGGAGCGGGGTGGCTCAACCTGTTCAGTGATCGATTTGACTTTAACGCTCATTATTAATACTCTGAAGTCCTATCTTACTTATCATAAGTAAGCTAGGACTAACATCACATAGATAAAGATTTTAAACCCACCCTTTCAAATTTACCTGGATTTGATATTATGGCTGCTTTTTTCGGATTTATGCTCACTTCCTAGGAAGTAGTAAGTATTGAGGCTGCTTTAGAGAAACTAATAATCATGCAACTACCAGCTTTCCTACGCAGAAAATATCCAGTGGTGCGGCAACATAGTGAAGAAGATTGCGGCGCTGCTTGCTTTGCTACTATTGTCAAACACTATGGTGCCGTTTTTACTATTAGCCGGATTCGGGAAGCTGTTGGTACAGGGCAACAGGGTACTACATTACTTGGACTTAAGCGGGGAGCAGAAGCTCTTGGTTTTAATGCTCGAACTGTCAAAGCTTCACCGACAGTTTTAGAACAAATCAATGAGATACCCTTACCAACGATTATTCATTGGAAGGGAAATCATTGGGTTGTCTTGTATGGGGAACAGGGCAATAAATTTGTCGTTGCTGATCCTGCTGTAGGTCTCCGCTATCTTACCAAAAAAGAGCTAACCCAAGGTTGGACAGACTGGGTAATGCTGATTTTGGAACCAGATCCTGTCCGTTTTTGGTCCCAGCCTAATGATCAAGTGGCTAGTGTCGGTCGATTTTTCAAGCGTGCTTCCGCTTATCGCGCCGTTTTGAGTCAGGCATTTCTCATTAACCTAGTCCTCGGTTTACTTGCTTTAGCAACTCCATTCTTCATCCAAATCCTGACAGATGACGTGCTGGTGCGGCGGGATATGGGACTTCTGAATGCCGTAGTGATTGCGGTGATCGTGATGAATATCTTCAGCAGCAGCCTGGGATTAATACAGTCTACTTTAATTGCTCACTTTGCTCAACGTCTAGAATTAGGTCTGGTGATGGAATTTGGGCGGCAAATTTTGCGTTTGCCCCTCAGTTACTATGAATCCCGTCGTAGTGGAGAAATCGTTAGCCGACTGCAAGATATTCAATCGATTAATCAATTAGTTTCCCAAGTAATTGTCAGTCTACCGGCTCAGTTATTTGTAGCAGCGGTTTCTTTATCTTTCATGCTTTTTTATAGCTGGCAGCTGACCATTGCTGGAGTCTTGATTGCCTTAGTAATGACCCTATCTACGGTCATATTATTGCCCAGTTTGCAGAAAAAGACTCGTAGTTCTTTAGTCTTGGAAGCAGAAAACCAAGGGGTTTTGGTAGAAACCTTTAAAGGTGCTTTGACTCTCAAGATGACTACTGCTGCACCTCAATTTTGGGAAGAATTTCAGAGTCGTTTTAGTCGTTTAGCTAACCTCAATTTTCGCACAACTCAGATTAGCATTATCAATAATAGTTTCTCAGAGTTGGTTTCCGGTATTGGTAGTATCTCCTTACTCTGGATTGGTAGTAACTTAGTAATTCAAGGACAGTTGAGTATTGGTCAGCTGTTGGCTTTCCATACCATGAACGGCAATTTAGTCTCCTTTATTCGTGCTGCCATCGGTTTTGTTGATGAATTAGCCCATGTTAGAACCGCCACTGAACGTTTGACAGAAGTTATTGATTCAACCCCAGAGAACTCAGGTGAGACGAAGAAGCCTACTGCTGAAATTGAGCATAATGCCGAAATTACTTGTGAGAATATCAATTTTCATTATCCCGGTAGACTTGACCAACTGCAAGACTTTTCTGTAACTATTCCTGGTGGGCAAGTTACTGCCTTAATTGGTAAATCCGGCTGTGGCAAAAGTACCCTGGCTAAACTAATTGCTGGACTCTACAATTTACAATCTGGTAATATCCGCACTGGCATCTATAATATTGAAGATATTTCCCTTGATTGTCTCCGGCAACAAGTAGTTTTAGTACCCCAAGAAGCACACTTTTGGAGTCGTTCAATTCTAGATAATTTCCGCTTAGGTCATCCTCAAGCTAGCTTTGGTGAAATTGTTAAAGCTTGCCAGATTGTTGGTGCTGATGAATTTATCAGTAAACTCCCTGAGAAGTATCAAACAGTTTTAGGTGAATTTGGTTCTAACCTTTCTGGAGGACAACGACAAAGATTAGCGATCGCAAGAGGGATTTTGACTGATCCACCAGTATTAATTTTAGATGAATCAACAGCGGGTCTTGATCCAGTGAGCGAAGGTCAATTACTAGATCGACTCTTGTGGGCTCGTCAAGGTAAAACTACTATTATCATTAGCCATCGTCCCAGCGCCATTAATCGAGCAGATTGGATTGTAGTACTTGATGAGGGTCAGGTAAAAATCGAAGGTTCCTTGGATGAACTACGCACTAAATCAGGAGAACATTTAGACTTTTTGAGAGTTCGTGAAGGTGCAAGACCTTCTCTTAAAGATGCCGGGTATACTTTACCCTAAAACTGTAGGTTGGGTGGAACGAAGTGAAACCCAACATTCGTATTAATGACGTTGAGTTTCGTTCCTCACATATTAATTTTATATATTGATTAAATTAAATTAACCTGCATTCAGACAGATAAATAGGGAATGAAAAAAGTGAAGAGTTGTAGGGTCTAATTCCAGATTTTTCCGGAATTATGTTTGGGAAGTGAGGTGGACATTGCATTGAATCATACAGCGCTTCGCGCTGTTATCCCTCTTCTGTCACTCTCCGAGAAGCCTTGTATTTTCTGAATCCCAGAGCGTATATAGGGCAGTCGATCGCACAATTTTTTCCGAGTAGAAATTCCTGAGAGTGCGAAATTGGTCAAAATGCAATCA
>JAAHGL010000100.1 GCA_010692635.1 Symploca sp. SIO2C1 | reverse complement strand
TCATTACTCATTACTCATTACTCATTACTCATTACTCATTACTCATTACTGAATATCTACTATTCTGGGAACTGGTAAGGGCACAATATATTTTCCCTTAAAACCTTTTTGCGTCAACTTTGGCATTAGCTCTTCAGCAATATGCCATGACAATAGCAGAGCATACTCGGGCTGATTTTCAAATAGAGCTGTTTCTTCAATTACTGGAATTAAAGTACCCGGCATATATTTGCCAGTTTTGTAAGAGCCTTTAACTTCGACGACGCAATCCAAAATCCCGTCATCAATTCCCACGTAGTTAATCAAAGTGCTAGCTCTAGAAGGAGCCCCAATACCATAGATCCGATGCCCTTGTTTTTTAATATCTAGCAACAATGAATGTAACTGGAGTTTGGAAAGTACTACTTGATGTTTAAACTCTTCTAACTTTTGGTTATTAAGATCAACCGCTATCTCTTCTTCCAGGATCTTACTGACGGATGGCTGCACAGGATAAGCTCCTTTCCTTGCAGCATAAACCCGGATCGAACCGCCGTGGGTAGGAATTCGCTTAGCATGAATTACTTCTAATCCATGCATATTGAACAGGTATTCCAGACTTTGAAGGGAGTAGTAACGCAGATGTTCGTGATAGATAGTGTCGTACTGTAGAGTCTCCACTAAACTGAGTAGATAGTGAGATTCTGAGATAAACACACCTTTGTCATCTAATAACAAGAGGATGCTTTCGACGATTTCATGGATATCCTCTATGTGAGCAAAGACATTAGTTGCGGTAATAATTTTAGCTGGTCCTTGCTCAGATTTAACCTTGGTAGCAATCTCTCTACCAAAGAACTCTATCGCAGTAGAAATTCCCTTTTCGTTAGCAATTTCCCCTCTCTGGGTTGGTTCAATACCCTGAACACGATGACCACCATTTTTGAAATTGCTCAGTAAAGTGCCATCATTGGAACCAATATCTACAATTAAATCTTCTGCCGTTAGAGGAATAATTGTTTGACAATCCTGGTAAAGTTCGGCGAAATTGTCCCGCAGGATTTTGGTTGTACCACTAGTGTAAGGATATTCTGGTGGAAACAAGATATTGGGGTCTACGATTAAACCAATTTGCACTAGTTTACTCTCAGGACAGTAGAGCAATTGGGCAGGATAAGCTGGTTGTTCCTTCGGAGATTCTCCAATGGGACGCATCTGATTTACTGGTGGGAGATAACCTAAGAAAAGTATTGGTTGCAAATCAGTACTACCAGAAATTTGGCAGCTGTCCACTACCACGCTCGATCCGCTTCCTGCGGCAAGTTGGATGCTTTCTGTCATTTGGTCATTAGTCATTGGTCATTAGTCATTAGTTATTGGTCATTAGTCATTGGTTATTAGTCATTAGTCATTGGTCATTAGTCATTGGTACAAAAGACAAATAACAAACAACAAATAACAAATAACAAACAACGCTTCATGTTGATGGCGCTTTGTGAGCGTTATCATCGTACCACTTGGCAATAATCGGCAAACCATCTCGAAAAGCATACTTCGGTTGATATCCTAGTGCCTGGAGCTTGCCGATATCTGGACAACGCCGGGGAGTACCCCCTTTAGCTAGTTCACCTGTGACTATCTCAATTTGCCGCCCAAAGTATTCTCCAACTAAATGAGCCACTTGTGCGATCGCAATTTCTTCCATCGTGCCGATATGATAAATCCCTAGATGTTCACCCTTCTCTAGGACAACCATTAAACCATCAATGAAATCATCGATAAACACAAAGGAGCGCGTTTCTTCTCCTGTTCCCTGAATCTTAAACTGTATCGGATTAGTCTCTTCTTTGCACAAGGCTTTCATCCTTAGAACAAATTGAGGAATAACATGTTCCCAACCCATATCCGGACCATACACATTATGGGGGCGGAAAATCAACACTCGTTCAAAGTGCTTTCTACCATAATTCAATGCCATAATCTCGCTAATTATCTTACCACCACCGTAGGAATAGCGAGGATTCCAAGGGTCAGGGATATACAGAGGGACGGTTTCATCAGTGGGGACAGTGGGAGGAGTTTGATAAACTTCGGAACTAGAGGCTAACACTAACTCACCGATGTCATGTTTTAAGCAAGCATCGATGACATTAACCATACCTTTAACGCCAACATCAAGAACCAACTCCGGCTTACTGTAGAAAAACTCTGTGCCATTGACGAAAGCTAGATGGCAGACAGTATCTACTCCTTTAGCCGCTTTTTGTACGGCTTCCGGGTCTCTAATATCCGCTGAGACAAACTCCAATTCGTCGGTAATGTCAGCCAAACGAGCGGCAGAACCCCTTGATTGGTTGTCCAACACACGAACTTGATAACCCTCTTTTACTAAGCGACGTACCAGTGCTGAGCCGATGAAACCAGTACCACCGGTTACTAAATATGATTTTGTCATTTGTTGTAAATTGCTAATTGCTAATTGCTAATTGCTAATTGCTAATTGTTAATTAGCTATCAGATTTTTGCTGACAGCTGATAGCTTAACAACTTGGAATAACCCAACTGCCTGATTGATGGGATTGTTGTGCTGCTTCTAGCAACTGCTGAACTCGTAACCCTTCTGTGAAGCTTGGCTTGTCGGGAATTCCAGTTTCCTGCCAGGTAACAAACCGCTTTACTAAGCTGCCAACTACGGTAATTCGTCCATCTTGGTGAATTTTGGGGGAATTATCACCTAAATCAATCATTTCCAAAGACTTTGATTCACGGGTTCCTTTCAGTAACCGAAAGCCACCCACATAATCAGATGTAGGGTTATCCAATACCATTGTCCCTGCATCTCCATAGAATTCTAGGCGATGACCATTTCCTAAAAAAGCATGGCTACTGACAGAAAGGGAGACTGCGATACCAGACTCTAACTCCAGGCAAAGGGTAGCTAAAGTATCTCCTGTACGTTTGTCTCCTGGAGTACGAAACAGATTACAGAAGAGCCTGGTGATTGGTGCTAAGAGCCATTCCAGATAGTAAAAAGAGTGGGAAACAAAAGAATTTAGCACTCCTCCTCCAGCTTCTATCCTGGTTTTCCAGGAATCGAGACCCATTCTATTAGCATAAGTCTCAACATTCCAAGATACTGCTACATGTCTTAAGTTACCAAGCTCACCCCGCTCTAGGATTAACTTTGCTTGTTGCCATAGCTCAATTTCGGGGAATTCCAAGTCCACCATATTAGCCACACCTTGCTGCTGAGCTGCAGCTGCCATTTGCTGAGCAGCTGCGGCTGAGGTAGCTAGCGGCTTTTCACAAAACACTCCCTTGCCTTGAGAAAGAGCTGCGATCGCAATTTCTGGTTGAATATTGGGAGGAGTAGCAATGGAAATCACATCAATATTTGGCTGAGCAATCAGTTCTTGCCAATTCCCAAAAGCTTGAGAAATATCTAATTTCTCTGCCACTTTGGAGGCTCTTTGTAGATTACTAGCACAGATAGCAACCACCTCGCACCGCTCATCTGCCCGAAAAGCAGGAACATGAACCTGTTGAGCAAAGCCGATGCCCACTACTCCTACCCTGATTTTACTTTTGCTCATCAGCACCAACACATGCTTCTGGTTTGAAATATGGTAGCTGAAATAGAGCAGAGTTGGTCAAAATGATGCAACAATACCTTGTGATACCAAATCCGGTTATTGTGGGGTACTTATCAAAATCCCCAAATCTTTTCCAGACAAAGGCTTTGATTTTTTTTAATAGACCCTTGGTAAAGCGGATTTGGTATGAAACAGGCTAGAAGCCTGTTTGAATATCAAAACTGGTAAGATGCCAGTACCACAATGGGGATGTGAAGTTCCAAGTAGGTTGGGTGAAACGTAGTGAAACCCAACACTGACTTAGGGTTCGTTGCACATATTGTTGGGTTCCGCTTCGCTTCACCCAACCTACAAGATTGAAAAAATGTGCGTCCTAAAAATGACCTTGTTGCCAAACAGCAAAGACACGATCTCTAACAGATCCCCGACTTCTCAATTAAACCTGCGATTAACTCGACAAACTGGTATAAGAAGTCGGGGATCTAGTGCAGCGCAGCTTATCTTGCGATCGCTTGTCGTTTTTTTTAGTACATTGGTATCAAAATAAGGGTATCAAACCCAGGAATTTGGAGAGAAACGCTAGTGAGCAACAACATTTAGTTTATTAAGAGTCAATGATGGGGAATTGTATCCAATTATTGAGATATTTGGATAGATCCTGAGTGGAACACCGAAGGAAAGACTGCTCATATTGGAAGGTAAGAAGTAGATAATTTTCAGCCACAGTGCCAATTCCATAGAGTTGATACAGTCTGTTCAAGTCCTGTCGAGGAATCAAGGTAAAAGAACTCCATGTTTGTTGATTACGAACAACAAACACATAAGTTAGTTCTGGCGTTAAAACTGTTTGTAACTGCTTTAAGGGAAGCCTAAATTGAGCACTGTAGCCATAGGAACGTTGCTGTGCTGATGCAGTTTTAACTTGAGCGCGAGTAAACTGACCATTAGAATCGCGCACAATGAACAAATCATCCCCAACATCTACCTGAGGTACAGCTACATTCCAACCACGAGCAAGGAATTCCGCCATAACTACAGCTTGTCCTGCCTGAGCAAGGTAAAGATTTGCTCGCTTAGCCATAGACGGAAACAGATACAGTAGAATTCTGTAAAGATTCGGTTGGTAAAATTACCAGCAAGTCTTTTTGAGGGTAGGGTTGCTGAAACACAATTTTGTCAATAGATTTGAGATGGACTTCACTGAGTCCAGAAATCAACATCCAAATCGGTAGCCATTTTGCACGGTAAGCAGTAGTAAATTCTTGCTCAGTTTCGTGAGAGACAAATAAGGTAGCTGGAGAAAAAGCTTCAGCAAATAATTGTGCTAACAGTTGCTCACTGTTGGGAGCCAATCGAAAGGTATAGCCATTAAGTTGATGTCCTACGTCAATCATCACCTCATTGCTGATATTCATGAGCCTATACCTCTTTCTGAATTATTGAGTTACTCAGTCAACGAACAGTAGTTGGCTCAGCTGTTTGACCTAGAATCGGTTTAGGAGCTACCTCATTTTCCAGAGTCTCCAGTGCTCGTTGGTATTGAGGGTCTTTCTTTGTAGCAATCAAATTCGGTTCATTCTGCAGAAGCTGTTTCTGTGACTGCGTCAAGTTGAGTTTGATATCAGGAGTAATCCCCTTTTTCGTAATATCTATGCCGCTAGGTGGATAGTAACGAGAAACAGTTACTGCTAAACCTGAACCATCGGATAAAGCATGGACAGACTGAACCGCAGCTTTGCCAAAGGTTTGAGTTCCGATAACAGTTGCCCGTTGATTGTCCTTCAGAGCACCAGTAAGAATCTCACTAGCACTGGCTGAGTCCTCATCTACTAGAACTGCTAAAGGTAAATTGGTTAGAGAGGTTTGGTTAGCAGAAAATTCCTGTTTACCACCAATACGGTCTATCGTACTGACAATAGCGCCTTGTTCGAGCCACATCCGAGCAATGTCAATACTGGCGTGCAGCAATCCCCCCGGATTACCTCGCAGATCTAAGACATAGGCATCTACATTCTCTTGATTAAGTTCTCTAATTGCCTGCCGCATCTGTTCAGCAGCATGGGAACTAAATTCATCCAAGCTGATATAGCCCACCTGTATGTTACCTTCTTCCTTAAGGCTATAACGGACGGATGGCAATTGAATTTTAGCGCGGGTCAGCATCACATCAAAGGCGTCTACCCCTTGCCGGGAAATTTTCAGAGTGATTGATGTTCCCACTTCACCCCGAATTAAGTCTGACGCTTCTTTCAGGGTCATTCCTTCAGTAGATTTACCATCAATTTCTTCTATATTGTCCCCTGATTGCAAACCAGCTTTGGAAGCTGGAGAATTATCAATTGGTTCAACAATACTCAGAGCCTTCGTTTCCTCATTCACTTCCAGACGAATACCAACACCAGAAAGTTCCCCAGCAGTTTGATTAGTAAGAGCTTGGAAATTGTCTGGATCTAAAAAGCGAGTGTAGGGGTCTCCCAGAGGCTCTAAAGCTTCCCGAATAGCTTTGTAGGCTTGCTCGTTGGATATATAGTCTCGGCTGAGCAGTTCTTGCCTAGTTGCTTGCCAATCAACCTGGTTGAAGTTTCGATCTACATACTCCCTATTGACAATTTGCCAGGCTTCATCAACAACGTTTTTTGGGCTATCTTCGAGAGCTGCAAAGACGGAATTGCCGGTAATTGGTGCAACTAGAGACAAAGATGCCGTTGTTGCGATCGCTGCGTTAAAGATGAAGCCTTTGAGCCAAGGGAAATATTTTTTGTATTGGTTCATGGAGAGTAGATAAAGCAGGGTTGGCGTGAGGTAACTGAAAAGTTATTGTCAGTTGTCAGCTATAGAGGTTAAATACATACCCAGCAGTTGGAGCCTACACTCAGCTTAGTGTTTAAGGTTTATAGTATTGCTGACCAGCTAAAAAAGGTTCTATAGTCACTATACCTACATTACCTAGCTGAGATTAGGAAGTTTTGTGCCAGTTTAATCTGTGTCCTACCAATATGCGTCTGTACAATGCTCTAGTATTAGTTACTATAAGAAGATTTTAGTTATTGGTCACCAAACTAAGGAAGTAGCATCATTCGACGTAACTGGGTTAGTTTGAGAAACTGGTTTCGAGTCGTTCGGCGACGACATCTACTTGGTTTAGGGTCATTTTGCATAGCCCTCCTTCTTGGTGCTTGGTTACTGAATAATACCGTGAAACTTCAGGTTGCGGCATCTGGTTCGGTAGATGCTTTCTTGGTATTAGGAGGCAGTATTAGTCGAGAGATTTACGTTGCTCAGTTGGTTAAACAGTACCCAGCAACCAAAGTTTTGATTTCCCAAGGTTCCCCAGATCCCTGTATCTTGTTGATTTTTCAAAGGGAGGCAGCTCCTATAGATCATGTTTGGTTAGAACATTGTGCTGAGTCTACCTTTGGCAACTTCTACTTTAATATCCCCATTCTGCGTCAGTGGGATGTTCGTAAAGTTAAGTTAATTACTTCCCCGACTCATCTGCCGCGAGCCAAGTGGATGGCACAGATTCTTTTGGGCGCTCAGGGAATTTGGGTAGAGGTAGATACTATAGATGAGCAGGGTATTCCTGGTAATCAGGAATCTTTAGTCAAGACAGGTTTAGATCTTACTCGCAGCTTGATTTGGGCAGTGTTAAGCCAAAGGATTCAGCCTCAATGTTCTCAGTTAAAACCCTTAGCAGCTGTCAATCTAGAAGCTTGGCGTAAATCAGATTTCAAATGTGAGTATCAAGGAAAAGTCGATTAGAGATCTTGAGAAACACGCTCAAAGCTAATGGCTAATGGCTAATGGCTAATGGCTAATGGCTAATGGCTAATAGCTAATGGCTAATAGCTAATCTCTGAATAAACACCGAGTCTCGGAGTCAGGAGGGAATAGAATCAGAGTTTTTTTTCGCCAATGCTTCACCCTCGTAGGATGTACGCAAGAAGTCTATTGAAGTAACTCCTGGCAGTATTGAATCAGAGTATTGAGGCGATTTTTCACTCCTGTTTGCCGAGATAAGAAGGTTGCAGAACTCCGCGATGCCTGTAACAGCATTAGATCTGTTTCCAACAGCCGCATCTGCTTGTAGATTTCTGTTTGCAAAGATTGCCAACGGGAGGCAGAATCTGGAGTAACGTCATCTGTAGTTAGAATGAGGATTTTGCTTTGGAAAAGTCCTTGTACCTCCTGGAAATTGTTTCGGAGTATGGCAATCTCTAAATCTTGAGCAGTAAGAGCTGTACGCATCTGCTCCAGGGCTTGTTGAAATAACTGATAGCTTTGGGCAGAGGAAGGTGTTACCATAGGAAACTCTTTTTGGTTTAAGATTAATGTAAAGAATTTTGTCTTTTTGCTAAAAGGAACTAATTATCAAAAAGCTGGTGCTGGAGATTAAATCTTAAAGCTAGCTTTTTCTTTCTTGGGGATGATGCTCCCAAGGGTATTCTCATTTCAGGAGTAGTTGTACTTCACCAAAGGCTATAACCTTTGGTGTCAAAGGGGAATAGGCACTCGAACAAGAGTTTTATTACCCTTTTCCCTTGCTCTGAATGCTCTTTATGTACGGGCGAAGGCTCATTCACCTCTACTCTTGTCTTTTAACAAGCGTTTAACGCTTGCTCGTCGATAGTCAGTAAGGTGAGAACCGCCCTCTCACCTCAACCCTGGATAATTTAGCTCGGTTCAGCAGAAGTAACCAAGTAAAGAGCTCCTGAGGAGCGCCCTGCACCCCTAATTGAATAGGAGAAACACTATCTCCTAACTCCTCCCTCGCCTTCTGCCTCCTGCCTCCTGCCTTGTTTCTCGATAGCTCCCCAGGAGCGCTTCGCGCCCCCAATTGAATGGGAGAAACAATTCTCTTCCATTAGCTATTAGCTATTAGCCATTAGCCATTAGCCATTAGCTTTTCAGAGTTTCTCGAGAGTCTTTCACACTATTAATTTTCACAAAGTTTCTGCTACACTGCCTATCTATTTTTTATTCAAGGAAGAATTATGGACGCCATAGCGACAACCTGCAATCTTGCTCCTACCACTTTTGACTTGGATCTTCCTGACTGGCTGAGGGAATCTTTAAGAGAATCTTCCGCAGGTTCTGAACAAACAGTATCCTCCGATACTGTTTTAATTAGTCAAGCTTTTGAATTTGCTTACCAACTCCATGAAGGACAGTATCGCAAGTCAGGAGAACCTTATATCGCTCATCCCGTTGCTGTTGCTGGCTTGCTCAGGGATTTGGGTGGCAGCAGTACTATGATTGCTGCTGGGTTTCTGCACGATGTGGTTGAGGATACAGATGTTTCAGCAGAAGAGATAGAGTCTCGGTTTGGGGCCGAAGTGCGGCAGTTAGTAGAGGGCGTTACTAAACTTTCTAAATTCAACTTCTCTAGTAAAACCGAGCGTCAAGCAGAGAACTTCCGTCGCATGTTCCTTGCAATGGCTGCTGATATCCGGGTAATTGTGGTTAAGCTAGCGGATAGGCTGCACAATATGCGGACGTTGGAATATCTGAAGCCAGAAAAACAGCACCAAATTGCTCTAGAAACCCGAGAAATCTTTGCACCCTTGGCCAATCGTCTGGGAATTGGACGCTTTAAGTGGGAACTAGAAGATTTGGCATTTAAGTATCTCGAAACTGATGCTTACCGTCAGATGCAAGAATTAGTAGCCGAACGTCGCTCAGACAGGGAAGAGAGGTTAACTCAGGTAGTAGGAATTTTGCGATCGCGCCTGGAAAAAGCTGGCATTCAGGGCTTAGAAATCAATGGACGTCCGAAGCACCTGTATGGCATCTATCGGAAGATGGAACGGCAACACAAAGAGTTTCATGAAATTTATGATATTGCAGCAGTGCGGTTAATTGTGCAGACAAATGAAGAGTGTTACCGAGCTTTAGCAATGGTTCACGATGCCTTTCGACCAATTCCAGGTCGGTTTAAAGACTACATTGGTTTACCTAAACCAAATCGCTACCAGTCTTTGCATACAGGAGTTATCGGTTTAACAGGACGCCCAATCGAGGTTCAGATTCGCACCCTGGAAATGCATCACATTGCTGAGTACGGTATTGCAGCTCATTGGAAGTACAAAGAAACAGGCAGCTCCAACAATACCCAAATTACAGCTGAAGATGAAAAGTTTACTTGGCTACGGCAGTTAGTAGATTGGCAACATGATCTCAAAGATGCTCAGGAATACATGGACACTGTTAAAGATAATTTATTTGATGAGGATGTCTATGTGTTTACACCGAATGGGGATGTCATAGATTTGAGTCGGGGAGCAACGCCAATAGACTTTGCTTATCGCATTCATACCGAAGTAGGAAATCATTGCGCTGGAGTACGAGTCAATGGACAGTGGCGAGTACTGGATAATCCTTTGCAAAATGGGGACATTGTCGAAATTATCACCAACAAAAACGGTCGCCCGAGTTTAGACTGGCTGAACTTTGCAGTAACCCCCAGTGCTCAGTACCGGATTCGACAATGGTTTAAGCGGTCTCACCGTGAAGAAAATGTGGCTCGAGGTCGGGAGCTCCTAGAAAAGGAACTGGGTAAGAAAAGTTTTGAATCGTTGCTGAAATCGGAACCAATGAAGACAGTAGCAGAACGGTGCAATTACCACAATGTTGAGGATTTAATTGCAGCTCTAGGTTATGGCGAGATCACCCTAAATTTAATAGTTAACCGATTGCGAGAAGCCTTGCGAGTAGGCTTGGAGAATGAACCTCAAGAAACTGAGTTATCTCCTAAGGAATTTGTCCAGTCTTGTTCTCCCTATCCCCAATCTCCAATTTCTGGTAAAAGTAATCCCATTGCTGGTATTGAAGGTCTAATGTATCGCTTAGCTGGTTGTTGTGACCCATTGCCAGGAGAGCCGATTATTGGTGTTGTTACCCGAGGACGAGGTATTTCGATTCACCGACAAGGGTGTTCTAATGTAGAAAATGTTCCTGGAGAGCAACTTGTACCAGTGAGTTGGAACTCTACAGATACAGATAATGGACGTCCTCAAACTTACCCAGTTACTCTGCAAATTGAAGTCCTCGATCGCGTAGGAGTATTCAAAGATATTTTATCTCGCTTGAGTGATCAACATATCAATGTCTGCCATGCTCAAGTTAAAACCCAAGACGGAAAACCAGCTCTCATTGACTTGTCTATTGATATTAAGGATCGCCAACAACTTGAGCGTAGTTTTGCCCAAATCAAAAAAATGAGCGATGTCCTCAATATACGTCGCATTAGTCAAGTAGATGAATAGCAGGGGCGCACCGACGTGCGCCCTGACTGCTCACAATATATTTGGTATTAGATATCAAGATCCGTCATATTTAACTTAGAACCGTAGGTCTCAATGAATTCCCGGCGAGGTGCAACACGATCGCCCATGAGTACTGTAAAGATTCTGTCAGCTTCGGCAGCATCTTCGATCTCTATTCGCTTAATAGTCCGGGTTTCCGGGTTCATCGTTGTTTGCCATAGTTGCTCTGGCATCATTTCACCCAAGCCTTTGAACCTTTGGATAGTGTAATTGGCATTAGCAGGAAACTCATTTTGTATGAGATTATCCAATTCCCGATCGCTATAGCAATAGTAATGATTACGCCCTCGCTCTACTTTATATAGTGGGGGACAAGCGATATAAATGTAGCCTTGATCCGCCAGTTGCCGTTGATAGCGGTAGAAAAATGTTAGCAATAAGGTGCGGATGTGCGACCCATCTACATCAGCGTCAGTCATAATAATGATCCGATGGTAACGCAGTCCAGAGGGTTCAAACTCCTCACCCTTGATCCCTAAGCCTAGTGCTGTAATTAGGGACTGAATTTCTGTATTTTTGTAAATTTTGGCATCGTCAGTCTTCTCGATATTGAGGATTTTACCTCGTAGAGGCAGAATAGCTTGGAATTGGCGATCGCGTCCTTGTTTGGCACTTCCACCCGCACTATCCCCTTCTACGAGAAAAATTTCCGATTCGGCAGGATCTCTAGAACTACAATCTGCTAACTTCCCTGGTAAAGGTGAAGATTCTAGCACTGATTTGCGCCGTACTAACTCCCGGGCACGACGAGCAGCTTCTGCAGCTTTAAATGCTTGGATCGCTTTTTCTAAGATGCTATCTGCGACATGGGGGCGGAACTCCAAATACTCAGTCAATACCTCTCCTACTAGAGAATCGACAATACCCCGCACTTCCGTATTACCCAATTTTGTCTTAGTTTGCCCTTCAAATTCTGGATCTGGCACTTTAACAGAAATAACGCCAGTCAAACCCTCCCGGACGTTCTCACCTCCTAGATTAGCCTCATTATCCTTAATTTTATTACGCTTGCGGGCAGTAGCATTCATTGTCCGGGTTAAGACTGCTTTTAAACCTTCCAAATGAGTACCACCATCAATGGTGCGAATATTATTGGCAAAACCGAGAAGATTATCGCTGTA
Source organism: Symploca sp. SIO2C1 (assembly GCA_010692635.1). Classification (GTDB taxonomy): domain Bacteria; phylum Cyanobacteriota; class Cyanobacteriia; order Cyanobacteriales; family Coleofasciculaceae; genus Caldora. The sequence continues at coordinate 12,227 of JAAHGL010000100.1, read as the reverse complement.
GGCATCAATACACCATTGCAATGCCACTTCTACTTGAACCCCGTTGCGCTCTCCTTGAATATAGATGACTTCTTCATGTAGGGGCTGTTTCTCTCGGTTCATGTAGGTGACATATTCCTGAATGCCTCCCTCATAGTGGTAATTTTCTACCCGTGGTTCATCAAGGCGTTTGTCAGCAAACTGAATTTTGACAGTAGCATTTAAGTAGGCAAGTTCCCGTAAGCGCCCAGCTAGAGTAGTGTAATCAAACTCAATACCGTTGGTAAAAATTTGTGTGTCTGGCTTGAAAGCAACCGACGTGCCAGTTCTATTTGCCTTGTAGGTTTTTGCCTTGAGCTCCCCAACAGGAATACCTCTTTCGTAGCGTTGGATATGTTCCCGTTTCTCCCGCCAAACTGTCACTTCTACCCATTCAGAAAGAGCATTAACGACAGAAACCCCTACCCCGTGTAATCCTCCAGATACCTTATAGCCGCCACCACCAAACTTACCCCCAGCGTGAAGGACAGTCATAACTGTTTCCAGTGCTGACTTGCCAGTGGTAGGATGAGTATCCGTAGGTATGCCTCGTCCGTCGTCTGTGACTGTGACAGAACCATCGGCATTGAGAGCAATTTCTATGTGGCTACAGTGACCAGCTAGAGCCTCATCAATCGAATTGTCTACAACCTCGTAAACTAGATGATGGAGTCCCCGTGGACCGGTAGAACCAATATACATTCCCGGTCTTTTACGCACCGGTTCTAAACCTTCCAGAACTTGAATCTGATCGGCACTGTAACTACTCGTCATAATAAGGGACTCTCCTCTAAAAGCTTTGAGCCTTTGTGATACCTTAAAAATGGCAAAACACTCAAAAATTTTAACACAAAAGGGTTGGAGGCGACCACAGACCAGTTTCAAGGAATATTTATATAGGATATGAACCTATTGAAAGGGAAGGGAGATGGGGGATGGGGAGATGGGGAGACAATTAACAATTAGCAATTAGCAATTAGCAATTCCCAAACAACAAATGACAAATGACAAACTAATTGTGATTTGTGGTGCTACGGCTACTGGTAAGTCAAGCCTCGCTTTCGCTTTGGCTCAAAAGCTAGATTCCGTGATCCTCAATGCAGATTCTCGTCAGGTTTACCGAGAGTTTGACATTGGTACGGCAAAGCCTTCGATTGCTCAACAACAGCAGATTCCCCACTACTTAATAGATATCTGCGATCCTACCGAGACAATGACTCTGGCAGACTACCAACAGCAAGCTCAAGCCTTAATTGCTTCTGTTCCTTCCTCTCCCTTGTTGCTAGTGGGAGGTACAGGTTTATACATTCGTTCTGTAATCAAGGGATTAAAAATTCCCAGAGTTGCACCTAACCAGGAATTGCGATCGCAGCTTGCTGCCCTTGGACAAACTCAATGTTACGCTTTTCTAGAACAGGTTGACTCTACCGCTGCGAAAAAGATTCATCCTAATGATCAAGTAAGAACATTACGAGCATTGGAAGTATTTTATGTTACTGGTCGCCCTATTTCTGAGCAGCAAGGAGAAAATCCCCCTAACTATCCAATTCTCCAGATTGGCTTGGAATGTAGCAATTCAGATAAGCTTAATTATCACATTGAACAGCGAACACAACAGATGATTGGTAAGGGCTTTGTTGCTGAAGTGGAATTTCTGTGCCAAAAATATGGTGCTGATTTGCCACTTTTGGATACCCTAGGTTATCGGGAAATGAAACAATATATTGCTGGTGATCTTTCCCTTTCAGAAGCAACAAATTTAACAGTTTTGCGCACTCGACAATTTGCTAAGCGCCAGCGCACCTTCTTTCGAGCAGAATCCCAAATTGAATGGTTTGATCCAGATGAGCCGGATTTATTAGAGAATGTTTGGCAGCGAGTGCAGGAGTTTTTAGAGTAGAGTCCATCTGCTCCAATTTATATTTGACTAATTGGGGCTTGCTGCATGAGTGTACAGTGTACAAGCTATACTAGAACACCGATTCAGTATTCATATTTACGCCAAAATCGACATCTCAGGGCGAAGCATTCGGACAGAAAAAATAGGGTTTGAGGGATAAAATATCACCCGAATGCTTCGCCTCTACATATAATTTGGGTTAGTGAATCGGTGTTCTAGACAAAGGTTTCAATGCTTTTTTCCAAAACTTAGTGCAAGGTTTTTGAGTCTATCGATACAAAAACCTTGCACTTTAACCGGGCAATCCCTAATGAATTCTTAACTCATTACTCATTACTCATTACTCATTACTTCAAAACCCGAATCAATCGACTCGATGAAGCAAAGCCTAATTGCTATGACTTACAATCTCACTGCGAGAAGTTTTGCTATTACTTTTAGAATTAGGTGTTAACTCCAGTGGTAGAGATTGAGGTGTTCCCCATTGCTGAAGCAACTGTTGTAAAAGAGCCTCTTGAGCAGTGCGGAATCCTGATAAATTTTGTCCTATATTCATAGTGGCAAACCAGACAGTTCCCTGCTGTTGAGTAGGTAAAGCTCCGGCTAAGGCACTGACATTATTCAAACTTCCGGATTTAAGTACTGATAATGGAGGAAGCTGACGCTCATCTAAGATACCTTTATCTTGTCCCACAATGGTAAATACATCCCCAACCGTCAGATTATCAGGCTTAAGATACCGCTCAATTGCTAGAAACATCCCACAGACAGCACGGGGAGAAATTTTATTGGCTTCACCTAAGCCTGAACCATTAATAAGGCTAATTTCTGTTTGAGGAACTCCAGCAGCCTCTGCTGACTTTTGAGCAACAACCTTAGCACCACCAACAGCTTCAGCTAACATCTCTGCCATCTTATTGTTGCTGTAGCGATTCATCTTTTTGAGTAGTTCAACAACAGGAAAAGAATAGTGGCGTACTAGAGGTTGTAAGTTACTGGAAGCTGAAGGCGGTAACTGCACTGAACCTTGAATTACTACCTGCGGTTTTGGTGTATCTGGAGGTAAAGTTTGATACTGAGTTTGAGCTTCAGGAGGCCAAATTTGGGCATTCAACGCTTGTTTGAGTAGATTACCTGATTTGAGAGGATCAAACTCAAAATTCATGTAAAATTTGCCAGTGATAAGTAAATTTCCAGTTACCTGTTTAATACCCAATTGGTTTAAAAGATTCCCAATCGCAATCGCTTCTTCCCAGACGAAAAAAGGGTCTTCTCCTCCCTGAATTACTAAGTCACCCTCGAGTACACCATCTTGGATTGAACCGTTTGTGCTAATTAGGGTAATAAACTGGTGCTCAGCTCCGAAAGTAGAGAGTGCGGCTAGGGAAGTTGCCACCTTAGTGAGGGAAGCAGCAGGTAAAGGAACTGTTCCTTGGTGATTAGCTAAAAGGTTATCACCAGCTTGAATCCAAATTCCATGATTGTTCTTGGCAAATCCTTTGGTAGCTAACCCATTGATGTATTGCTCAATTTGCTGTTGGGTAGATGATTCTGGATTATTTAGAGGCACAGTTAGTGGTTGCTCAGGTTTTTGCGCTAATTCTATTGGATTTTCTGGTTCTGTAACATTTTCAGCCTCATTTACTGATGCTTGGGGAGCATCAGCTTGAGGAGAGCATCCCATAATAATCATTAGTAGAGTTACAGGTAGCACAGCAGTCAAGCAAAAAGTTTTTAGCATTGATAAGTTACTTTTGGTACGAGTGTAAGTCCTAAATAGTATTAAGTATGATTGCTTTTAATTAAGTAAATTATCTTTTTCTCATTTATCTTCAGACAACTTTGTTATCGTTGATTATATAGTTCACATTCAACAATAAAAAAAATGAAAATTTCACAGAAACCGCAACCTTTAGACCACTCAATTGCTTTAGTTATGCTTTTCGTAGTAGCAAGCCTAGGCATCTTTGCCATTATGCTGATGCAAAGTAGCTCTTTGCTGTAATTAATCCACAACCCAAAGCAGTATTTTAAAAATATTGTTTTTGGAAAAAAAACTTAAAAATATATAGATTTTTTGATTATCTACTTACAGTCAACCAATAATTTCTTGGTTGACAATTTTATTGACCAAGACTTAATAAGCTCCTTTCCCAAATAAAAGAACAATCACGGTTTGTAGTAAAATCTTAATATCTAAACCTAGTGACCAGTTTTCAATGTAGAACGTATCAAGATACACTACTTGGTCAAAATCTATAATATCTGAACGACCAGAAACTTGCCAGAGTCCAGTTATTCCAGGTAAAACTTCCTGACGAATAAAGTGGTAGTCAGAAAATTTTTCGACATCCCTAATTGGTAAAGGTCGAGGACCGACTAAACTCATTTCTCCTAGAAGGACATTAAATAATTGTGGTAACTCATCCAGACTAGAACGTCGTAAAAATTTACCTACTCTAGTCACTCTTGGATCATCATCTATTTTAAAGAGAATTCCATCTTTTTTATTTTTATTAAGATGCTCTAAATCTTTTTGACGCTTATCTGCATCAGATACCATAGTACGAAATTTCCAGGCTTTGAATTGACCGCTATGTAAACCAACTCTTTGCTGCTTGTAAAGCAATGGACCTTCAGAATTTAGTTTGATAGCAATGGCGATGCACAGAAAAATTGGTGACATCATCACTATTGCTAAACCAGAAAAGACAAAATCAAAACATCGCTTTACCCAAAAATCAAACCCTGTAATGACAGGGGGAGAAAACTTTATAGTTGGCACGCCACTGATGGTTGCAATTTCTGAGGGTCGGTTAAAAGGCTCTAAGTCTAAGGACAAAATGCGTAAAGTTGTACCAGCATTACGCAGACTCCAATAAAGAAACATCGGATCCTTGATGGCACTCCAAGAACAGATAAATACTTCTGCTACTCCTAGAAAACGAATAGCTTCGATCAGTACTCGCACATTAGACTTATCTAAGGTTCCAACATCAACCAATCGAATCTCACTATAACAATTTTCCTGTTCTAACAAACTAGTAGCTTTTTGAGTATCTTTGGGTGTACAAATCAGGATAGTTGGATAACGGATTGCACCACGCTTGCGTAGCTGTTTAAGCAGTAAGTCTATAAAGAATCGACCACTACATATTAACAGTATGCTCAAAATTACAGAAATAAGATAAATTGAAGGTGAAGTCAATTCCTGTGGTTGATATACCCACTGGATGATTACCATAAATAAATGTGCACAAAAGACGCTTTGACTCAACTTGACATAGTCATGACGCTTTTCTCCCGATTGATAGAGTCCTTGTGCTGAAATAAAACCAATTTCTAGAGTGAGGACTAAAAGTATCGATGCCAGATGCTGTTGAGAGTTCCAAAAAGACTTGAGGGAAATTTGATAGATTCTTGGGATTATCAACGCTAAAGATAGAAGAATTAAATCTCCTAACAGTAGGGTAATTAGGCGTAACCACACCGCATAGGTATCCCGGCGTAGTGAAGTAAAACCGGGTTTTCGTAGATCATCTGGTTTCTGTAAATCTAGCTGGGACTTCGGAGTCAGTAAACTTTCCATAGCTCACAAATGCATTTACATGGAGCGGTTTAAACAAGCAATTGCCCAATGAGTGTGCATTACTCAAAGGACAGTTTTCCATCCTACATAAGAAAATATTCGTACAGAAATTATACTGTCCAGAGTAAAAACTGGGAGATATGTTCTTCGTATTTTCCCCGATGCTGAAGCAATACAATCTCTTTCTCTAGTAACTATATAGTCACAATTACCTAGAAATACTTGATGCTAAGGAAAATTTAGGTTAACTTAAGGGGTAATTTGCCGACATCTAACGTAGCTGGTGTTGGGAGCCCAAAAGCCCACAAGCAACCTTACAACTACAATCTAAGTACAGACCAGCTAGTGAAAACCCTGTTGTAAATTATTTTACTTACTTTTGCTCCTTCTCCCTTAGGTAAGTGGTGGTTGTGCAATAAGTTGGAGTAAAGTTACCTGTGAGCTGTTCACAAAGAATGCCATATTCTTTTGATAGTATATTTTTCCTCTACAGTGGAATTATTCAGGGTTATTGAGCAGGTAACTATTCAGCTATATATTCGTTCACAGGAAAATTTAGGAAAATTTAAGCATGACGCAACGCAAGCGAGCTCTAATCACTGGCATTACAGGTCAAGATGGCTCATATTTAGCTGAGTTGTTGCTGGACAAAGACTATGATGTTCATGGAATTATTCGTCGGACTTCAACCTTTAACACTGACCGCATTGATCACCTTTATCAAGATCCTCACGATCCCACAGCGCGGTTGTTGCTGCACTATGGTGACTTAACTGATGGAGTAACACTACGTCGAATTTTAGAAGAGGTCAAACCTAGAGAAATTTACAACTTGGGTGCTCAATCCCATGTGCGTGTCAGTTTTGACTCACCGGAATATACGGTTGATTCTGTAGCGATGGGGACTCTGCGGCTACTAGAGGCAATTCGTGACTATCGTCACAGAACTGGGATTGACGTGCGTTTCTACCAAGCAGGTTCTTCTGAAATGTTCGGCAAAGTACAGGAAGTTCCCCAAAAAGAAACAACGCCATTTTATCCTCGTAGTCCCTATTCTTGCGCAAAAGTTTATGCTCACTGGCAAACTGTAAATCATCGTGAGTCTTACGAGATATTTGCTTGCAATGGGATTTTATTTAACCACGAATCGCCCCGTCGAGGTGAAACCTTTGTTACCCGCAAAATTACCAGAGCCATCTCTCGAATTGTAGCTGGACAGCAGAAAAAACTCTATCTAGGTAATCTTGATGCCAAGCGAGACTGGGGTTATGCCAAGGATTACGTCCAAGCAATGTGGCTGATGCTACAGCAACAAGAGCCAGATGATTACGTAGTCGCCACTGGTGAAACCCACTCAATTCGTGAATTTCTGGATGTTGCTTTTGGTTACGTCAACCTTAATTGGCATGATTATGTAGAGTTTGATCCTCGCTATCTCCGTCCAGCTGAAGTGGATTTGTTGGTTGGTGACCCTACTAAAGCCAGGCAGAAATTGGATTGGAAACCATCTGTGAGCTTTGAGGAGCTAGTGAAGTTAATGGTGGATGCTGATTTGCGTGCCATGGGTCAGGATTTACCCAATGGTGAGGGATCGCACCCAGAAGAAAATGCGGTTATTCCTCGGCATGTAAGTGCCACAGTGGATTGATATCCAATTACTTTCACACTAAGTAAATCTCGCTAAACAGATGACAAAGTTAGACCTAAGTAAAAAAAGGATTCTGGTTACAGGTGGGGCAGGATTTCTAGGGCGTCAAGTTGTACAGCAGTTACGGCAAGCTGGAGCAGATGAACAGAAGATTACTGTCCCGCGATCGCGTGACTACGATCTGCGTTCCCTAGGAGGGTGCAAAAGAGCTGTTGAGCAACAGGATGTAGTTATTCATCTGGCTGCTCATGTTGGCGGTATTGGTCTTAATCGAGAAAAGCCAGCAGAACTATTCTACGACAACCTGATGATGGGTACTCAGTTAATTCACACTGCCTATCAAGCCGATATCGAAAAATTTATCTGTGTGGGTACGATTTGTGCCTATCCCAAATTTACGCCGGTTCCCTTTAAAGAGGATGACCTCTGGGATGGCTATCCAGAAGAAACAAATGCTCCCTATGGCATTGCTAAAAAAGCCCTGTTAGTTCAACTTCAAGCCTACCGGCAGCAATATGGATTTAATGGCATCTATCTGCTGCCAGTTAACTTGTATGGCCCAGAAGACAATTTTGATCCCAGCAGTTCCCATGTTGTTCCTGCCTTAATTCGTAAGGTGTATGAGGCACAGCAGAAGGGAGAAAAAAAATTGTCAGTGTGGGGAGATGGTAGTCCTACTCGCGAGTTTTTCTATTCAACTGACGCGGCGCGAGGGATTGTTATGGCAACCCAGTACTACAATGAGCCAGAACCAGTTAACTTAGGAACAGGGTCTGAAATCTCGATTCTTGATTTAGTTAAGTTAATTTGCGAATTGATGTCATTTGATGGAGAAATTGTATGGGAAACAGATAAGCCCAATGGTCAGCCTCGTCGCTGTCTGGATACTCAAAGAGCCAAGCAAACTTTTGACTTTACTGCCCAGATGGATTTCAAACAAGGGCTAAAGAACACTATTGATTGGTATCTACAGCACCCTAGTTGAACCGGAGAAGCCCTTTTCCTCTCAGAGAGTGGAGCTAGTCATTACCCAGAGAACTCTCCATTGCTTAACAATCCTTACTAACCATTAATGGTTCAAGTTGTCAAATTTATTCTATAGTTAAAGGTAATTTATGGTTCGTATCAAGTTACAGTTAAAGATATCATTTAGTCAAAGCCTCTAGGAGAGACTAGCATCTCATCTGAAAAAAGCGATCGCAAAAGCTCTGCTATTCTGTTGCTGAAAAAGACATATCTGAATACAACTTGGTATGATTAATCCCTGTTCCTCCTGAACCTTTGTAATTAACTCTCATGGAATCTGTAGGATTCTCAGAAGAACTAGATTTCAAAAAATACTGGCTGGTTCTTAGAAGGCGCTGGTTACCTGGTGTGGTAGTTTCCGCCATTGTTGTTACCCTTGCGGTTCTATCTACCTCCAAAGAAGAAACTGTCTATAAGGCAGGAGGTCAGCTATTGCTCAAAGAAGACCGCTCTGCTGGTGCGCTGACAGGATTGGAAGGCTTGGATGAAGCAGGACGCCTCAAAGGTCTGACCTCAAATAGCGAACCGCTAGCTACCCAAGCACAGGTAGTTCTTTCTAGACCTATTGCTGAAAATACGGTGAAGGATCTAAATCTTCAGGACGAAGAAGGTAATCCTCTGGATCCAGAAACACTATTGAAACATCTTTCTGCTGAACCTGTGGCTGGTACAGATGTATTGAATGTTACCTACGAGTCTGACAATCCGGAACTAGTGGCAGCGGTAGTAAACAAAACGATGGAGGGTTACATAGAGAACAATATAGAAACTAATCGTGCTCAAGCGGTAGCTGCTCGTAAATTTCTGGAAGGGCAAGTACCTAGAATGAAAGCTAGGGTTAGTCGAGCAGAAGAGGATTTACGTAGATTCAAAGAAGAGAATAAAGTTGTATCCCTAGTAGCAGAAGCAACTGCAACAGTAGACAATATTGCCAGGCTAGACAGGACCATTGCTGAAACTCAGGCTGAACTAGCCAACATAAGCAGTCAAGTATCAGAGCTACAGCAGCAACTAGACTTGACTCCAGAAGAGGCTTTAAGTGCTAGTTTCCTGAGTCAATCTACAGAGGTTAAAAATATACGTATACAGCTCCAAAAGGTAATAAGTCAGCTGGAAATTGAACGCGCCCGCTACAAACCGGGACACCCAACGGTAAAAAATTTAGAGCGTCAAGCAGCCAATTTGAGAATTCTACTTAAAGAGAAAATAAGACTAGTGCTGGGTGATAAGCCAGAGGTAGTTAACCTAGCATCAGGTCAAAGCCAGCTTCTAGAGAATGTGGAGCTTTCCAGCGACGGACAAAAGATAATCCACGCTTATGCCAATTTAGAGGCAGAGCGTTTGGGCTTGGCTAGCAAGCTGACTGATCTTGCCAATACAAGAGCTACTTACAAAGAACAAACTAGATCCTTTCCCAAATTAGAACAAAAGCTGGGGGAAATGCAGAGGAAGTTAGATATAGCCCAGTCTACCTACCAAATTATTTTAGGCAAGCTGCAAGAAGCTCAAGTAGCGGAAAATCAAAATGTGGGTAATGCTCGTATTATTTCCCTTGCTACAGAACCAAAAAAGCCTGTTGCTTCTAAGAAAAAACTAGTCATAGCAATAGGGGGTATTATGGGTATCTTGCTAGGTATTGCCATTGCTTTCTTACTGGACTTGATAGACGGCTCGATTAAAACTGTTAAAGAAGCCAAGGAGCTGTTCGGATATACCCTGTTGGGGATTATTCCTATCTACGGTAAATCTAGGAGAGTTCGCAGACGCTTGGGAGATGTTGAAGGGAGTGAGCGAAGGATTATTGTTCGGGATCTGCCCCATTCTCCCATCAGTGCAGCCTATCAGATGCTGCAAGCTAATCTGAAGTTTCTGAGTTCAGATGAGCCACTCAAAGCAATCGTAGTAACTAGTTCTGTTCCTAAGGAAGGAAAATCTGATGTCTGTGCTAATTTGGCGGCAGCAATGGCTCAAGTGGGACGTCGAGTTCTGCTAGTGGATGGGGATATGCGCGAGCCATCTCAGCATCATATCTGGCAACTAACTAACGCAGTAGGTTTAAGTAATATTCTGGTCGGTGAAGCTGAATTCAAGACAGCCGTACAGACAGTAATTCCAGGACTAGATGTTCTTCCTTCTGGGGTAATACCTCCCAATCCGGTGGCTCTTCTTGACTCCAAACGTATGGCTTCATTGATTGAGGCTTTTTCCAACAACTATGACTCTATCATCTTTGATACTCCCCCTCTGGCTGGGATTGCCGATGCTCCGATTTTGGGTAAAATGACTGACGGTATTTTATTGGTAGTCCGACCTCGGGTAGTCAATTCTGTTGGTGCTAAATCTGCTAAGGAGTTTCTCTCTCAATCAGGTCAAAATGTATTGGGTTTAGTAGCTAATGGTGTAATTATTAAAAACGAACCTGATAGCTATTTCTACTACACAAAGGAACAGTATGGAGTACAACCTTCTGTTAGCCAAGAACAAGTTGCATTGAGCGTTGGCAGCGATAATGAAGAATCTTGAGTTTTAGATTTATCTTCTTCTTTATAAGAGACTAAATCAAGGCATGTAACGGGGATGAATGAATATGCAAGTTCAATGTTGATTAGCTTATAAAAGTCAGTGAACACAATCATGCTCAACCTGCGTAATTGTTGGAAAATTAATCAATCAGTAGCGGTAGCACTTGTATTATCTTCCGTACTTCCTGTACCTGTTTGTGCCCAATTACCTCCTTTTCTTCAAGAGGAAGCATTACCTTCTTTTGAAACGGAAGTTATACCTCCTCGTGCAGATGAATTTCCTGCATCTCAATTTCCTAATGACTATATTCTTAAACCAGGCGACCGGCTGGAAATCAATGTCTTTGGCTTTGAAGAATTTACAGGATTATTAAAGGTAGTTCTACCAGATGGAAATATTACAATGCCGCTGATTGGCAGCTTCAAGGCAGCTGATAAAACTCCGACTGAAGTCCAACAAGAATTAACTATACTCCTAGAAAAAGATTATTTGGTGGAGCCAGTAGTCACCGTTACTCTAGAGAGTTCAAGACCCGTCGTAGTTAATGTAGCAGGAGAAGTAGAACGTCCCGGACCAGTTCAGCTAAATAGTTTGACAACAAACCTTGGTAGAAATAACCAGGGTAACAGTGACAGAAGATTACCGACAGTGAGTGCAGCGGTAATTGCAGCAGGAGGAGTCACTCGTAGGGCAGACATTAGTCAAATTGTGTTGAGACGTTCTCTTGCTGGAGGTAAATCTGTCACAACCACTATCAATTTTTGGGAGTCTCTCCAATCTGATACTATAGTCCAAGATCTGCTGTTGCAGGATGGAGACTCGGTTTTTGTGCCTCGGCTAGCAGCAGATGCTACGATCGAATCTAAGCTACTGGCTAGATCTGCCCTAGCACCTGAAACTGTTCGAGTTCGAGTTGCAGGGGAAGTGAAACGTCCAGGAGAAGTAGAAGTTACCCCAGAAAGTTCTCTGTCTAGTGCAGTAGCGATCGCAGGTGGCCCGACTGTTGATGCTGACCTTGAGGAAGTAAGATTCATTCGTTTAACTGAGGAAGGTGTTGTAGAAGAGCAGGAAGTCGATTTGAGTACGCTAACTGATAACTACCAGATTCAGGAAGGAGATGTAATTTTTGTGCCTAGGAGTGGTAGAGCGGAAAGGTTAGATTACGCTGGTAGGTTTAGTGGACCTATACGTGCATTACTCGATCTCCTAAGGGTTTTCACTCCCTTGCCTATTGGAGGGAACTGAGCTTCTCTTGTGAAAAAGCTCAGAATCGTTATAGTTAGGGCTTGCTGCATAAGTGTGGAAGCTATGCCAGACATGGTTTTCAATCATTTTGATGCCAAACAAGTCCCAGGTTTTCTGGTAAAATGCCTCAAAACCCTTGCACCGCCGTGATGGGAAAATGTACCGAAAAGTTGAGAATACCCCTAGCCAACCGGAAGATTTTGAATTCCCTCTATCAGGCAAGTTATCACATGATAACAGATGGGTAGTGATGGCATCCCTGGTATCATGGAGTGAAT
>JAAHGL010000010.1 GCA_010692635.1 Symploca sp. SIO2C1 | reverse complement strand
CCCCAAATGCTTCCCCAGTTTGAATATCCGTGAGATTCGTCCACACCGTAATACTTTGCCGCCTCAAACTGTTACGAATCTTCTCCTGTTTACCCATAAGCATTAACACTTTAGCAGAGTGTGGGTGCTTGATCTTAGTAATCAGTGGAGCTGATCGCACCAGCACAAGAAATGTATACTATAATCCATTCGATTAGCATCGGTGAACCAATTCATCACCGCCAATTTGATAAAAAGAACAATTCACGCTGTTTTACGTCTGAGAAAAAAAAGTATTGAGAGCAATCTGGAAAGAATATTGGAGGAAATACTATGAGCCAGACTTATCAAAAGCTTACTATTGTGGGATTAGCGACTGTAATGCTTGCAATTCCATCGATTGTCCATGCTCAGCTATCACCAATTTCTCGGCAAGTTGCTTTAGAGTCTGAGCAAGAGCAGCTGAGTGCAGTGGATTTGTATAACCGGGGCGTTGATAAGCTGGATGCAGGGGATTACAGTGGTGCTATTTCCGACTTCAGCGATGCACTAGAACTCGACCCTAGTGATGCTGATAGCCACTATAATCGAGGCTATGCTTATCAAACTCTAGGAAATCAGCGGGCAGCAGTTTATGACTACACCGAGGCGATTAAAATTAAGCCAGATTTTGAGCAAGCTTACACCAACCGAGGTACTGCTTATCTTGCTTTGGAAAAGTACCAAGAAGCGATCGCTGACTTTGATGAGGTAATTAAGCTGAGTCCTAAAAATGAGGCAGCTTTGTTAAGTAGAGGCAATGCCAAGCAGCAACTAGAAGACTATCAGGCGGCTTTAGCGGATTATGAGGAGGTTATCTCAAACAATTCCCAAAATGCGATGGCTTATTACCAGCGAGGTTTAACCTACAACCAATTGGAACAGCATAGTAATGCTCTCACTGATTACACTGAGGCTCTAAAGATTCAACCAACTTTTGCAGAAGCTTTTTACAACCGGGGTATTACCAAATTCAAGCTCAAAAATATTGAGCAAGCGATCGAAGATTTGGAAAAAGCTGCTGAACTTTATCAACAAGAGGGCAGGACAGAGAATTACCAAAGTGCGATGAATGCTATTCAACAAATTCAAGAGTGACTAGGATCTTGAGTTACTTAGTTTCTCTCTGTCACTGTCGCCTTGGCTCCATCAGCCCATACTGGAGGCTGAGTAGGCAATAAATATTAAGCTGCTAACCAGTGCTAGAGCACCTATACCATAGAAAATATAGTTGCGCTTTTGGGTTGCAGTTGGAGGTGTTGCCTGATATATTTTAGGCTCTTTAGCAAAGTTATTTAACCTTCCACCGTCTTCTTGAATAAATGGCATGAATAAAAACCCTTTTTTGATGAACTAACATCGGTGTTGTCAACACTGATGTTAATAATTTTACTATATCATAACAAATCTTTACATTTTTTTTGTTCAGATTTACCTTGCTCAATCTTAGTTCATTGACTCATAGCAGTTGATTCGCCAGTTGAGTATTCAGCCAACCGTTCAGCCACTTGTGGGTCGTACAATCGCAAGTAATTCCAGTAGTTGCCAAAAACCTGTTTAACGTAGTTTCTGGTTTCATCAAAAGGAATAGTTTCAACAAATTCATCTGGATCAGTTGCAACCCTCTCCGGAAACCACTTTGCTGTGTTACCTTGACCAGCATTGTAACTGGCAACTGCCAGTAACGAATTGTTTTGATGGGCTTGGTGAGTTTGTGCCAAGAACCAAGTACCTAGTTTAATATTGTCCTCAGGCTTTTCTAGAGCATATTTTTTCAAAGAGAGTTTTTCTGCAGCCCAAGCACCAGTACTAGGCATTACTTGCATTAAGCCAATAGCACCAGCGGTAGAATGAACATCGGGTTCAAATCTAGACTCCTGTCGAATCAAAGCACTTACCAATAAGGGATTAAGTTTACGCTGTTGTGACTCAGTCATAATCGACTCTGCAAAAGGTAACGGATACAAACCCTGCCAGTAAGTTAATTTTTGACAAAGATCTTGGTATTCAGCTTGCTCTTCTGGTATTTCTCGATCCTCAAGCTTTGAGATTTGAGAAATCCCTTGCAAGTGCTTTCCCACAGCTAGCAGTATTAAACCATCGGTGAACTGTTCGGCAACCTTTGGCTGGAGTCGATTTTGAAATTCTGCCTGCCACAAAGCCCAAGCATCCTGATCTTGACCTAATTGATATAGTTCTTTCAAAGCTGCAGAACCTAATGGTAGTGAGGGTCTAACAGCAGGAACTACCACTTTTGGTTGTTGCTTACCCACCGTAGAAAAGTCTCCTACATCCCAGCCTAGATGTACTGCAGATCGCCAAGCATAGTAAGACTGGGGATAGTTAGCCACCACTTTCTCAAAAATAGCTTTGGCATCCTGTTGACGCCCTAGTTTACTTGCCCACTTTCCTGCCCAAAAACCGGCTTTACGTGCTGGTTCACTATTGGGATTGTCTGTGAGTATAGGTTCCGCCGATTCTAAGGCTCCCGCCAAATTTCCCTTCTTTGCCTGAGTCTGAGCCATCTGCCACCGATATTCTGCTGCGGCATCGGAAGTACTGTATTCAGTAAGCAATAATTGACGTGCTTCTTGAGCAGCTTGCTCACTGCCGAGACGCCTGAGAACTTTAGCTTTAGCTAGTAGGGCATCTCCAGCTTGATCAGGAAATTGGCTGATAACTTGGTCTAGATAAGGTGCTGCTTCAATATCTAGTTCAAGTTTGGCAATTTGGATTAGAGCTCTGGCAGTTTCCTTATCCTGAGGAAACTCATCCAACATCTTCTTATAAGCGCGCTTAGCTTTTGTTGACTTCTGGGCCAATTGGAGTCCCCTAGCCACCAGATAGGCATGTTCAGCTGTGGGTGGGGCTTGAGCATAAGCATCACTAGCTTGACCATATTTTCGGTCTTGCCAGTAGCCGACAGCTATCGCTTCCCAATCTTCTGGCTTGATAATTGCTTGGTCTTTAGAATTTTCGGCTTTACCGTAGTTGCCTACCAACTGATCTAACACTGGGATAGTTTTGGGTTGGTCAAAAGCATACTTTGCCAGCAACAGCATTAGTTCTGGCTGCTTTGGATCTTCTCGAAGTCGCTGCCGTATAAGTTCCAATATGCGGGGATGAGAAGGATATTTTGCGATCGCAACCTCCCAGTATTTCGGATCTTCTGGGGAAAATTGATATAGTTGCTTTATTTGTTGAAGGGTGCTGGTATCACCATCAGAGCCTCCACTAAGCTTTTCGAGATATGGTGAGTCCTCGGAAAACAGAGCATACAAAGCTTCAGCTGCTACTGGATTATGGGAATAGTATTTGAGTAAATCTTCCCAAGCTTTCTTAGCTTTGGCTTGATCACCAATAATTTCGTAAGCTTGCGCTCTTTTCAAAGCAATATGTGCCGCTAATATTGGGTACTCTCCTTCTAATCCTTTCAACCAGTGGAGGGCCTCTTCTCCCTGCTTTTGTTCAATTGAATCCGCTGCTAAAAGATAACGGGCACGGGAGCGATCAACAGATTTTTTTCCTTGGGCAATTTCTTGGAGTGGCTCTAGCCGCTGGGCAATTGGTGTAGAGGCTAGTTGCAGCACAGGTGTCTGTGCGTTGTCTCCCCGAATGATGAAATTATGTACCTGGAACTGAAACAACCTAGCTTTTTGCCCCAACCTACTGTTCGGATTGATCGCTAACAAGGTCATTCCCATGATGAGAGATAACAATCCGACACCTGAAGTAAGTGCCAGTTGCTTTCTTTGTTCTTTGCGCTTTGACACACTGTAGGGAGAAAAAATCGGGCGGTGTTTT
The DNA here is from genome assembly GCA_010692635.1 of Symploca sp. SIO2C1. Taxonomy (GTDB): domain Bacteria; phylum Cyanobacteriota; class Cyanobacteriia; order Cyanobacteriales; family Coleofasciculaceae; genus Caldora. The sequence continues at coordinate 57,837 of JAAHGL010000010.1, read as the reverse complement.
TTCATGAACCTTTTGGTAATGTATATTCAGCTCCAATCGGGGTAATATAACAATCTTAGGAGAGTTGCGTACACAAGACAGCAGTAAATTTTGAAATATAGCACTAATTAAGCGAAAAAACTAATGGATCGGGGAAAAATAGTTGCAATTATCACTGGAGCAATTTCAATACTGTTGGCGATCGCTTATCTGATGATCGTCCAACTTTTGGACTTCAGGGGAGAGATGATACCAGCTCCCGTTAGTCAGCTACCGCTGGCTATGCTCGTGGAAACTTGGCTTAGTCATTAGCACCAATGACTCTCTGAAGCTTGACATAGAAGTTTTTTTCTGTTTTTAAAAGTAGCGTTAAATTTTAGATTAAGTTTTAGGTGATTTATAGATAATTAGAGTTAAGCGAAAATACTGATATTTCATTGTTATCCTTAGGGGAAATCTGGTTTATCAAAATACTGAACTGCCTCTCTAAAGCTCCCCACAGGCGGCGCAGTGCCCTCTACGTATGAAAATTAAATATTCTTTCCTCCTGGCTCCTGACTCAGTGTTTCTTCGGAGATTAGCTATTAGCCATTAGCCATTAGCCATTAGCTTTGAGCGTGTTTCTTCAGAGCTTCTTGAAGTATCTGGCGACTGGGAACAGCCTGAAGCCCACCTTTTCGTAAGTGTGACGTGCTGGAGCATGACCAGGATCTCCTCCCGTCTCAACCATAGCAATAGACATCCCAGCATTTTTCATCCACTCCAGAGCGAATTTTATCAGAGCGCTGCCAATGCCACGAGCTTGAAAGTCTGGATCGACAGCAACCATGTAGATTTCACCCATCTTGTCCTCTGAGTGTAGTTTCACAGCTACAAAGCCCACAGTAGAATCGGCATCAATAGCTACCCATACATGTGTGTCTTCTGCAGAACAGACATCCTCGACAGCCTTTTGCTGACTCACACGCCAATTCTCAGGATAGAACGTCTGGTATACGTCAGGGTCAATTGCGTTCTTAATTGAATCGTTGTTAAAATTCTAGAATCTCTACCTGATGCACAGCAGGAAAGAATTATTGAGCATTTGAGAGAGTACATTGCCGATTTTGAAGATGAATTACAGTGGGAGCAATCTTTTAGTAAAAGACAAAATAAGTTAATAGAAGTAGCGAAACTTGCGAAACAACAAATTGCTCAAGGACAAGGGCAACCAATGGACTATGATCAATTATGAAGTCTGCTACTATACCGTCTTTTTGGTCAGAATATCATGAGCTTCCGTTAGAAATTCGTCAAGCAGCAAGGAAAGCTTATCGTTTATGGTCAAATAATCCTTTTTATCCTTCTCTACACTTTAAATGTATTAATCGTGATGAGGATATTTGGTCAGTTAGAATTACTCGCAATTACCGCAATGCACTCGATTTCTATTTTTGCACGTCCTGGAGGGTAAAGTTTTTGGGTGCTTTCTCCATATTCACATTTCAATCTGGTAAATATTCGGAATTCAATAATTGCTCAGGTGTGTAAGGGCAATTTAAAGGAAAAGTCTCTAACGGTAAACCTGTTTCATCTGCTGCCTGTGCGCAGGAATTTGTATAGCATTCAGCAAATACCTCTTGAAGATAGTTTACTAAGCTCGGTGAATCTTTCAAATCATCGTTGACACGCCTACGATGCTCTCGAATACTACCTCGCCAACTACCACTACGGCATTCTGGTTGATATTGCCATTTAAGAAGATGAAGCAGAATTACCACAAGGTTGCTTTTCAGGCTTTTCCGCTCCCGTCTTGACATATCTTCAATTTCTTCGATCAAGTTTGTCCAATCTACGCAAGTGTAGTTTTGAGTACGCAATTGTTCCACTGTAGTCTCAATCCAACGCACAAAGTCGGCTTCATAGAGACTCTTTTGGTAGGCTTGCAGTTCAGCTGACATCATTGGTCTCCTGCGTTTTAATCTTTGCTCTATTCTAAAGAGACGATCGCATTTGCATCATCATCCTTACATGCCATCACAACTTGGTGTTGACTCTTCCCCAATCTTCTTGAGAATTTTGTTATCGCCACCATCTAACAACTTTTCTGTTCTGTATAGGAACCTTCTACTGGATTATCCTGGCGATCGCAGATTACTGCAAATACTCTTTCCTGATCACTGCGTTCTCTATCTGATTACGAAATAGATCAAGCATGTTGATCACTTCTTTATGTAGCTCAATGTACTCTTCTATGTCAAATATCAAATAATTACCGTGAGCAATTGTATTCCTTGTCTTTAATAGTTTAGTATCTATTAAAACTGACTTGGTTGAGTAGTGTGAGAAATCTATACCGAGGAGATCAGTGATTTCTTTCAAAATGTCCGAGGATAAATTTGAGGCAGTAGATATCAGATCTTTAGGTAGAGAGCATCTTTGATCCAACTCAGAAAGGAAAAAATCACAAACAGGTATGTAAATCGATGGCTTATTTGTATCCTTAGCTTCCTTAAGCTTTTCTTTCATCGCCAAAGCCAAGAAGTTAGTAGAAAGCTCCCTATAAGTGAGCCTTTGCAGCCTGACGTATTCTAGATAAGAGTTTGCCGCAAACTTAACAAATCCTTCCCAGTGAGAGTATAGAATACACACACCACTTCTAATTAGAGCCCTATGCCTTTGCTCAGAAATATTTTTGGATTCCACAAGAGACTTAACTTCTGTAAGCTCCTTTTTTCTCCAGGAGAGATCATCAGATAACTTATCACTCAACTGTTCAACTGTACGGATACTCATGAAGGGGAAAATAGCTTTCTGCCAAGATCAATAAGATGCGGTAATCGGCGGCCTGCATTAACACCTGCTCCTGACCATTGCTGATACACGGAGTCTGACTCAATACTCTTTATACGATCAAATATCTCATCTTTTGGAGGTGGATTTTGATAGTTGTACCCGATTCCAAGAGCAACTACCTCATATAGAGATAGTAAAAACCCTCCTGCAAATTTATCATTTTTGGGCTTATATCTCTTAAAACTTTGCTCTGCCATAGTTTCACTAAGGATGTTAAAGGTAACATCAAACGCTCTTTCAATATGACTAATATCTAAATCTTTTTTGAGAGCCATATCGCGCATCTTATTTGTCAGAAACTCTCGGACATCAAGTTGAGTCAATTTTTTAATATTTTCAATATCTTGATCAAATAGAATAATAAAACGTAGAACTAGTTCCATATCGTACTGTTCTTCATATAACCTATCACTCAGAGCAATACAATTCTTATATGCCTCACGATCTGCAAGAGAGCGCATTGACTCATACAGCTCCTTGTTTAACATCAGAAGAATACAGTTTCTTACCTCTTGTGGAGTAGCAATTGATCCTCCTGTATTTAGTCGCTGAAACAACTCATACTTGATCATTGGATCACTTTCTTTTTGAACTATATTGACTGCGATCTTCGCTCGCTTTATCAATAAACGCTGAGTCTCAGTCAAAGAATTGTCTTCATCATTAGGAACATACCATTTCTTTCCGTCTAGTGAAGGAAGATAATTTGTTTCTTGTAAGGTGAGTGGAGATTTTTTGTTATCTTTTTCAGCAAATCTTAAAATACCTACAAACTCATATATAGTTGACAGTCTCTGCAAACCGTCCACTACATCCCATATACCATCATCTCTCTGACTAACAAAAATTGGTGGGATTGGTATGCCTAAAAGAATAGATTCTATAAATGCTGATTTCTGTTGATCTGACCAACGAAAGAATCGTTGAAATTCTGGATGAATATCAATTTCCTCATCCTTGTAAAGACTTATCCATTCTCCAATAGACATTGAATAGCCATCTGTTCTAATTTCTTGTCTTGTTTTATCAATTTCTTCTTGCAGAGACATGGTGAAATACTTTAAATAGCTGAGTAGGTTTGGGTAAAAAAACTGATCTATTGGCTCGTAGTAGTTCACGCCGAACCTCATAGTCAGCAATTTCTGGAATAATAACGCGGCTATCTGACGTAATGTGAGTTTGGAGCCATTGGGCACAAGCAACACTCTCAGCAGAAAGCTTTGGATTGGTAACCAGACCAAGTGGTCCTGTATCTAAGACAATGACTCGACTCACCAACTTATACCCTTCAGCTCAGACGGAAATAACTTGCGCTCAGACAACCGATCATCATCTAAAGCATGAATCAAATATTGACCTGTTTCCTGCTGTTCTTCAGCATCCTCATCATCAATCCAAGACTGGAGTAATTTAACCGCTCCAGCTTGCTCTTGCTTTAGCAAAATAGAATTTGTCAAAAGTTGCAATGCTATTGCCTCTACAGAAAGCCCGTGCTGACTGGCTTCCTGTTCAAGATACTGCTCTAACTCTGGTGACAGATTAAGGGTTAATGTCATAGGTCTGCCAAGGATACATCCTATATTTTAACCCTGAATAAGGTGGAGATTTGGCTGATTAGAAGTCACCGTGAATGAAAGCTCGGTGAGGATGTCAACGTCACACAATTTACCTACGGCGTTGTTGCAATTTTCGATAAACCTCCCGTACATTCACCTTGTGGTGAGCTAAAGCAACCAGAGTGTGATAGAACAAGTCTGCTACCTCAGAAGCGATCGCTTCTGGATCATCATCCTTACATGCCATCACCACTTCTGCTGACTCTTCCCCAATCTTCTTGAGAATTTTGTTATCGCCACCATTTAACAGCTTAGCTGTATAGGAACCTTCTACTGGATTATCCCGGCGATCGCATATTACTTCAAACACCTGAGATAAGGTATCGGCGACGGGTGCAACTTTTTTACCATCTACTTGATGGAAACAGCTTCGTTCTCCTGTATGGCAGGCAATATCTCCCATCTGTTCTACGGTAACCAATAAGGCATCACTATCACAGTCATAACGGATGGTATGCACTTTCTGAAGATGACCAGAAGTTGCTCCTTTATGCCATAATTCTTGACGGGAGCGACTCCAAAACCAAGTTTCGGCAGTTTCTAAGGTCTTTTGCAAGGATTCTCGATTCATCCAAGCCATCATCAGTACCGTACCATCTAGGTAATCCTGAACGATCGCTGGTACTAATCCCTGGTCATTGTAGCGAATTTCTTCAATTGGGATAGCTTGGGTTAGGGAAGTAGATTCGTTCATTGGAGGATAATATTGTTGAGTTGTGATAACAGTAGCTTGTTCTTTAGCTGCTATAGCCAAAATTACTAAAACCTTTGGTACTAGTGCCGCTGCGCGGAATTTAGAATTTAGAATTTAGAATTTAGAATGCTTATAGAGTAAGGATTCTAACGATATCAAACTGGTCAGTTACTTTTGCCGCGCTGCACTAGAGGCTTCAAATCCGCCAAACGATTAGATACTGCTGGCAAAACAATTACTGCAATATCAAACTGTAGCAGATTCTGTTGAAACGACGAGTTGCGATCGCAACTTGCTTTTCAGTGTCCTCAAGAAGGACAATAACTTGTTCTCTTGTCACAGTTGGAAATCCATCTAACAAGCGTCTCACGACGCAGGGAGCAGGGAGCAGGGAGCAGGGAGCAGGGAGCAGGGAGCAGGGAGTAGGGAACAATTCCACGTTGAAAAAGAAGATGAGAAACAATATCTCCTTCCTTACTTCTACCTCCTCCCTCACCTTCTGCCTCCTGCCTCCTGCCTCCTGCCTTCTTTCTCGAGAGTCGTTAATTGATTTCCCTCCTTTAAGATAATCAAGAAGAAAAGAGAAGGCGATCGCAGCCGAGATATTTAGTGCAACTAAATCTACCCATGAAATCTATCCAACCTTGGCACTGGCGAAAGCTTCCTCTGGCTCAGCTGAGTGGCTCACAAGTTTTCGAGGCACTATTTCTTAATTCCAGATGTAATATCGGTAATGATGGAGGAAAGTTGTATAAGCAACACCATCAACCTATTGCTACCCTCCTAGAAAGTCCAGTTACAACAGACAGCACTCACTTAGCTCGATATTCAATTTGTGCAGGTTCTCCTCGCTACATTGAGGGTCAACCTCGATTATGGACACCGCCTGTAGGAGAAATTCTGCCCTTCCTACGCTATCTGCTCAGTGCCCAAACCCAGTATGAAGCAGAATTGCTCTTACCTCCAGAATTACCCTTTACCGGTGGCTGGTTAGGATGGCTGGGATATGATTTGGCATGGGAGATTGAGCAACTGCCTCAAATCAACGCCGATACCCTGCCTTTTCCTGTTGCTTACTGGTACGAACCAGAATCCTTTGCTGTACTGGATCATCAACAGCAAATTTTGTGGTTGGCTGCTACTGATTATCCTCAACTCGACTCTATGGAAAGTCAGTTAGAGCAAGCTGAGGGGAAAAAAGAAACCCATAATTTTACCGAAAGTTACAAAACTAATCCTGTCACTCCCTTTTTCCAAATGACTCAGGAAGATTATCTAGTGGCAGTGCAGCAAGCTCAAAAATATATTCAAGCTGGCGATATTTTTCAGGCAAACTTATCCTTGCGGTTTGAAGCACATACCCTTGCTGATAGTTGGTCAATTTATCAAGCTTTGCAGCAGATTAATCCTTCCCCTTTTGCTAGTTATTGGCAAACTCCTTGGGGAGCAATAATTAGCTGTTCACCAGAAAGGTTAATTGAGTTATCAGGAAGACAAATTCAAACTCGACCGATTGCCGGAACCCGAAAACGTGGTGCTACTCCGACTCAGGATGAGGAGTTAGCACAGGAGTTAATTGCTAACACCAAAGAAAAAGCAGAACATATTATGTTAGTTGACTTAGAGCGCAATGATATGGGCAGAGTTTGTGAATGGGGGACTGTACAAGTTAATGAACTGCTCAGCATTGAACGCTACAGTCATGTCATGCACTTGGTGAGTAATATTATCGGTACACTACACCCTCATTGTGATGCAGTTGACTTAATTCGAGGTGTATTTCCTGGGGGAACGATTACAGGTTGCCCTAAAGTTCGCTGTATGGAAATTATTGAAGAACTTGAACCAGTAAGGCGCAACTTATTTTACGGTTCTTGCGGTTATTTGGATTTACGAGGAAACCTCGATTTAAATATTTTGATTCGTACCCTACTCTATACTGATACGAATGATTTTACACCAGGGGCAATAGTTTGGGGACAAGTTGGTGCTGGTATTGTTGCGGATAGCGATCCGCACAAGGAATGGTATGAGTCTCTACAAAAAGCACAAGCTCAACTCAAAGCTCTAAATTTAGCGGCAATATTTCCACAAAGCAGCAACTGTAACTCTTGGGTTTTACAATAATTAAGCTTAGTTGGGAATATTTAAGCAGCTAATGACCCATTCTACAGATATTGCTACCTTAACTCGCTGGATGGCAGCTGACTTCAGCAATCAACAGCAAGCCTTTGACAATCCACCACTCTATGCTCATATTAGAGTTTGTATGCGTCCCCTATCTCCATCACTGCTGGATAGTCCGAGTTTGTTTCTTGAACAAGCTTATGACTATATGCTCAATCAACCATATCGGTTGCGGGTGTTAAAGTTAGTAGAGGTAGATAGTAGTCTCAAAATTGAAAACTACAAAGTTAAGGAAGAAGAAGCATTTTATGGTGCTTCCCGTAACCTAGAACGTCTACAATCTTTGAGAGCTGACCAGTTAGAGAAACTTCCAGGCTGTAATTTTAACGTGGTATGGACCGGTCACAGTTTTAAGGCTGAGGTGGAACCGGGTAAAGCTTGTATGGTTGTGCGCAAGGATCAGGAAACCTATCTCGAAAGTAGCTTTGAAGTGGACGAACATCAATTAATTAGTCTAGATCGAGGACGAGATCCAGAAACCGATGAGTTAGTTTGGGGTTCCATAGCAGGAGCTTTTCAATTTGTCCGTTGGGCTAGTTTTGCTGATGAAGTTGAAATTAGGTGTTAGGTGTTAGGTGTTAGGTGTTAGGTGACAAGTTAAAAGATAGTGCATTTTGTCAACCGCCATATATGGATCTTGAGGGCTCAAAAAACACTATATATGGAAATACTCAAGAGGTTAGAAAAATTGTATTCTTCTTCCTCAGCTTCCTCAGCTTCCCCAGCTCCCTCAGCTCCCTTGACAACGACATTTTTACCTTAACTTGTTACCAATGGGTGTTAGGTTAAGTTGGGGAATTAGGAATTGGGGATAATGACTGAATCAAAACAGCCACAAATGCGCACGGAAACTGATAGTATGGGGTCAATTGGAGTCCCTACTAATCGTTATTGGGGGGCGCAGACACAGCGATCGCTAATTTATTTTTCTATTGGAGATGACTTCATCCCACCGGAAGTAATTAAAGGGATGGGGATTCTTAAGCAAGCGGCAGCTCAAACTAATTATGATTTGGGTAAGTTGCCAGAAGCAAAAGCTCAGTTGATTGTACAGGCAGCTGAAGAAGTGATTGAGGGGAAGCTGGATAAGAATTTTCCCCTCCGTGTCTGGATGACGGGTAGCGGTACTCAATGCAATATGAATGTGAATGAGGTGATTGCTAACCGGGGGATTGAGATTGCTGGGGGGGTTATGGGTAGCAAGGAACCTATTCACCCCAATGACCACGTTAATATGTCCCAGTCTTCCAATGATACTTTCCCGACGGCAATGCACATTGCTTCAGCCGTAGCAATTAACGAAAGATTGATTCCCAAAGTTAAGAAGATGCGGGATGCTCTTGAGCAGAAAGCTAAGGCATGGGCAGATATTGCTAAAATTGGGCGTACTCACCTTCAAGATGCAGTTCCCCTCACCCTTGGTCAAGAATTTTCTGGATACGTTGCTCAGCTGGATGATAATTTAGAGCGGATTGCGGCTATTCTCCCCAGCTTATACGAATTAGCAATTGGTGGGACTGCTGTTGGTACAGGATTGAATGCACCCAAGGGTTTTGCTGAAGGTGCTGCTAAGTACATCAGTGAAATTACAGGTTTCCCCTTTGTACCTGCACCTAATAAGTTTGCTGCGATCGCAGCTCATGATGGCATAGTAATGGCTAGTGGTGCACTTAAAACCCTGGCTTGTTCCTTGCTGAAGATTGCTAATGATATTCGCTTCCTCGGATGTGGTCCTCGTTGCGGCTTTGGGGAACTGATCTTACCATCAAACGAGCCTGGTTCCTCAATTATGCCTGGAAAAGTCAATCCCACCCAATGTGAAGCAATGACGATGGTAGCTACTCAAGTAATGGGGTATGATACTGCGATCGCTTTTGCTGGTTCTCAAGGTCACTTTGAGCTTAATGTATTTAAGCCCATGATGGTTTTCAATTTGCTCCAATCTATCAATTTACTGGCTGACAGTTGCAATAACTTTACGGACTTTCTGCTAAAGGGTTTAGAACCCAACCGGAAGAAAATCAACTACTTCCTTCAGCAGTCGTTGATGCTGGTTACTGCCTTAAGTCCGAAGATTGGTTACGATAAAGCTGCCGAGGTTGCTCACTTTGCTATGGAAAAAGACCTTACCCTTAAAGATGCCTGCCTACAGTTAGGGTACATCTGTGCAGAAGAGTTTGACCAGATTGTTGACCCCCACAAAATGGCTCATCCTCTTGGGTAGGGATGGGGAAGTTCAAGCCGGGAATCGCGCTTTAATTGTAAGTTGGGTTGACTTATGTTGCCCAACAAATACGGCAATGATAATGGATATTGTCAGATTTCACATTGATAACTTTTATTAACTGAACTTCCGTTCTATTTACACTAGGTCGGTGAAATTAGAGTATTATGAAAGAACAGAGGTGATAGTAGTTTTTCTAAAACTATTATGCGATCGTGTCTTTGACGGCTAAGATTGTTTCACCCAAGCCATCCCAATGACTCAAAACGAAGAAAGATACCCGTTTGACTCAGACCAGTCAAAAACCTGGTACAATCTTCGTGTAAATATTCCTCCCGAACTACCCAATCCTTACCCCGATATTCTTCCTTCCGGTTTTGAACCAATGGAGGTTATTCAGCTCCGAGGTCGTACCTACAGAAATCTGGCAACTGGGAGAATTCCTTGGTGGATAATTATTACCAGTTGGCTCTTTGAAGGAATCCCTTCTGTACTTTTTATTATCTTGGTATTAAGCGGAATTCTCTTAGCATTTGCAGGTTTATTTATTATTGATTTCTTGCTATTTGTTTTATCTCAAGGATTTGCCATATTCGTTCCAGCTATTGTGATCTGTATTTTGTTAAAGGGAACAATGGCTAAGATGGGTAAAAGTAGACGACACAGACAAGGTAAACACATCTAAATTCATAAAAATGGTACAATTTCCAGATGGAGCAATTAAGTTTGCACCGGTTGAGAGGAAAAGCATCATGATTTGGGTAAACGAACAAATTGATCCCTCTGGTCTTCTCTATGCTTGTATTGCCTGTTGTGACGAGGATATGGCTAAGGACTGTCACAAATCTTTTGAGCAAAATTTGACCAATGTGCAAAAGTCATCTGGTTGGGTAGCACGTTTAAGAACCGTTAGTTCTTGGGATGAAGTACCAGTTAATTCTTTAAAGCTAAACTAGTCAAAGGTTTTTGAGCCTATCAATGCAATTGCCACGGCACGGCAAGTGTAAAATCCCGAAAACCTACCACCTATTAATGACGGAGATCAGATAGACTCATTGAGTTAGAATTTGACCAATTATATCGTAATTGCTTGCCCCGCCTTTCATACCTGTGTAAAAGGTGACGGTGTTTTCTCTGCGGATATAATCAACTCTAAACGTCTCACCTACTTGGTAACGGAGGATTAAAAGCTTGGCTACTCGTGTCATTATCGTGCGTCATGGTCAGAGTGTCTATAACACGCAGCAAATAATTCAAGGGCGCTGTGATGAGTCAATCCTGACGGAAACAGGTTTTGCTGATGCCCACAAAGTCGGGGCTGCTCTGAGTAAGCTCAACTTTGATGCTGTCTACTGCTCTTCTCTTCAGCGAGCGAAGCAAACGGCTGAGACTATTATGCCCTATTTGCCGGGTTCTGTAGAGTTGCAGCCAATGGACAATCTCATGGAAATTGATTTACCCCTTTGGGAGAAGCTGCATAAGTCGGATGTGGCAGAAAAATTCCCAGAGGACTATCGTTGCTGGAAAGAGCGCCCCCATGAGTTTCGTATGGTTATCCCGACAGAAGAGGGTTCCAGGGAACATTTCCCTGTCTTGGCGCTCCACCAACAAGCCCAACAGTTTTGGCAAGAAATTCTCCCTCGCCATCAAGGAAAGACAATTTTAATTGTTGCCCACAATGGTATCAATCGTTGCTTGATTAGTACTGCGATTGGCATTCCCCCAGCTCGTTACCATTCCATTCGACAATCTAACTGTTGCATCAATGTCTTGAATTTTACTGGTGGTTGGGGTGAACAGGTACAGTTAGAGTCCCTCAATCAAACCTCCCACTTAGGATATGCCTTGCCAACATTAAGAGAAAGACAAAAAGGGTTACGCTTGTTATTAGTGCGCCACGGAGAAACAGAGTGGAATCGTGCTTCCCGGTTTCAAGGGCAAATTGATATCCCTCTTAATGATAATGGACGTAAACAAGGGAAACAAGCAGGAGAGTTTCTCAAAGAAGTGCCGATAGATTTCGCTGTTAGTAGTCCAATGGTGCGCCCCAAGGAAACAGCTGAAATGATTCTTCAGTCTCACTCTCAGGTTACTTTGGAATTACAAGATGAATTCAGAGAAATTAGTCATGGACTTTGGGAAGGGAAATTAGAGGCAGAAATTAAGCAGGAGTATGCAGATTTGCTGCGTCGGTGGCAAGAAGCACCAGAAACAGTACAGATGCCGGAAGGGGAAAATTTACAGCAGGTGTTGGAGCGAGCAGTTGCCTGTTGGAATGAGATGGTTAAATCAGCAGCAGACTCGCCAACCGAACTGAAAACTGGCCTCATTGTGGCTCACGATGCGATTAATAAGGTAATTCTTTGCTATATTCTCGGTTTAGGCACAGAATCATTCTGGAGTATTAAGCAGGGCAATGGAGCTGTTAGTGTGATTGATTATCCCAAAGGTGGGGAAAAAGCACCAGTATTGCAGGCTATGAATATCACTACCCACTTATCTGGAGGAGTCTTAGATCAAACAGCAGCTGGTGCTTTGTAATAGCAACTTACATTTTCCGTCAAGTGCGATCGCAACTGGAGTGAGATTTTTCACAATGCCTGTAGGGGCGCACCCATTGGCATTCGTGTCAACTTAAGGTGAAAAGCGCTTGAACTCAGATCTTGCACCAAATCGAAAACATACTTGTGGAGGTAGGCAACAGGTAACAGGCAACAGGCAACAGTGATAAGATTTGACTATTTCAGCATTGGAATTGATTGTTCTGATTGACCTTATTAAGTATTTTTGTACTGGTGCAAGATGTGAGTTGAAGCTGGGGGAGATGGGGAAATAGGGAAACAAAGGAGAACTAATGATTTGAGAGGATACTTCCCTAGAAATTCTTTCCCTAATTTCGCTCACCCCGCCCCTACAAAATTGCGATCGCACTAAAGTTAAGAGAGTGGGAGGAGTAGATGAATTTAGAATTTAGAATTTAGAATTTAGAATTTAGAATTTAAAATGCTGTAGGGGTGAAGCATTTGGGTGATAATTTAAGTACATAGATGCCAAGTATACTATCCAAATGCTTCACCCAACCCCTGAAGGCTGAAAGTGTTTCTTGAAAAGCTTCAAGGAACAAGACTAAATTAGCTTACTGCTGCAGGACTTCTTGTTGAGTAGGGAGCTGGATTGTTTCCCGGACAGCTGTTGTTATACTGCGCTCTGTTGTTTCCTCTGCAGGCACCCGAATTCCAGTGTTGATAAATTCCTCAGTTCCAGGTGTGCGGAAACGGACTTCTTCTCCTTGTAAGGTCGATAACTGCTGAGGGTCATTCACCTTGAAGTAGATGCCATGCTTAAATTGAGAATATTTCCTTATTTTTTGGTTGCCCACGTACAGTTCCACTCCCATGCTATTAGTAGGTAATGGAGTTTGGGTATATAGTTTCACCATGTAAGAAACTTCCTCAATGGATGCATTTCTTTGAGCTGCATAGTGATGGATTTTCCGCATATCTGCTGCCTCAGGGCGGGCAAGCAATAGCTGAATATTGGTCAAAACAATTTCAAGAGACATTTTGTCCCTCCTGAACTAGTGAGTGAGTTGGATTTCGTCGAAATACAGGGAGCCGCTGTACGTAGTTGTACCTACAATCGGCTCGTCGAAGAGAAAGGTAATTTGACGGATGTTACTAACATCCACCCCTTGTTGAGCAAAAAGGCTAAGGGGAATGCGCAGAGTTTGCATCACGGAGCGGCGAGCTCCTGCATTGATGTAGTCAGGATAAAGCAACGGTGCAATATTCGCAGCTTTCACCGAATAAGAATGGGTGCCATCACTGAGGGTAATGGTAAAATTCTGAAGCTGATCTACAAGGTTTTTTGAGTCATTGGACTGTCCCGTGCGAAGAGCCAGAAAGTCTAAGTCCCCAGTTGGCAAGCCTCCTGGATTGAGGTTAATAACGTAGCTCTTGCCCGAAACATCCCAGTCCGCCTTAAGTCCATTTGTCTCTTGATAGAGATTGCCGCTTGACCTTTGGTTAAAGTATAACTCTAGCGCAGCGATGTTGGACGTATCGATGCTCCCGTTTACAGGTGGGGAGATGGTTGTTAAGTGGCGGTCTTCTTCATAATGGGCGATGAAGAGGCGCTGCGGATCTTGATATTGATTGACCAAGCTAATGGTATCGGGAATCCAACCATTTTCGTGGCTCAACTGAAAATCTTTGAGCAGCTCTAAGTACTGTGAGCGCCCCAGCAATGTCCCCTGGGCAATAGCTGAAAGATAGACCTTGGCAACATTCTCCTGTTCAGAGCGCGAGATGAAAGGATTATCAATTGGATCTGGACCCCATACCGAATTAAAGAAGTTGTGATTAGCACCATAGATCCAGAGCAGGGCTTTGAATCCTTCCGCCTCCTGGGTAGGATTGTCGAGATCGATCAGATGAGCTCGGTCATAGGTTTGGTAGCCTTGAAAATCCCGGACATCTCCATCCCGACTCCCATGAAGGATGATGTAGTTGTCTCGGATGACCACTGGACCGTCTACGGGTTCATATTGATTCTCTGTCGGCGCAATGGCAACTACTGCGTTGAGGTTAAAATGATATGGACCTAAGCCTGTGGAGCCATCAATTGGTACTGGTGGATCTCCAAGATCCGGAACAACTGAATCCAAACGATTGAAAGAGCTGGCATGGCCAACTCCTTCCCCTCCCCGAGAGTGACCTGCGATCATCACGTTGGACAGATCAACTTTGCCGAACAGTGGGTGATCAGTTTGCTCGTTCCACAGCTGAAACTGTTTGATATGTTCCAGGTGGACGATTGCCCGAGCGTCATTTTCGCCGCCGATGAAACCGTTGAGGAAGTTACAATCTACGCTCCCAGCAATAATCCCGTGGGAAGCCAGTAACTCTAACAAATAAATGTAGCCTGGTGTCGAGTTTTCTTCTGGAGAATGGTTGCCGTGAACAATTAGGCAGAGGGGAAACGGACCAGCTCCCTCAGGAACTCGAAGAAGTCCGTTGACTGGAACGTTGGCAGCAGTAAAGGGCCAAGTAGGTGAAGCAGGTAGGTCGGAAAAATCGGAGATATCGAGCGTTCGGGTTTGGTAATCTGCCGTGGGGGTTTGGAAGACGATGTACTGAGCCAGGTCTTGATTGCCCGAGTAGTTAAGTCCCGGTGCAGCGTAGACGACTTCGGAGATGGTAAATGGACCCGGTACGGCAGGATTCGCCAAAGAATCGGATCTATTTTCATTTGTAGGCACTTTTATTACCTTGAATTCTGAAAACTTTTCTTACCTTGAATTCTAAGCAGTTTTCTTGCCTCGAATTCAGGGTGTTAATGCTAGCTTTAGCAGGGAATAAAATTCATCAGTGATTATACGCAACTATTCATTAAATCGGTTACTTGTATGATTTTAAGTATTATTTTTTGGTGACTATCTCCAAACTATTGTGCATTTAAAATTCACAATAGACAAGATAGTAAAAAAGAACTTATAGTGCATAATTTAAAGAAGCTTGAGGTTATTTTTATTTGGCAAAAAAAATATTTTAAATGCGCGATAGCTTAAGAATAGATTAACCTCTGTGTTAGTATTTCCCACTTTTTCAGCAAACCCTAACTATGAACTCCCAACTTCAAACTCGGAACTATTTTCCCCTAGAGCAGGCTCAGCAGTTACTGGCTATCTACGGATCACCTTTATATATATACGATCGCGATCGCTTGCGGCAAACTATTTATTACATTACTCAAGCTATTTCTTACTCTCCCACTCAATTTCATTTCGCTAGCGTCACCAACGGCAACATTACACTGCTGCAAATCTTTCGTGAGGCTGGTTGGGGACTTCATGCTAATACACCCGGTGATATTTACCTGGGTTTGTGTGCAGGTTTCCAACCACAACAAATAGTCTACAGCGGCAGTAACCTCAACCGGGCAGAAATGGAACAAGTTTTGCACTGGGGGATCACCACGCTGAATTTAGATAGCTTGTCTCAGCTCCAATTATGTTGTGAGGTTTACCAATCGCTCTCTTCTTCTCATACCTTACCACTCCAGCTTGGTCTACGGCTCAATCAACCTGAAATCAATGGAGATAGCCGCATTGGAGTTCGCCCAGAAGAATTTCCCCAAGCTATTGCCCTTACTCAGCAAGCGAAACTTAAGCTCAAAGGATTACATTTTTACCGGGGTACAGGCACTAACGCTACTAAGGCTTTTACTCAGGTAATTGATACTATCCTCAATACAGCCCAACAGTTACCAGATTGGGAATATTTAGACTTTGGTGGTGGTTTTGGCTATCCGTACCGCTATGATGGTGCAACCTTTGATTGGCATTTATTTGGTAAGGAGTTGACAGAGCACCTACAACATTTAAACCAGCCAATTAAGTTGATTATTGAACCAGGACGAGCCGCGATCGCTGGATGTGCCACACTACTAACGAGAGTTGTATCTGTAAAATGGCAGGATAGTAAGCAAATTGTGGGGGTTGATACCACTGTTGCCAATCTCTCTGTTCCTGCTGTGCATGGTGGTTATCGGGAAATTGTTTCCCTATCCTCCTCCAATACTAATCCCTGTTTTCTCACTGATGTGTGTGGTAATACCACCTATTCCCGTGACTATCTCGGGCGTAACTGTCAACTTCCTGAACTAGCTATCGGTGATATTTTAGCCATTCTTGATGTGGGAGCTTATGGTTATGCCATGTCCTCTCATTTTTTACATCGCCCCCGCCCTGCAGAAGTATTGTTAGAGTCAAAAGAGCATCGTCTGATTCGTAAACGTGAAGATTACAGCGTATTATTGTCTAGTCAAGTCTTTTAAAACCAAACACCTAATACCTAATACCTAATACCTAACACCTAATATGAAATGTATTCAGTGTGGTACAGACAATAATCTCAAGGATCGTGTTGCTAATCAAGGAAGGTGCAAAAACTGCAATCATCGATTTGCTTTTGAACCAACTTCGATGAATTCCAAGACTCGGTTTACTGATCAATTCTTTGTTAATCTTATCAACAATATCTCAGCCAATAACACTCTCTATTTTACACCGAAACAATTCTTCTATCTCTTAGAAAACAAGTTAGCAAAAAAAGATATCAAAACCGCAGCTGGTGGAATAATGGGATTGGGTTTTATCTTCATTGTTGCGGGCTTTTTTTTCCTAACTACAGATATTGGTTGGCTACTCATTGGTGTCGGTGCCGTGCTGTTTGTGATTGGTGGACAGCAATCCCAAAAACCACTAAAGTCTCCAAGATCGCTTTTGATTAATCAATCGATGACAGAGGCATGGCTACAACGTTGGCGTCAGGCAAACCCTGCGCCGGAGAAACTTCTGCAACAGCCCCGTGAGCAATTTACTCCAGCTACTATTGAATCTGATGTCACCGCCTACAGTTTCGATCGCTTGGTGGTTTGTGACAGTGCTGAAATTGCCCAAATGTTAATTGCTAATAACTTTCACTTTGACAATAACTGTGCTGTTTTGAGCATTACAGGCTATCCTCAAAGCATTTTTGCTACTACCATGCAAATGCTTCGTAATAATCCCGATTTACAGGTTTATGGGTTACATGATTGTAACCCTAGTGGTATGGAATTAGTGCATCAACTGCAAACAGATACCAAGTGGTTTGCACAGAGTAATGTTGTGATTGTGGATGTAGGGTTATTGCCTCGTCAAATTATGGCAGCTAAACGAAACATGTTAGTTCAAGTCTCAGAGGAATCAGCAAAAGCAGCGAAAGCTTTACCTACTGAGATTCGTCAAAAATTACTTGCTAATGAGTTAGCATGGCTGGAATCAGGTAATTTTGTAGAATTAGAATCATTTACCCCTCTAGGATTAATTAAAATCCTTAACCGCAGCCTTGCTAAGAGTCGAGAGCTGGGCTCAGAAGGTGGTGATTTGATTTTGGTAGGCGATACTGATACTTATAGCGATCGCGATAATTATTTTTATGTTGTTGACAGCTTTGGTTAAATGGTTTGCATCTTGCAAAAGCTAATGGCTAATGGCTAATGGTTAATAGCTAATGGCTAATGGCTAATAGCTAATGGCTAATAGCTAATGGCTAATGGCTAATGGCTAATGGCTAATGGCTAATGGCTAATGGCTAATAGCTAATGGCTAATGGCTAATGGCTAATGGCTAATGGCTAATGGCTAATGGCTAATAGCTAATGGCTAATAGCTAATCTCTGAATAAACACCGAGTCTCCGAGTCAGGCAACAGGGAAGAGAATTGTTTCTCAAGACTCAATTGGGGACGCGAAGCGCTCCTCAGGAGCTCTTCAGAAAAAAGGCAGAGGGCAGAGGGCTCCAAGGCAGAAGCTCCAAGGGAAACTGACTTGTTTCTCATCTTCTTTTTCGACGTGGAATTGTTCCCTATTCCCTATTCCCTATTCCCTATTCCCCAATGGTAACAAGTTAAACGGTAGTGCATTTTGTCAACTCCCATATATGGCGCTTGAAGGCTCAAAAAACACTATATATGGAAATACTCAAGAGGTTAGAAAAATTGTATTCTTCTTCCTCAGCTTCCTCAGCTCTTTTCTTCATCGGAATACAAATCTAACCAACTTTCTTTTAGTCCCTCAATAGCCTGAGTTAATTCATCAACGAGTGCTCTTCTAACCACGACTAAAACTCCATCTATGTGTGCTTGACTCCCCGCTTCCCTCTGCTCCCCCAGCTTTTTAATCGATAATTTCTCTTAACCGAGCAGTATTGAAACACACCCACTCTTGCCCTTATCTCCCGACTACACCGCAAACGTTTCAAAAGCAACTCGTATCGGTTCAGAAGAAGGCGGCATAAAATTGAGCTTTTCAAACCCAATAACCTTACCATTTCTATCCTTCATCAAAATCACTTCATCCCCAGTTTCTTCAACTTCATATTCATCCTCAGGATTGCCAAACCAAACCACCAACGTATTCCCCATGCAGTCATGAAATACTTTTACTTCTGCCATACCACGGTCATCCTAGTAATCCGAGTTGCTAGTTATTAGCTTAATATTTTATTTGTAACTAGCAACTTGCGTTATTGCTCAACTCGTCTTGACTGCATTTGAACAAGTAGGACAAACCGAGTTCTTTCAGCTTGCCTCTTTCTCAGCAACCTCTTCTTTAACATCATTATTAACCGGTGCAACTGAGTTAGCGGAAACAACAGCTCCCATGTCTAATTTCTCCCGCACCTGTCGATCAATATTCTGAGCAAATTCGGAGTTTTCCTTGAGATATTGAACAGTATTATCGCGACCTTGGGCAATATTGTCACCGTTGTAGCTATACCAAGCTCCCTTGCGAGTAATTACCTCAGTTTGTTCAGCTAAATCAACCAAACATCCTAAGCGGGAAATACCTTGTCCAAAAATAATGTCAAACTCCGCAATACGGAAAGGAGGCGCAACTTTATTTTTTGCTACTTTGACTTTGGCACGGATACCATATTCCCCTTCACTACCCCTTTTCAAGGTTTGAATCCGACGAATATCCAAGCGAACCGAACAATAAAACTTGAGGGCATTACCACCAGTAGTGACTTCTGGATTACCGTAAGAGATGCCAATTTTTTGTCGCAGCTGGTTCAGGAAAATGACAGTGCAACCAGATTTACCAATATTACCAGCAATTTTGCGCAGAGCTTTACTCATCAAACGCGCCTGCAAACCCACCTGGGTATCCCCCATTTCCCCTTCAATTTCCGCACGAGGAACCAAAGCTGCTACTGAGTCGATAACAACAATATCCACTGCAGCAGATCGCACTAATTGATCTACAATCTCCAAAGCAGCTTCACCAGTATCGGGTTGAGAAACTAGGAGATTTTCAATATCAACTCCCAAAGCCGCAGAATAGGTAGGATCAAGGGCATGTTCTGCATCGACAAAAGCCGCAACGCCTCCAGTTTTTTGTACTTCTGCTACCGCATGAAGAGCTAGAGTTGTCTTACCAGAACTCTCTGGACCATAAATCTCAATAATACGCCCTTTCGGCAAGCCGCCGCCCAAAGCTAAATCCAGAGTAATTGCTCCACTGGATATAGTTTCCACTTTCATGCGGCTGGCATCTCCCAAGCGCATGATTGAGCCTTTACCAAAGTTGCGCTCAATTTGTTTGAGCACCATGTTTAGGGCTTTTTCCTTTTCCGGGCTGTTGGTGATTGGGGTAGCCATTAATGCTTAAAGAAATCTATTGGGGTGTGCTGGTATTCTTTCCCAATTCTAGCGCTCACAAGGCAGTTCCGTGGCAGGCAAAATTATCCTTTTTCTCAAATCCTGAAATCCTTTCTGGACAAGGAATAGAAACAAAATTACCTGTTGCTTGACTGGGAAACTCGGTGTTTATTCAGAGATTAGCTATTAGCCATTAGCCATTAGCCATTAGCTTTGAGCGTGTTTCTCGAGAGAGATTGAATCTATCCCAATTCCCAACAATTAATCTACTTCCAATGGTCCGATTCCCCGTTGGATAGTATACTGCTTCAACTCTTCTACTAACTGATTATTGTGAGAAGCAGTTCTTGCTCCTGCTTCAGCAGCCCAGCGTTTTAATTCTTTAATTTGGTCGCGAGCGATCGCGGCTAATGGTACTGTTTGGTCAATAGCCCGCACAATGTCTTCCGTCGTGAAATCTCGTCGCTGCCCATTGACTACTGTGCCAAATGCTTGGTGCATGGCGTCGATAATTACCTGTTCAATCTCTGCCCCACTGAAATCCTTGGCTTGACTTGCTAACAGAGCTAAATCAAATTCTCGCAGGCGGCTAGGGCGTAAAGGTTGCAAATGCACCTTAAATATTTCCTGTCGTTCTGACTCTGTAGGTAAGTTCAAGAAGAAGATTTCATCAAACCTCCCTTTCCGTAGTAACTCCGCTGGCAAAATACGCACATTATTAGCTGTTGAGACAATGAATACCGGGCTAGTTTTCTCTTGCATCCAGGTAATCAAACTGCCAAACACTCGTCGGGAAGTGCCAGAATCTCCATCAACTCCCCCAGTAATATTGCCAAAGGCTTTATCAATTTCATCAATCCACAGTACACAGGGAGCCATAGCTTCCGCCAGTTGAATCATCTGCCGGACTTTGCTTTCACTTTCTCCGACAATACCACCAAATAACCGTCCAGTATCTAGACGCAATAGAGGTAATCGCCATTCATTGGCAATGGTTTTAGCTGATAAAGATTTACCTGTGCCTTGGATACCTACCAATAAGACACCTTTGGGATTAGGGATACCATAACGTCTTGCTTCTTCTGTAAAGGCATCTTTGCGCATCCGCACCCAATGCTTGAGGTTCTCTAACCCCCCGACATTTTTCAGAGATTCTCTAGCAGTGAAAAATTCCAAAATTCCTGTCTGACGAATCGCTTGCTTTTTCTCCTCAAGCACTCCATCAATATCTGTTTCATCTACCTGTTGTTTCGCTGCTAGGGCTTTAGCCAAAACCCGCCGAATCCGCCCACGACTCAATCCTTGACAAGCTTTAACTAGCTGTTCCCTGCCCAAACCAGTAACTTTGAGTTTTTGTGGTACTACTAACTGCCCTGTCAGGTAATTAATTTCCTGTACATCTGGTAAAGGGAAGTCAATTACAGTTACTTCTTCGAGTAACTCTGCTGGCAGTTCTAGAGTGTGAGAAGTTAGGACAAGGGTTTTGCGAGAGCGTTTCAAATCCCGCGTTAGATTTCGCAATGCCCTTACTACTGGAGCATGTTTATCAGTATAGGGACTCATCAAAATCGGGTGCAAATCCCGCAGCACGAAAATACCACTTTCCTCAGCTGGCGCTTTACTAATCCGACTCAGAGCTGCCATCACAGAGCCTTTATCCGAGCCATTATCATTCCAGCCCCGCACGATATCCCATAATAGGAGCCTGCGCGGCGGCTGGGAATACTCTGCTACCTGGGACAATACTTCTTCTAAAGGTTCTTCTTCTACTGTCACAATATATAACAGTGGATAACGAGCCCGGATCATTAAATCCAGTTCTTCTACCAATGCTCTGTGGGGCTGATTTTGACTATCAACAACGGTGTAATCAGCTTCTGTTGGTAATTGGCTATTGGTCATTGGTTATTGGTTATTGGCACTATGACAAATTTAACGAAAAGTTGCGATCGCTTGATTAATCCAACCAAACTCTAGGGTAAGCTAAGGCGCATTTAAACCATGTCCCAATCTCTACATCCGGTGCTTCAGTAATAAATCATCATTTAAATGCATAACAGCTTATGTTGGTAAGCGTGCTCGTAACGGTGATTTCCGATTAAACATCAGTAGTATATGTATCAAAAATCACCAATTAAATCTTGATAAATTACTTAAAAACCGAATGTAAGAGGTGAGTACTGAAAATGATAATAAGAGTTTTCCCGGAATAATAAAATAAGTGCAGTATCAAAATTTGATAAAAAATTAGTTTTTGTCCGGAATTTGTCAAAAAAACCAGATAAATGAAGAGACACTATGTTCTTCTGGCAGATCCCTGCCTCACTTGATGGGGCAAAGCCTACTATTACTCAAGCAAAGCCAAGAGGGTTTTTCACTTACCCTCTGCACAAATCTTGCTGACCCCAAATTTATTGATGCGAGTCTATCAATCTCTACCTTTATAGATATCATATTTTCCTCCGAGAGGAAAAATTACTAATGGTGCAAAAATATGTTTTCTCCAGGGATAAAGCTCAGCCGTAGTCTCCAATGAAGAGTCTGGCAACTCCCCTATTCTGATCTAGAAACTCTCAAAACTTTCCCAATTTTGGTAGGCGGTTGCTTGTAAGAGAATGAGGTAGCTTTAGGGCTACTGAACTTCAATTTTGGTATGTTTGGTCAGCAAGCTAAGTAATCTCGGCTTTCATCGAGTCAATAGTGACATTTATCTCCTTACTCTGCCATTACTTTTATCACCTTAGCTGAATCAGAGGTATGCCACCAAAAGCTCACATAGAACCTTTCCTCTCCGTAGAAGAAATAAAGCTCCACTACCGACGGGCGAAAGACACCACCGAAGCGCGGCGGTGGCATCTTCTACAATTAGTTGCTCAACAGTGGACTATTAAGCAAGCAGCTCAAATTGTTGGTTTGAACTACGATTATGCTAAAGAAATCGTCAAGCGCTACAACAGTGAAGGTCCCTCTGGGATGAGAAACCGTTCCAAAGATCGCCAGCCTCCACCCCCAAGAACTCTGCTCACCTCAGAGCAACAGCAAGAACTGCGACGAGCTTTGCAAGGTCCAGCTCCTGGGGGTGGCTCATGGTCTGGTCCAAAAGTTGCCCAGTGGATTGCTAGGAAAACAGGGCGTCAATGGGTGTGGCCTCAGCGAGGCTGGGACTACCTTAAACGACTGAAAGTTAAGTAGAGCTTATGCTGCGTGTTGCTCTTGTTGGTCTAGAAATTCATCTAACAGTTGGAAAAATTTTTCAAACCCTGATTTTTCATCATGACAGGACAGCATAATGAGTTTCGCCCAACTGGTAACACTGCAAACACCTAGCTTTTCCTGTAGCCAAGGCTGAAAATGTTCATAGAAATCTTCTTCAGTGGGATCGAGGGTTTGTCCTAGTTCTGAGCGTGCAAATTCGTAACCAACTAGAAACATAAATAGGTCACTAACTGAAGGACGACCAAGATACATTCCTGGGGTTTGTTTAATTTTATTGAGGGTATCAAATATATCGGGCATAATCAGTCTCCCAGGGTATCAATTTCAGTAGTTTTAGTCGTGCCACGGCACTACAAGATCCGTGATCTCACAGAAGACAAACAGGGATATTTGATGTTAGAAATAAATCAATATAGAAGTACAAACAAAATAATGAAAGAACTTCTGCAAAAACTTACCAATGTTGTAATAGCAATCCTGGTAATTATTGGATTTACAATGATGACTGATGTGCATGCAGCAATGGCTGGATGCTGTCCCAGTACAATACTTAGCACCGAGGGAGACTCTTGCAGTATATCAGGTTACAATCATGTAGAGGCATATAATGAATCAGGCGACACGGCAATGATAGCAACAGGATTCGTCTATATAGCCGTAGATGCTTTTGAAAGAAAAGAAATCCCAGTTCACGATACGGGAGATCATGTTTCGTTAGATCGAGGGGAAAATGTAACAATAACGTGCTTGGATAAATCAGAGTAGTGTTTGCATTCGGAATTTCCCCAGTGAGAATAGTTCTCAAACTACTACACCTTCAACCAACTTCACCCTGACATCAGCGGTTACCGTAGTGGAGCCGTTGGCTTTTGTATAATATAAGCAATTTCCAAATTCCCCAATCTATCGACCATTGAGCGCATTTTCCCGTCCCCGGTGCTAACAGATACCCCTAATCTTGCCAAAGACTTAGAACGAATGGCACTTAGTTAAGTGCCATTCGACTTAGCGGGACTTGAGTAAAACCTAACGCCAAACTTAGCCAAAACTGGCTTGGTGGCAGGTAAATACGTCTCTCCTTTACGCAGGGGGGTGTCAAACCTTAAACTTCTCGATAATTCGCTTCATTGCCTCATTGACATTCTCCCGACTATTAAACGCAGAGATACGGAAGTAGCCTTCACCAGCAGCACCAAACCCAGAACCGGGTGTCCCTACAATATTTGCCATCTGGAGCAACTTATCAAAGAAATCCCAACTGGAAAGCTCATTAGGGGTTTTTAACCATATATAAGGTGCGTTCACACCCCCATACACCACTAATCCGGCTTCAGTGAGCTTTTCTCGGATAATTTTGGCGTTTTCTAAATAAAAGCTGATTAGAGCCTTAACTTGTGCTTGTCCTGCTTCTGAGTAAACTGCTTCTGCTCCTCGCTGTACGATATAAGATACTCCGTTGAACTTAGTAGACTGGCGACGGTTCCACAGTTTCCACAATTCCACATCCGAACCATCGGCGGCTTTTGCTGTTAGGCTTTTGGGTACTACTGTGAGCGCACAACGAGTTCCGGTAAAGCCTGCCTTCTTAGAGAAGGAGCGGAACTCAATGGCACAATTCCTTGCTCCCTCAATCTCGTAGATGGAATGAGGTAGATTGGGATCTGTGATGAAGGCTTCGTAAGCAGCATCAAACAGAATGATAGAGCCATGATTATTAGCATAGTCTACCCAGTTTTTTAGGTAATCCTTGCTAGCAGTTGCTCCAGTGGGGTTATTGGGGAAGCACAAATAAATCAGATCTACTTTTTGCGAGGGAATCTCGGCAGTGAAGTTATTTTCCTCTGTAATAGGCAGGTATACTAACCCCTCAAACTCCCCTGCATTGTTAATAGATCCAGTATTCCCAGCCATTACATTGGTATCTACATATACTGGATAGACGGGATCCGTAACAGCGATGGTGTTGTTGTTACCGAAAATATCTAGAATGTTGCCCGTATCGCATTTAGAACCGTCAGAGATAAAGATTTCATCAGGCTCAATCTCGCATCCTCGTGCTTGGAAATCGTGGGTTGCAATTTTCTCCCGCAACCACAAGTAGCCTTGTTCGGGACCATAACCTTTAAATGTGGCGCGATCGCCCATTTCTTCGACTGCTTTAAGCATAGCAGTACGAGAAGCTTCCGGTAGGGGTTCTGTAACATCCCCAATACCCAGTTTGATGATTGGGGCATCAGGATTGCTTTGTGCAAAGGTATTCACCCGTCGAGCAATTTCGGGAAACAGGTAACCTGCTTTGAGTTTGAGGTAGTTATCGTTAATCGTTGCCATAGATAGTGTGGACTCTACAAACGCCGTAAACCAGCTTACTCCCAAACTAGTAAGTTGATGCGTCTTAAGGGGAACAATTGTCAAATATAATCTATCTAAAAAGGCGAGAAGCGGTTGAAATTCTATCAGCGTCGCGTCTCTCGTGACGTACCTACACTTCTCTTACGAGTAAGTGTAGGCTTCTCAGAGACTCTTCTTAGAAGACATTATCTGAGCTTTAAGACCGTGCGCCCCACGGTTCTTTATGTTTATAGCTGCGTTCAAATCCCTACACAAACTCGTATGACAAACAGGACAATTGTGCATTCTTTGGGATAGCAGCTTTTTGACCTTATGACCGCAACTAGAACAGTCTTGGCTAGTTCCATGAGGCTTGACGGGAATTACTTTCTTCCCAGCATTTTCGGCTTTGTTTGAAAGTATGGATAGGAATTGTCCCCAGCCAGCATCATGAACGCTTTTAGCTAGTCTCGTTCTAGAGAGTCCTTTAATGTTCAGCTTCTCAACTGCTACCACATCATATTTGCTAAGCAGCTTCTTGGCTGTCTTGAAATGGAAATCTTTGCGGGTATCAGCTACCTTCTTATACTGAATCCCTAGCTTCTTGATTGCCTTTAGACGACGGTTAGAACCCTTCTTCCGACGTGACACCTTGCGTTGAGCTGACTTGAGTTTGCGTTCAGCTTTCCTCAAGTGCTTTGGTGCTGCAATCCGAGTTTTGTCAGATGCCACATAGAAGTCGATGAGTCCTACATCAATGCCTACGATGTTGTTGGCATCGAAGTCAGGCTTAATAGTCGGAACCGTTTTGTCCTCAAGACTTAAGGTCACATAATAACCATCAGCTTTCTTAGTGACCGATGCGGTTTTAATAGCGAAACCATCAGGGATAGGACGGTGGGCAATTATCTTGACTTCACCAATCTTCGATAGCTTTATTTTGTCACCTACGAAATTATGAGACTTGAATTGTTTGTATGTGAATGTTTTGTACCGCCCCACACCTTTGAATCTAGGTCTACCAGATTTCTTACCGTTACTGTCTCCCTGAAGCCATCTGTCAAAAGCCAGTTCAACCTTTCTAGGAACCTCCTGTAGCACTTGAGAATGGATATTCTTATACCAAGGTCTATTCTTTTTGAGTTGAACTAGGCTTTTTTCTTGACTATATTTGTTTGGCTTTTCCTTTAACTCAGGGAGCTGGCAAATGAGCAGACATCTGTCGATAGAGCAACGATTCTGCTCATACCAATCAAATCGTTGAGCCAACTGGTAATTATATTGATACCTCAACATCTCCAAGGTGTTGTCTATGACTTGGCACTGCTGCTTTGTTGGTTTGAGTTTGTACTGGTATGAGAAAATCATTTTTGCTATCTATTTTCGACCTGTTCATAAGCTAACATAAATGTGTAGGCGTTGTGTAGAGCAATATGAAAAATAAAGCCTTAAATCTGAGGATTAGCGAAAAAAGGTTGAACGTCCTTAGAGCTTATGCATTAAATAGGGATAAGACGATGACGGCAATCGTAGAAGAGTGGATTGACTCATTGTCTACCAAGACTTTGCCCGCAATTCATCTCAACACCGATTCAAAGAATTCGGTGTGAGCCTTCTTGCGGTTGAAGGTAAAATTAAAGACTTATCTTAGAAAGTGGTCTGTGGCAAAAGTACGTCACAGAATCCGACCTCTTGATTATGGTTATGTCCCTTGCTCGAATGCGATCGCTTCTGCCGTTGGTGTTGTCAGTACTGTTGTCTGGCTGTGCGGCAAACTCTGCAGAAGTCGTCAAAACCCGATACTTTAGTTTGACAGCAGATCCGGTTGACTACCAAAACCTGGAGTCCTTACCTGTAACCCCGGAAGGAGAAGCCTTTTCCTTCTCCTTTTTTGATTTTGACCGCAGTTGGCAGAAATATGTCAGAACAGTCAATGTTCGTCCTGTTCAAGGAAGTGAGCGTCCACGCATTGTAATCGATGAACAAGGTCATGCTTACCAAATTGAGCCTGGACCGGATTTTGTTAAAATTGAGGGCCGCCCTGTAATGGCTGATACCCCTCTCAATTGGTATGCTCACGGACCAACCATTACCCTAGAACCCCGCAACAATACCTTGATTGTGCCCTTACTGCCGGGACACCGTTATAGTACTGTTCAAGCGGAAATCGAAAAAACTGGCGGACGGATTCTGGGAATTTTTGGCACAACTTTTAAGGGATTTCAACCCAAAACTAAAGAGGCGACTCCTCTAAGTTATCTTTACTTTAATCCCAATCACCTGCCCCAAAATCGTGGTAAAAAACTACCTGTTTATCGTTCCTCTCAAATTTCAGGTCAATCTGCACCTAACATTTTGTTATCGGGAATTATCACTTATCAGGATGGTCGAACGGAGTATTTAGACTTTAGTCATCTCCAGGGTATTGGCAACAATTCTGATGATAAATTGGAAAGTATTAAACAAAAAATTAGCAAAGAACTCGAACAACTTGAACAAAGACAAGATGTTGTTTTACTAACTATTGATACTCATGGTGTTATGCGTAAACCAGAAGATATTCCAGCAGTTGTTGTTCGAGGAGGAGGCAAGCGGGGAGGTCCCTTTCTCTTCCATGAAACTCAGTCTGTTGCCCGAGGTCTCCGCATCTTTGATGATCAAAATAGACAGTATTTAGGTTCTATGATTACCCCATCTCTTTTGATGCGGGACTGCTTAGCTGTAGCTAAAAAGAAGTATGGTAAGAATGCCGTGATTCAGTTTTTGGATGGAGATGCTCCTGCTGCTGCTTATTTTGAAGGAGCCAATATTTCTACTGCTCTAGGAATTCCAGATCCTCAGGTTTTAGATCATTATCGTTTACGGGGAGCTCGGGGTTTGGAATTGATTGTTGAATATTAAACTGGCTAAAGCACCGATTCAGTATTCGTATTTACACCATAATCTACATCTTAGGGCGAAGCATTCGGATAGAAAAACTAGGCTTCAAAAGATAAATTATCGCCCGAATGCTTCGCCCCTACGTCTAATTCTGGTTAGTGAATCGGTATTCCGAGAGCATAAATGCTTCTTTACAGCATTTCTCAGTCTAGTGAGGTACAGATCCTATTCCCTATTCCCCATTCCCCATTCCCAAAAACCAGGCTCTTTGTACCTCATCTAAATGAAAAACGCTGTATTTCTTTTTTCTCAACCTAAAACCTAAAACCTAAAACCTAAAACCTAAAAAAAGCCTGCCAATGTCCAAGCCTTGGTAAAATTCTTTCTTACAGTTACGAGGGAACTTAAGGCATTGCAGACATTGTTACGCCTATCCAGGCTGATTGATAGTTTCAATGAACGCATCGGTCGATTCTCTGACTGGTTAGTGCTGTTCATGGTGTTAATTGGGGTATGGAATGTAATTGGACGCTATTTAGGGAACCTCCTACAGCGCAATTTAAGTTCCAATGGGCTTATTGAATCCCAATGGTATATTTTTGATCTAATTTTTCTTTTGGGAGCTGCCTATACTCTGAAGCATAATGGCCATGTGCGAGTTGATGTTCTTTATACCAACTGGAGCGAGAAACGGAAAGCTCTGGCAAATCTGCTCGGAACCTTACTATTCTTGATTCCCTTTAGCATCATGGTGATCCTGTTTTCCTGGAAAGCAATTCTGGCTTCTTGGCAAATTTGGGAACTCTCTCCTGATCCTGATGGCTTACCCCGTGCTCCCATCAAATCAATGATTATTGTCGGATTTTTACTCTTAATTATTCAAGGAATTTCTGAGGCAATTAAAAACTTCGCAATTTTGACTAACCAGTTGAGTCCCCAGGAGGCACAAGATGACTCTAGCTTATGAGTGGTTAGGACCGCTGATGTTTTTGGGAGCCTTGGTTCTGTTACCCTTAGGCTACCCTGTTGCTTTCTCCTTGGGGGGTGTAGCAATTCTTTTTGCCTTGATTGGCATCGGTTTAGGGATCTTTGAGCCCATCTTTTTGACGGCGATGCCGCAGCGAATCTTCGGCATCATGAATAACTTCACGCTGCTAGCCATCCCTTACTTTATTTTCATGGGTTCGATGCTGGAAAAATCTGGCATCGCGGAAAATCTCCTGGAAACGATGGGGATTCTCTTTGGGCGTTTGCGGGGGGGTTTAGCCTTGGCGGTGGTGCTAGTGGGAGCGCTACTAGCGGCTACTACTGGAGTTGTGGCAGCAACGGTTGTGGCAATGGGTTTAATTTCCTTGCCCATCATGCTGCGCTACGGCTATAACAAGGAACTGGCAACAGGAGTGATTGCGGCTTCGGGAACTTTGGGACAAATT
Source organism: Symploca sp. SIO2C1 (assembly GCA_010692635.1). Classification (GTDB taxonomy): domain Bacteria; phylum Cyanobacteriota; class Cyanobacteriia; order Cyanobacteriales; family Coleofasciculaceae; genus Caldora. Next base: position 28,235 of record JAAHGL010000010.1, on the reverse strand, counting down.
ATTCCCCCTAGTATCGTGTTGGTGGTATTGGGGGATCAATTGGGGGTTTCTGTTGGTGACTTGTTTATTGGTTCAGTGATTCCAGGCTTGTTGATGGCAGGTATCTTTGCCTTACATGTACTGATTATTGCCTTTATTCGACCGGAATTAGCACCAGCATTGCCCCTAGAAGTACGAAACATTGGTGGCAAGGCATTAAGTCTCAGGGTACTCAAGGTAATGGTGCCGCCATTAGTACTGATTTTACTGGTGCTAGGTAGCATCTTTTTCGGAGTTGCCACCCCAACAGAAGCAGGTGCGATTGGTGCGATTGGTGCGATCGCTCTAGCAGCAGCCAATTCTCAACTTAGTGTAGAATCTCTCAGGCAGGTTTGTGATGTGACCTTGCGCACTACTAGCATGGTAATCTTCATCCTGCTGGGTTCTACTGCTTTTAGTCTAGTCTTCCGAGGTCTCGATGGTGATACTTTTATGTCAGATTTGCTGACTAACCTCCCTGGTGGAAATACTGGTTTTTTGATAGTCAGTATGTTGACGGTATTTCTCTTGGGCTTTTTTATTGACTTTTTTGAGATTGCCTTTATTGTTGTACCTCTGTTTGCCCCTGTTGCTCAACAATTGGGGTTTGATTTAGTCTGGTACGGCATTATCTTAGGCGCTAATATCCAAACTTCTTTCCTTACACCACCTTTTGGGTTTGCTCTGTTCTACCTCCGTGGTGTTGCTCCTCCTGAAGTGACAACTGGCGACATCTATCGTGGTGCTATACCGTTTATTTTGCTCCAACTGCTAATTTTAATGCTGATTATTGCTTTTCCCCAGATTGTCCATTTCTTACCGTCGATTAGTCCTTCTCTCTAAACTTCAGTTATACTTAAATCAAATTTTTCAGGCACGAAAAAATTGGCTAGTTCATGGTTAGTGCCATCACAGCTTTTTGGACATGTAAACGATTTTCTGCTTCCTCAAAGACAACACTCTGGGGACCATCAATGATCGCATCTGTCACTTCAATATTTCGATCAGCAGGTAATGGATGCAGATAAATTGCATCTTCTTTAGCTGTAGCCATTTTTTCTTCATTCATAATCCAGGTTTGATATTGATCCTGGATTTGCCTAGCTTCTTGTACTTCTGTTGTTGTCAACATAGGACTCCAAGACTTAGCATAAACAATATCTGCATCATGTATGGCCTCCTGCATATTATTGAAAATTTCAAGCTTAGTCGAGTATTTACGAGACTGTTCATAGGCTGTAGCCAGAATAGCAGGCATCAAAGAGAATTCAGGTGGATGCGCTAGGGCAATATCAATCCCAAAGCGAGGCATTTGTAAGATTAGTGATTGGGGAACTGATAAGGGTTTAAGGTATGAAGAAGCATAAGCCCAAGAAATTACCATCTTCTTCTTTGACAAATTACGTCCTTTACTCTCCATAATGGTCATCAGATCGGCTAGAGCTTGAAATGGATGATAGACCTCACACTGCATATTTAGGACAGGCACACGAGCCGCTGCTGCCGTGTGTTTAAGGTATTGATTACCAATTCCCCACCCAATGTGTCTGATGGCAATACCATCAAAGTATCGACCATAGATTTCACCGATTTCTTTCTCTCTATCCCCATGTGAGATTTGAGTGGTTCCTGGCTCAATAAAGGCAGCATGCCCTCCCAGTTGAGTCATGCCAGCTTCAAAAGAACCTCTGGTACGGGTGCTTGAGGAAAAAAAGAGCATTGCCAGGGTTTTATCTCGTAAGTAAGGATGTGGCTCTTTTAATGTCCGCTTTCGCTTCAAATCAAAAGCAACTTCGAGAACTGCTTCAACTTCCTCACGAGAAAAATCTAAGTCACTGATGAAATCTCGCCCGCGTAAATTCATTTCCATCTCAATTTTTCCTTTTTATGCTTATGAGTAATCATACTCACGGGAACTACTCCATTGCTCCCAGTACCAGGGCTAATAACCCCATCCGAACAACAACCCCATTAAAACTTTGTTGCCAGTAACGAGACCAACGGGTATTATCCACATCAGAGGGAATTTCGTCCATGCGAGGGAAGGAGTGCAGTAAGATGGCATCTGATTTGGCTTTTGTCATGAGCAATTCATGGCTAATCTTATAGTTTGTGGGTGTTAGTTCAGGTGTATCACTGGTACTACTTCGATCATCGTAGGATTTGGTATAGTCTGGTTGGATAACAGGCTCGACTAAGATAACATCCGCATTAGCGATCGCTTCCTCCACATGTTCAGCTTCATCAAAGGCCAAACTAAGCTGTGATAATTCCGTCTTAAATTCTGTCGTGAGAGACTGATGAGGAGGGGCAACGAAGGTTGTTGGACAATCAAACTGGGTTAAAGCGTAGGCTAAAGAATGCATCGATCGCATTCGCATATCCCCAACTAGCAACCATCGCAACCCATCAATTCTACCCTTTTCTTTAAGCACTGTATAAAGGTCAGTGAGTGCTTGGGTTGGATGTTCTCCCCAACCATCGCCACCATTAATGACTGGAACTGAGGCCCATTTCGCAGCTTCATGGGGTGCTCCTTGTTGAAAGTGACGCATGACAATTATATCACCGTAGCACTCCAGCATCTTCACTGTGTCTTTAATCGACTCTCTGTAAAAATCGCCTGCTCGTGTCATGGTAACATCAGAGAACCCTGTGACTTGGCCACCTAAACGAATCATTGCTGCTTCATGGGCTAAACGAGTTCGAGTACTGGGTTGATAGAACGCAGTGACTAATGTTTTTTCTTTTAGTAAATCTGTATTTCGACGATTATAGGCAATAGGTGCAAGTTGAGCACACACTTCAAACAAACGGAAATAATCTCCACGATTGAATCCTTTGAGTGAAAGAATATCTCGTCCTAGAAAACTATACATAACTTAAAAACCTCAATTCAACAAGATAATATTATATTTGTCTGGTAATTCTTGATCTAGCAGTAGCTAAACTGTTACACGAATGGGGTATAGCCAGAAATCTTGGTACAGTGATTCCATCCTTCGGCTGTCTTCCCCATGAGTAACTTCAATCACACTAATTATGCTCAAAATCTCCAGCACGTTCTAGGCTATAAATGTCTGATTTGTGGCCAAGAATATCAGCTGCATGAGATTGAATATATTTGTCCTAAACACGGGAATGAAGGAATTGTTGATGTCATTTACGATTATGATTTTCTAAGAAATAAGCTTACCAAACATCAGTTAGCCAATTGTCAGGAATACAATATATGGCGATACAAACCATTTCTACCAATACAGCCTGATGCGCCAACTCCACCTCTGCTAATTGGCTGGACACCAATATACTATGCTCAGATCTTAGGGCAAAAACTAGGTCTTCCCAACCTATGGATCAAGGATGATGGACGTAACCCAACAGCGTCTTTTAAGGATCGAGCTAGTGCTATAGCCATCGTTAAAGGGCAAGCCTGTCATGCAGAGATCATCACCACTGCTAGCACAGGCAACGCAGCTGCATCACTAGCAGGTTTATGTGCCAGTGTAGGTCAGCGGAATGTCATTTTTATACCTCGGACTGCACCGGAGGCCAAAATAGCTCAACTTTTGGCCTATGGGAGCACAGTTTTGCTAGTGGATGGAACTTATGATCAAGCCTTTGAACTCTGCTTGGAGGCAGCATCAGAATTTGGTTGGTATAATCGTAATACAGCTTACAATCCCTTGATGAGTGAGGGAAAAAAAACCGCTGCATTGGAAATATGTGAGCAATTCAACTACAACCCTCCTGATAAAATCTTTGTTAGTGTTGGTGATGGCTGTATCATTGGTGGCTTATACAAAGGATTTCAAGATCTCCAGGCATTGGGATGGATCGAGAAAATACCTCAACTTATCGGAGTTCAATCCAAGGAAAGTGCTTATCTCTACGAAGCATGGAAAAATAATGAGTCCGTTTTGGATAAACCTCCGATTAAAGCCAATACTCAAGCAGATAGCATCGGTGTTAACTTACCGAGAGATCGATTGAAGGCAATAAGAGCTGTCACAGAAACGAAAGGAAAATTTCTGGCAGTTAGTGATGAGTCACTACTTGCTGCCATCCCTGCTCTGGGATCAGCAACAGGTATTTTTGCTGAACCTGCTGCGGCGGCTGTTTATGCTGGCTTATTAGAAGCAGTTGCTCAGGGATTAGTTAGTGCTAGCCAGACAATTCTTCTTATAATTACTGGTCATGGTCTCAAAGATATCTCTGGCGCGATGAAAGGTATAAAAAAAGCTGGACTTAATTCCAGGGTAATTGAACCAACTTTATGTGCAGTTAAGAATCACCTCAATCTTTAAGAGGCTGCCTCTAAAGAAAAGTAAAGTTGACTCAACTAGGCACTCAGCTAAAAGCTTAAAATCTTGCCCAGCTTCAGATAAGGAAGATCTTGATTGCGTACTCCTTTACATTTTGTTACAAAGAAAGGAGAACTTTTGTCGATACGCAATGGTTATGTTTGGTGGCTTCGCTGGTACAACAACAAATTCTGGCACTGACTGGGGAGAGCAAATGCTCAATACAGTCGCCAGCAAGACGATTCGCCACCTATTTACACGGAGCGAATCAGTAGAAGTTTCAGTTCGTTGTTATCCCTCCAGCAAGTTGTTGCAGGGCAGCATCGACAGCTTTAAAATGAGTGGTCGTGGCTTAGTGATTCGTCGGCAATTCCGAGCCGATGAGATGTCCTTTGAAACCGATGCCGTTTCCCTCGATTTTGGCTCGGTGCTCAAGGGTGAAATGAAACTCAAGCAACCCACCCAAGCAATTGCTCAAGTAATCCTTACTGAATCGGATATTAACCAAGCCTTCAAAGCAGAACTAGTAAAGCAACATCTAGAGAATATTTCTCTACCCGCTTTGACTGAGCTATCTGATGGTAAGCCGGTGTCCTTCACAGATGTAGAGTTAAAGCTGCAACCCAACAATCAGATACAGCTTTTTGCTAAAGCTGACTTACCCACTCACGGTTTGGTGCCGGTTAGTATGACATCTACTCTAGCAGTAGAGCGGCGGCGTCGCCTGCTCTTTAAAAACTCCCAGTTTGAACCTGATTCTGTACCTGAGTCTTTACAAGCAATTTCTCAAACCTTGACACAGATACTTGATGAGATTTTGAATAACATGGTTGATTTAGATCGTTTCGACTTGGATGGCGTCACCATGCGGATTAATCGCCTAGAAACCCAAGGCAACAAGTTGGTTTTCAGTGGTTATGCGCAAATCGAGCGTATCCCCAATAATCCCTAATCTAATAAAACTCTTGTGGGAGAGCTTTTTTGAGTAATGAGTAATGAGTAATGAGCGTCTGACGACGCAGGGAGCAGGGAGCAGGAAGCAGGGAGCAGGGTAAAATTCCACGTCGAAAAAGAGAATAAGAAACAAGTCAGTTTCCCTTAGAGCCTTCTGCCTTCTGCCCTCTGCCTCCTGCCTTCTTTCTGGAGAGTAATGAGTGAAGAAACTTTTGTCAAATCTCTTTACTCCTGACTCGGTGTTTCTTCAGAGATTAGCTATTAGCCATTAGCCATTAGCCATTAGCTTTTCAGTATTTCTTCAGAGCCACTGTAAATTTCACCTCACCCCTTAACTTCTATCCCAAAAAATACCCTGTTGACAAATATTGACCAACTGATCAACCCTCTTATCTGGAGAAAATGCTTCTGCAACATACTTACTCCCTTGCCTGCCTCTTGCCAATAGTTCTTCAGGATGATCAAGACAGTAATTCAAGTGATTTGCCAACATCTCCACATCTTCACTCTCAAAAAAGAGACTACTGGGACTCGCAACTTCTGGTAAAGCTCCCTTATTAGATACAATTGTGCAAGTTTGCACCCTACCCGCTTCGAGTACTGTATAACCAACAGGTTCTTCCCAACGAGAAGGATATATCAGTGCGATCGCTTCTTTGATTCTGGCTAAGACTTCTGGATGAGTCAGTTTTCCTGGAAAACTGATGTAAGTCGAAAGCTCTAGTTCCGATGCGAGAGTTTTTAGCAGTTCAAAATCCCTTCCATCTCCAATGATTAAGACTCTAAAATCTTGACGCTGATTTAAAAGCAATCTGGCGGCTTTTATAAGTAGATCAACTCCTTTATCGAGATGTAATCGACCAGTAAAGATGAAAGTATAAGGATAGGACAAATCTCTTACATTTTTATGCTCTAGATTATTGGGTATTTCTATGGGATTATATAAAGTGAATACTGGCCAAGGCAAAACACAGGATTTGCTTAAAAATTGGCTAGAGGCAGTATGGTAATCAGCTACTAGTGCAGTAGCAAGCCGCTTCAATAACCTCGCCCACCTAATAATCGGGTAAATTTTCCATTTTAAGGGATAATTTGCTTTAGGTATAGAATCAATAATTTCTACTCTTATCTGCTGTAGAAATCTCATTTTTTTATACTCAAAATGAGTTGATCCATAAATTGGATAATGATATTTCAGAATGATTGTTTTACCAAAGATTTTAGCCAGTAGAGCAAATAGTAACTGATTGGAGTTCATCTGAATAACATCTGACCAAACGATCAAGTTAATCCATTGCTTGAAATTATCACTTTTAGTTGAGATCACTTTAACTTCAATCTTCCTTGATTGAAGCTCTTTTACAATTGTTTTAATGTAAGCTAAAACACCAGAAATATCATCTTGATACTGATTATGTTGTATTAAAAGCTTCATATTCATCAAGGAATGGAGAAATCCTGATTAAAGTATAGTGGTGACTGTACTGGTATCAGAGTAAATCATTTTTGTCAATAAACAGATCTACTGAAAAAGCATTGCCTATAAGATACTAGCTGTTTTTGTGTATACTTAGAATCTGAGACTTATTCAGTAAGTCTTGCCTATACTTTTGGTTACCCTTTGATTTCCCACAGTGCGATCGCTAACTTCGACTCTAAGGAATTGCAACAGTAGGTGCAGTTGGACGACATTCAGAAGCTTTACTAAATAGCTAGATCCAGATCGACCAGAATTTATGCAAAATATGACTCGATACCTTAATAGTTTTTGTCTATGTGATGAGTCAATCGAGAAGTCAAAATATCGGCAGTGAAAACCATACTTGCTCGGAATCCCAAGAAGCATCTTTCCAGATACGTAGTCTAGCTATCCAAGAAAAGCTAGCGGAACGAAATCTAGATCAACTTGATGCCTGGTGGCGGCGTAGAAAGATACAACATCCACATAAATATTTGCTTCCTGTCATCCTTGCTCAACTCAGTTTCGGGAAACGATACAACACCAAGCATATTTGGCAACTTCTTCTGAACCTGAACCAAGAAAAAAGTGATTTATATTACTTCCGTAGTGTTTTCGATGTCCGTATCTTCTTCATGTATCGGAAGCTGATGCCACAGGAACTGTTAGATGACTACTACAGTATGCTGGATGTCCCTCGTGTCTGGGAATGGAGTGCTCCGGGTACTGAAAACCATCTGTTTATGCAACGCCTCTCGGGTCTAGCTTTGATGGATGGAAGCGGTTACCCTAATAGTTGCCCATCTACTGCAGCGACTAATGAAGCTTGGCTAAGGGCAGAACTCAACAAATTCTTAACCATTGGACAGGGAGAATTTCATTCCTCTACCTACTATGGTTATTCTATCGGCGGCTTGCTGAATCTTTACGATTTTGCTCGCACTCCTCAACTACGGCAACTAGCCAAAGCAGCTTTGGACTGGTATGCAACTAATATCGCTCTACGTTTTAGTTGGGGAACTGTTGGTGGTGCAGAAAGTCGAGGCTATGATCGGGAAACTTGGACGAGAAGTAGATTAGCTGCTGTTGCCTGGATTTGGTGGGGTGCGGATGTTGCAATTGCCAAAAATCCACGTCCTAATCATTTACCGTTAGGGTTACTTGCTGGTTTAAGTCACTACCGCCCCCCAGATAATTTAAAGGCACTGGCGCTAAAGGAAGTGTCTTTACCTTTTCTACTTCGAGCCAGCCACCCTGGTTATTACAGCTATCACGCAGGAAACCAATTTTGGGAGACATTTTATGTCACTGAGGATTACAGCTTAGGTACTCTTCTAGTGCCGCAGCGCTCCTACCAAGTTCAGGGAACTATCAATGCTCAATATGCTACCTACAAGTTGGTAGTACGCGATTCCCAGGGACTGAACAACACAGTAGTGAGTTTGGGGGGAACCTTTCATCATGCTACGGCAAAAGGGTGTAGTCCTGGTGACCAATATCTACAGGAACGGGGAACTGTTATTTATCAACTGAGGGTTAATGAGCAGGATTTAGCTGCGGGAGTGCCAGCTTGTTCTCATCTGGTTTTGCCAGCAAGTTGTGGTCAACCTATATGTTATGGCAATTGGTATATCTGGGAGATTGAGGCAATTTGGCTATGTGCCTATCCTTGGGGTGAAACGATTAGCTTACAAGCACTTATATTAAAAAAAAGCAGAGAATTTCAAGCTTTGGCTGCTATTGGTTCCCAGACAGCTTGGATTACTGATATCGCTACAGTAGCTGACTATCCAGATTTTGGGGATATTAAGAATGCTCTTGATAAGACTCAGGTAGAGGATGAATTCTGGGAACAAAAAGGTCAGCTAGCTTATACAAGTCTCAGCAACGATCGCCTAGTAATGACTTATAATCCCAACGGAGGTATAGGTTATGCCAGCGTTAATGGGAAAGAACGAGTTCTCCAAAATTGGCCTGTACTAGATAGCCCTTATGTTAAGCAAGAACTAAACAGCGGTGTTTTGTCTGTTTGTGTTCCCCCTTGGGGAAGTTGGCATCTGCGAGCTACTTTTCAGGGACCGCAGTGGGAATATTTGTAGTGACACTTTCTTAATTTTTTGCTTGCCTTAGCCTTGTTGATTGCTTCTTCTTTAAATAACCCATCAATCCCATAGATAGACCTATGCCTAGAGTTATGGTTGGCTCGGGGACAGACTTGAGACTGCCTGGTAATCCTTGAACATTTACTAAATCAAATCCGGGTGAACCTCCAAAATTATCAAGACCTACAATTTTGACTGACTTGACAGGATCTGTAAAACCTATAGAGCCTAAGTCAAATGACGTAGTTAGATCATCTTGAGCAATGCCAAGAAATATAAAGTCGCTCATATCATTACTCAGAAGAGAACTGATAAAAACTTGTGCGCGTTCTCCCCCTCCTCCAATTTCACGAACAGCAAGATCGTTGCCAGCTCGATCAATGATCACTTCATCTAAAAAACCAACAATAACAAATGAATCTGTAGGTAAAGATAGAGAATCAGCAAAATTAGTGGGAGCATCACCTAAAACAACATCAGTATTCACTGGTACTGGAAAGTCAATACCATCTCCGCCATAAGAGTCGTTAGGATTAGGGAAAGCTGGGTTAGCGCCACTATTAAAGAAATCAAGAACAATATCAGCAAAACCAAAAGTTGATGCTTGAACTGACGTAGCAGTGATTCCCATACCAGTAGACATAATAAATGCAGTACCACAAGAAGCAATGGTGCGGGTCACCGAAATCTTATTAAACATAAACTTAACGTATATCCTTTGTATATCCTTTCATTTACCTATTGGGAAGACTTCACTGCTTTATGCACATCTGTCTCAACGTCACCGAGCTATTTGTAACAATTGTTTATATTCTTTATAAAAATTAATAAAAAATATGTCAAACAAAAAAACATTTGAGTCAAAGATAATTGCTGCGTTGCAAAGTGAAGGCTTTGATGTCTGGTCCAAAAAGTTTCATTATACTTATTTAAATAAGTATAAGTTCAATCCAAAAACTGTGTTCGATATTGGAGTATGTAGAGGAACTCCTGAACTTTATAAAACTTTTCCAGACTCAAAAATAGTGCATCTAGACCCTCTTGAAGAAACCCAAGTATACTACTAAAATTTTACCAAACAGTTCGATATGGATTTTATTCAATGTGCTATTGGTTCTAAAATAGGGCAAGCTTGTATCCATATACCCAAGAATAGGTTAGGTTCAACCAGCATTCTTGAACGCACAGAGATTTATAATCCCCAAATAGAGGACACAAGGTCTGTAGATGTCGAAACTTTAGATAATATAATTAAGAACTTTTGGTTAATTAATCATGACAAATGGTATTTATACGTTAGCAAATGATGTCGTCTATGACCAACTTGTGGCACTACTCAATAGTATTGAGGTTAATGTTGGTAAGGATTTTCCTGTCCGTGTTATTGCTTATGATAACCAGTTAGAACAAGTTACCGTAACTACATGAGGATTAATAAATGTCTCAACCAAAAAGCAGTCTTACCCCTCTTGAAAAGGCTAGAGCAATTAACTTAAATTCAAAAGGAGGAGCTTTTCTGAAACTGTTGACGTTTCATGAAATAGATTTAGTACTTGATGTCGGGGCGAATACTGGACAATTTGCAGCCAATTTATTTAAAATAGGCTATCAAGGCAAGGTCGTTTCTTTTGAACCTTTATCTTCTGCTTACAACCAACTTTTAGAAAATAGTCAAGCTAATCCAAATTGGCGTGTAGCTGAAAGATGTGCAATTGGTGATCGTAATGAAGAAATAGAAATACATATTGCTAAAAACTCTCAAAGTAGTTCAATCCTACCTATGTTGCAAGCGCACCTTGATGCCGCACCAAATTCTGTTTATATTGGTTCAGAAACAGTCAAGATGTTCAAGTTTTCTGAAATAGCTTCTGATTATGTTAATCAAGCCCAAGCACCTTTGCTGAAAATAGATACGCAAGGGTATGAGTATCAAGTTTTACAAGGCGCTCAAGAAATCATTGATCGCATCAAAGGAATTCACTTAGAATTATCCTTAATTCCTCTGTATGAAGGAGAAATTGTCTTTAAAGTGATGTTAAAAAGAATACAAGAAATGGGATTTTGCTTATATAATCTCTCCCGAGGATTTGTTGATTATCGGACTGGTAGATTGCTACAAGTTAATGGTACTTTCTTCAGAGAACCAAACTGAATTAATCCGTTTCAACCTCAAAAGCCAGAACCAAACCTGGTTAAATTTTACAATCTTCATGACAAGCTAAAAGTTCTTCCTCTACCCATGTTGTGGCCAACCGACAACTTACGTGGAAAATTAAGTTACAGCCATATAGTCTGCCAATACTACTGGCCAAAGTATATACTTCCTCATACTCAAATTGTTCAAACACACAAATGGAACTTTATCAAAGCAGCAATTAAGCATGGTGTTCCAGCTATTTCTTCAGAACAAAGTTTGATTACTGGTGAAGCTTCTCCTGATTACTTAGGTTCTAAGAAAGCTGCTTGGCTGGTGGCTACATTGCTCGTCGTTGTTCTGATGTTAAGTTCTCAAGACACTCTACTCTTTATATTTTTTCTTGGAAGTTATTGATTAACTGATCAGACATGGAAATTTACCTCCAAGGCATTAATACTGTATTACTCTGGGATTAAGGACAAATGACTCCAAAATCTGCCTGTGCTCTGTCTAAGAGTACCTTGAATTTTTCAGCCAAGACTGGTCAGTGTTGTTTGCAGAGCATACAATGGTGATTGTAGTAATTTTTGGCACAAATCCTCTAGAGTATCGGTATCAAACAAGCCAAACAGAGCCAATTTTTACTCTTTCGTAGTGAATTGCAGAACTATTTCAAAGGCAACAAAACCGCTAAAGCAGTGATCTGCAAGCAAATAAGGATCTTTAGATGAATCAGAAAATAATTGCAGCATGTTTTTTGCAATTCGGTAGTTTGTTGGAAAAACAAGTTCTCCCAGAACTATTCAAAAAACTGAGAGAACATCATCTTATACAATTATACGTAGAAACAGTAGTTATTTACTGTTACCGCTGGTCAACTTGGCTCAATCCAAGTTTTGGTGAAACTCACTACAGATTAGGACGAGTATTTCAGAAACAACAAAAATGGCAAGAAGCAGCTACTGCCTTTGAGCAAGCTACTTAAATTTGCCAACAGAACAACACTTATCTGCCCCCAACTTTCTCATTAAGTGAAGAAATTTTTGAAAATTCGGTAAAGTCTTATGAATCAGAAAATGATTGACGTACAAGTTTTTAACCTGGGTTGCTTCTTGCAAGACCAACTTCTGCCAAAACAATTAAAAAAATTGAGACAACATAATCTTGTACAATTATACATAGAAGCAGCAGTTATTTACTGTTACCGCTGGTCAACTTGGCTCAATCCTAGTTTTGCTGAAGCTCACTACAGATTAGCACGACTATTTCAGAAACAAAAAAAATGGCAAAAAGCAGCTACTGCCTTTGAGCAAGCTACAAAAAGTGGTTGCTCTAAACTCGCTGATGCCCATTGTAATTTAGGGCGGGTGCTATTCAAGTTAGAACGATATGAAGAAAGTATTGTAGCTCTGAACAAAGCTATTGAGTTAGCGCCAGAGGAGTACTGGTACTATCGAATTTTAGGGGATGTTTGGAGTGAGAAAGGTGGACTTGCAGAAGGAATTAAAAATTATCAAATTGCTAGTCAAAAGCAGATTCGTAACACTCACCCTCACGTCATGCTAAAATTGCCAACAGAGCAACACTTATCTGCTCCCAATTTTATCATTATCGGACAACCAAAGTGTGGAACTTCATCTCTTTACAGTTATTTAACACAACATCCGCAAATTTTACCTGCAATCGAAAAAGAGATCAGATTCTGGAGCTTTAAGCCTAATTTTGAGAAAGGATTGGATTGGTATTTAGCTCATTTTCCAGCTATTGCTTCAGAACAGGGTTTGATTACGGGTGAAGCTACTCCTGGTTACTTAGATTCCCCACCAGCTGCCGACTCTCTCTTGCAAGAATTTCCTCATATGAAATTAATTGTAGTATTGAGAAATCCGGTTGATCGCGCCCTCTCTCATTACTATATGTGTACTAGACAAAGCAGAGATAAGCGTTCTCTAGAAAAAGCTATTTTATCAGGAATAAAAGACGTCAACAATAAATCATATCTGAACTTATTTAATAATTGCAAGATCAGTAGTTATCTAAAACGCAGTCAATATATTGAAAACCTCAGTCGATGGATGGAACTATTTTCCAAGGAACAATTTTTAATCATCAAAAGTGAAGATTTATTTGCTGAGCCAGCCACTATTATTAATCAAGTTTTCAACTTTTTAGGGGTAGAACCATATGAACTTCAAGTTTATTCCAATAAAACTAAAAATAGCTATCCTCCCATTTCCCCGTCAATGCGCCAAACTCTGAATGATTACTTTCGGCCTTTTAATCAACAACTAGAAGAATATTTAGATAGAAAATTTGACTGGGATTGTTAAATATCTCTCTTCTGTCACTCTGAAGGAAACCCAATTATTGAAGCAACGGGACTGAACACGCAAGGTTTTTTCTACCGGGTGAGAGATGGAGCTTTTTTACAATCGCCCTCTTCGGTTTTGCGATCGCCTTTTTTGGGTTTACAATCGCCCTCTTCGGGTTTAAAATCGCCCTTTTCGGGTTTGCGATCGCAAAAAGGCGGTGCACCTTCATCATTATGGAGCGTGGCTTCTGGCAGTTTAGTTAGGGCTTGCTGTATAAGTGTGTAAGCTATACCATACAGGGCGCTCCTGCATTTATTTTCCGAATAAGTGCAAGGTTTTTGAGCGAAAAGGTACAATTTCCTTGCACCTTAGCGTGGAAAATCCCTAACACCTACCACCTCTTTCCCTCACCTAACACCTAACACCTAACACCTAATACCTATTCTTTCCCCGAAAATTACGACTTATTCAGCAAGCCCTAGTTAAGGTTCATTCATGGTTAGCCAAAGTTCTGCAATAACCTCCCAAACTCCCTCTTTAGAAATTGATGCCTCTCGGCAGTTTACCTCCTGGCTAGCTGAACAATGGGCAAGCATTACCTTCACAACATATCAAGCCGGTAAAGTCTTTTTTATTGGCTTGCAACAATCGGGAAAATTGTCAGTTTTTGAGCGGACTTTTGAGCGTTGTATGGGCTTGTATGCCCAAGGCTCGACCCTTTATATGAGCACACTCTATCAATTGTGGCGGTTGGAAAATGCCCTACAACCGGGACAAGTCCACAATGGCTATGATGCTGTGTATGTGCCACAAGTGGGGTATATTACTGGGGATTTGGACGTGCATGATGTGGTTGTGGGGAAGATGGGAAAGACGGGGGAGAATTCTGTTGTTTTTGTCAATACATTATTCAGCTGTCTTGCCACAGTGAGCGACACTCACAGCTTTGTTCCCCTATGGCAACCCCCATTTATTTCGAGATTAGCAGCAGAAGACCGATGCCACCTCAATGGTTTAGCGTTGCGGGATGGGCAACCAGCTTATGTTACAGCAGTCAGCCAGAGTGATATTGTTGAAGGCTGGCGGGAGAAGCGCCGCGATGGCGGTTGTGTAATTGAAGTTGAGAGTAATCAGGTGATTGTTTCTGGATTATCGATGCCCCACTCACCCCGTTGGTATAAGGGTAAGCTGTGGTTACTCAATTCCGGGACAGGGGAATTTGGCTATGTGGATAGAAAACGGGGAAGCTTTGAACCCGTAGCATTTTGCCCAGGCTATTTGCGCGGCTTAGCCTTCAGTGGAGATTTTGCCATTGTCGGACTCTCTAAGCCTCGAGCAAATAAAAGTTTTAACGGTTTGGTACTGAATGAACGATTGCAAAGTAAAGATGCTCAACCCCGGTGTGGACTGTTGGTGATTGATCTCAGAAGTGGAGATATCGTTCACTCTCTACGCCTTGAAGGAGTAGTAAGCGAACTCTATGACATACAGATTTTATCAAAGATACAATGTCCGATGGCGATCGGCTTTAAATCTGCGGAGATTTGTCGGGTGATTTCGATGGGGAAGCGGTAAGCTGTTATGCATTTAAATGGTGAATTAGTACTGACACACCGGACGCGGAGACGCGGAGATTAGGACTAAAAGGAGAAAATTTCATGACATTTGACCCGGTTATTCAACTCTCAAGCCTGGATGGCAGCAACGGCTTCCGCCTTGATGGCGAAACCCCAAGAGACCGGTTAGGTCGTTCGGTAAGCAGTGCAGGGGATATCAATGGTGATGGCATTGATGACCTGATTATTAGCGCACCTCGTGCTGGCGATAACGGCAGTTATTCAGGTTCGAGCTATGTGGTGTTTGGCTCTACAGACGGCTTTAACTCCATTTTCGACCTTTCCAGCCTGGATGGCAGCAATGGCTTCCGCCTTGATGGTCAATCGGCATATGACCAGTCCGGCAGTTTTGTGAGCAGTGCGGGGGATATCAATGGAGATGGCATTGATGACCTAATTATTGGCACATCTAGTGCTGAAAGTAACGGCAGTTATTCGGGTTCGAGCTATGTGGTGTTTGGCTCTACAGACAGCTTTAACTCCAGCCTCGACCTTTCGAGCCTGGATGGTAACAACGGCTTCCGCCTTGATAGCCCAGTCCCAGATGATAACTTTTTCCGTCGTCCGGTGAGCGGTGCGGGGGATATTAATGGGGATGGCATTGATGACCTGATTATTGGCACATCTGATGCCGGCAATAACTACAGTTATTCGGGCTCGAGCTATGTGGTATTTGGCTCTACAGAAGGCTTTAACTCTACTTTCGACTTTTCCAGCCTGGATGGCAGCAACGGCTTCCGCCTTGATGGCGAAGCCGCCTATGACCTGTCCGGCTGGTCTGTGAGCAGTGCGGGGGATATCAATGGGGATGGCATTGATGACCTGATTATTGGCGCACCTAGTGCCGACAATAAGGGCATTTATTCGGGTTCGAGCTATGTGGTGTTTGGCTCTACAGAAGGTTTTAACTCCACTTTCAACCTTTCGAGCCTGGATGGCACTAACGGCTTCCGCATTGATGGCGAAGACGAATATGGCTACTCCAGCTTTTCGTTGAGCAGTGCGGGGGATATCAATGGCGATGGTATTGATGACCTGATTATTGGCGCAACTGATGCTGGAGATAACAGCAATTTTGCAGGTTTGAGCCATGTGGTATTTGGCTCTACAGAAGGCTTTAACTCCACTTTCGAGCTTTCGAGCCTGGATGGCAGCAACGGCTTCCGTATTAATGGCGAAGCCCCATATGACTACTCCGGCTGGTCGGTGAGCGGTGCGGGGGATATCAATGGGGATGGCATTGATGACCTGATTATTGGTGCATTTAATGCCGAAAATACCGGCGATTCTTCGGGTTCGAGCTATGTGGTGTTTGGCACTACAGACGGTTTTAACTCCACTTTCGAGCTTTCGAGCCTGGATGGCAACAACGGCTTCCGCATTGATGGCGAAGCCGCATATGACAATTCCGGCTTTGCGGTGAGCGGTGCGGGGGATATCAATGGGGATGGCATTGATGACCTGATTATTGGCGCATTTAATACCAGCAATAACGGCACTGATTCAGGTTCGAGCTATGTGGTGTTTGGTCGTGCCTCTAATCAAGACCCGGTTGCTAATGATGATAGTTTTACTGCCAATCAAGATACTGCCCTAACTATCCCAGTTGCTGAATTGTTAGCCAACGATTCGGACTCCGATGGCGATAACCTTAGCATTACCGCAGTTGCTAACTCTACTGGCGGTACCGTTATCCTCGATAACAGCAACGTGATCTTCACCCCGGATGTGGGTTTCAGTGGTACTGCTAGCTTTGAGTACATCCTCGACGATGGCAACGGTGGGTCGGATAGTGCAACTGTTACTGTGGAAGTAGGACAAAACATCACCGGCGGTAACGGAGATGATACAATTGATGGGACTAATGGCAATGATGTCATTAATGCTGGCAACGGGGATGATATAGTTAACGGACTTGATGGTGACGATAGCATCACCGGCGGTAACGCTGAAGATCTTATCGACGGTGGCAATGGAAACGACATCATACTCGGTGGCAACAGCAAAGATACCCTCTTCGGCGGTGCTGGTGATGATTCCCTCGACGGTGGCAACGGTGCTGATGAACTAACCGGTGGATTAGGAAATGACACACTCACCGGTGGTAATGGTCAAGATTTATTTATCTTTGCTGCGGGTGACGGCACTGATACAATTACCGACTTCGGAGGTGTAGATCGCATCGGTTTGCTCAGTGAATTGACCTTTAGTGATTTGAGCTTTTCTGGCAATGACATCATCGTTAGTGCCACCAATGAGGTGTTGGTTACTCTAACTGGGGTTGATGCCACAACTCTGACAGCAAGTGATTTTGTGGTGATTTAGGTTTCACCGAAAGCGGCGGGAAGCCCATTCCTTTAGGGATGGGAGGGATAGCCGCCCGCCGCTTGGTTGTTTGTTTTTTGTTTTTTGTACAAACAACCAACAACAAACGACAAACAACAAACAACGAGCTAGATTAGTGTGTAGCTCAGTGATTAACTAATATGCTTCCTCTAAGGCGACGTTGGCATCGGTTTCTTATTTGCTTTTTGGCAAGTCTGGTAAGCTGTCTGGTGTTTTTCCCTTGGTTAACTCCCACAACCGCTGCTCAATTCCCTCAGTCTTCAGTACCTTTGAAAGTAGCTCAACAGTCTGATCAACAACTGGTAGAACAAGGGATTGAAAACTATCAGCGGGGAAACTTGGCTGAAGCGATCGCAAACTGGGAGGAGGCACTAACCCAGATTACTGTAGCAGAGGATAGAGCCACTGTTCACAATAATCTGGCGATCGCTTATCGGGAAACTGGTAAACTGAGTCCGGCGATTAAGCATTGGCAACAGGCGATTGAACTGTATCGCTCCCAAGTTGAGGAGGAGCAGGAACTGGTAATCGCTGAATTGTTGCTTAACCAAGCACAAGCTTACAGTGATTTAGGACAGCATAACCGAGCAATTAAGCTGTTGCAGCCAACGGCGGAACTTGAGCTTCCTCAGGAGGAGCAGCTAACTAAAGCGGCAGTTAAGGGAGCCTTAGGCAATGCTTATCGAGCTTTAGGGGATTATGAGCAGGCATTAGCAACTCACCAGGAAAGCTTGGATATTGCTAGGGAACTCAACAATTCTAGCTATATTAGTATGGCTCTCAATGATTTAGGTAATACCTACGTCAGTCGAGCTAATCGCTATCAAGAGCAGGCAAATTCAGCTTTGCTAGAGGGTGAGATCAGAGAATATAACCGTTTAACAGCAGCTTTACAACAGGATCGAGCGGAAGCCAGAGAGTTGCTTCAACAAAGTGTGGAAGCAGCTAGAGATGTAGCTCCCAAGGAAGAACTTAGAGCTTTAATGAATCTCAATCGTCTGTTGAACAAAACTCAGGCTCAGCCAACAACCATCCTTAACAATTGGCAGCGGGTTAATCAGTTACTCCCCTCCATACCAGATTCTCGGGAAAAAGCCTATGCTCTAATTCAGTTAGCACAGAATACTCCATCTCAACAATCATTCCAGATTTTAGAACAGGCTCTGGCGATTAGTAAAAAACTGGGGGATGCTCGAGCAGAATCCTTTGTTCTCGGTACCCTAGGTAAGTTACACCAGGCAAGGAATGAATATGCTCAAGGGATGGAATGGACGAGGGAAGCTCAATTCAAAGCTCAGCAAATCAATGCTCCAGATAGTTTGTATCGCTGGCAGTGGCAAGCAGGACAGATTTTGAAGGCGACAGGGAATTCTAGCAAGGCTATTGCTGCTTATCAACAAGCGATCGCGACTTTGCAAACTATTCGTGGTGATATTGTCAATGCTAGTAAAGATTTGCAGTTTGATTTCCGAGACCAGGTAGAACCAGTTTATCGCGAGTTGATGGCATTGCTGCTGGAATCACCAACTAAAGTAGTTTCCAGTTCCCAGGCAAAGGCAGTGGTAGATACTCTAGAACTACTAAAACTGGCTGAGTTGCAAAACTTTTTTGGTGATGAGTGTGTAGAGGTAGCTGTTTCCCAAGGTGGAGCTGAGCAAGGTTTGAGAGAGACAAATACTGTAGTAATTTACTCAGTAGTTCTGGATAATTTTACAGAAATGATTTTGCGATCGCCTGATGGTTCAATGAGTAGTTATCGGGTGCCCATCAGCAAGCAGGAACTAGAACAAGAAGTTACTGAATTACGCTCTTTACTAGAGAGGCGACAAACTTACGAATATTTGCCGAAGACTGAGGAAGTATATGATTTATTAATTCGTCCCCTGGAAGCAAAACTAGCAGCAAGTAAACCTAGTACCGTAGTTTTTATCAACGATGGAGTATTGCGGAAAATACCCATGGCGGCACTATATGACGGGGAACAATTTTTAATTGAAAAGTACGCCCTTGCCACTACCCCTGGACTTAAACTTACTAGCCGCCAAGGGTTAGATCAGCAGAATTTATCAACTTTGAGCCTCGGTTTAACCGTTGCTAGACCACCTTTTGCTCCTTTAAGTAATGTAGAGGCAGAGGTAACAGCAGTTAAAGATATTTTAGGTGGTAATCAACTCGTAGATGAAGCTTTTACTCTGGCAAATTTTCAATCCCAATTACAACAGCAGAACTATCCCATTGTACACATTGCTACCCACGGTAAATTTGGTGCAGACCGCCAGACTACCTTTTTAGTAGGATATGACCAAAAGATTAGTATTGAAGTATTAGATAATTTGTTGCGATCGCGCCATGGTGGACAGCCAGTAGAGTTACTTACCTTGAGTGCTTGCCAAACTGCTGCTGGTGATGATCGTTCTGCTTTAGGATTAGCTGGTGTAGCAGTTCGTGCAGGGGTAGGGAGTGCTCTAGCAACCCTATGGTACATCAACGATGAATCAACAGTACCTTTGATAGAGGAGTTTTACCAACAACTAAGTCAACCTAATATTACTAAAGCTGAAGCTTTAAGAAAAGCCCAACTGAGGATGATTGCTGATCAAGAATTTGACTACAACCATCCAGCTGTTTGGTCTCCATTTATTCTGATTGGGAATTGGCTATAAAAGTAACTTCGGACGGTGTATGGTGGGAATCCTCAACCTCTTTGAGTAATGAGTAATGAGTAATAAGTAATGAGTGAAGAAACAAGGTCAATTCTCTTTACTCCTGGCTCCCGACTCCTGACTCATAACTCGGTGTTTCTTCAGAACAGCCCCAGGGGCGGCGCACCGCCCGCTACGAAGGAAAGAAACACGTCAAATCCTCTTCCCTTCTGCCTTCTGCCCTCTGCCTCCTGCCTTGTTTCTTCAAAGCCACTGTAAATTTCACCTCACCCAGCTGGGGGAGAGGGATTAGGGCTTATCGGAGCAGTATTGGGATTTAGTATGATATGAAAGTTTGCTCTGTGCAACTTTCGGTGTTCATTCTCTAATTACTAGTATCACAATGAGATTAACGAACTTGACCAATAACCATCCCTGGGATTTGGTGCTGTCAAAGGAAGATTCTCAGGAGCCTGAAACTTGGGAAAAGCTAAAAGAACTCCATATCTTCAGACAGATTAAGCCAGGAGATAGGATATCGACAGACATGGGGGATATCACAAATAACCTGAGTCGTTTAGCTAAAACGTTTCCCGGAGAATATCGAGTCATCGAGAGTACCCTTGCCGATGGAAATTTTCAACAGGAACTGCTCAGAATATCTCCCTCAAGCACAGCCAACATTTGCCATGAAATGCCAGCATCTACAGAACAGTTGGAAAGTCAGCTTTACGAACATGGGCATATTTTAATCAGAACTGGTCAGCCATTGAATGAAGGTAAGATTATCGAACTGATTGGGGGAAGGGAAAAGCTGATGAATTACAAGCATGGGCTTAACGAGCGTAAAAAGGTTCCCAACTCTATTTTTTCAGATGTTACTCCTTGGTCAAAAGAAGAAGAAATTTTACCACATAACGAGCTAAGCCATCATATAGAATTCCCCAAGTATGTTTGCTTCATCTGCAAGCAACCCGCTCCATATGGAGGAGAAACAACAATATATGATTGCCAACAAGCTTTTGCTAATTTATCGCCTAGTTTTAAAAAAGAAGCCACAGAAAAAAATGTGATTTTCGTAAGAAAACATGTTGAACAACGAAACCACAAAAAATATGATTCTAGCTGGCAAGCTATCTTAGCTAAGAATAGCGAAGAGGCAATAGCACATTGGACAAAACTAGGATATACCTGTGTATTACATCGGGAATCAGAAAATGGCAACATTATAGATGTTGTAGAAACTCAGCTCAAACGACCACTTGCCTACCATTACCAGGAAAAAACTTGCTTGCACGCATCTATTGTGGGGGCTGCATCTTATTGGTATCAGCAACTATTGGGGGATAAGAAACCACAGATGGAATTAAAATGGGAAGATGGGGAGCCTTTTTCTGAAGCTCAATTTCAAGAAATGGAAAAGGCTATTAAATCAGCACGAATTTTCTATAATGAGTGGCAAAAAAATGACTTGTTAATCTTGGATAATCTCAGAATAGCCCATGGCAGACTTCCTTTTAGAGGCAAGCGGTTAGTTGGTATATTAATGGGAGGAAAGGCTAGCTTTGAATTTAAAGAGAATGAGTGGATATTAAGCTCATCCCACGACTAAAGTACGTGGTATTTCGCGTCATTAGTCATTAGTACAAATTATAGGCTGGCAAGATGCCTTCAAGACTAACGATCACACATGGCAGTTTCAAGCAAAGCTATCCTAGAAGATAGTAAAGCCAAGGCGTCTTCTTGGCAAGAAATAGCATTATACCAAATCCGCTTTACCTAGGGTCTATTCCAAAAAATCAAAGTCTTTGCTGAGAGAGGATTTGGGGATTTGGGTAAGTACCCCACAATAACCGGATTTGGTATTACTTGGGCCGTTCTCAATAACACGATGCAAAGTTAGTCGAAGTTGAAAATGATTAAATTCCCTCGCCTGTTGTCACTTTTCGGTCTGGTCTTTTCCCTATTACCTGTTGCTGAAGCTTTCGCTCAGGTAATACCTGATAATACTCTGGGAACTGAAAATTCAGTAGTTATACCTATTGATCAATTCAATGAGCAGATTGATGGTGGTGCAACTAGAGGAGCCAATTTATTTCACAGTTTTCTCGAGTTTAATGTTGGTGCAGGACGAGGGGTTTATTTTGCTAATCCTACTGGGATCGAAAATATCCTTTCTCGTGTCACTGGTGGTAACCCTTCTAATATTTTTGGTCAGTTGGGAGTATTAGGTGATGCTAATTTGTTTTTGCTCAATCCTAATGGTATTTTCTTTGGTGAGAATGCCAGCTTAGATATCAACGGCTCATTTTTAGCTACCACTGCTGATGCCATTAGTTTGGGAAATCAGGGTTATTTTAGTGCCTCTGAACCCCAAACTAGTAGCTTAATTGCTGTTGAGCCGGGAGCACTGTTTTTTAATCAAGTTGCTAATCAACCCGGGGTGATTACTAATAGAGGGAATTTAGCAACTGGAGGTAATTTTATCCTCTCAGCAGACAATCTTGACTTGCAAGGTAAGTTGCAGGCTGGGGGAGATTTGCTCTTGCAAGCTCAAGATACGATCAAGGTACGAGATACTGTAGCAAGTTCCTTTATTGCTCAGGCTGGAGAGCAGCTATTAGTACAGGGGAATCAAGGAGTGGATATCTTTGCCTTGAATCATCCTGATAGTGGCTTGTTTTCTGGTGGGGATCTAGTGTTGCGCTCTGCTAATAGCATTGGGGGTGATGCTCACTATACATCTGGTGGTAATTTTAGGATTGAGCAGTTAGATGGGAGTTTAGGGAATTTTTTTAGTCCCGATGATCCAGTTATTCGTGCTAGTGGAGATGTGAGTTTCGATAGTTATACGGGAGCCTCCCTGCACATTTTGGCTGGAGGGAGTGTGACTATTCCCGGCAATATTAGGATTACAGGCACAGACACCGCTGCTAACTCAATTCAAGAGAATGTCACGCTATCTAGAGAAATAGTTGTTGCTCCTGACGGTAGTACTGAGCCAATTGTGGCTAACATTGATGGCAGCACTGAGCCAACGGTGGACATTAGAGCGGGAACTACAGCCTTTGGCACAGCAGGAATTACTGGCAACACTGGCGGCTTCTCTACAGTTCCTGGTACTGGTGGTACTGCTACTAGTGCCAACATCACTATCGGTAGCATTATTAACGAAGGTGGACTGGTATTGCTAACGAATCAGTATGTTCCCAACACTGCCTTACCTGCTGGAACGATTCAAGTTGGCGACATTAATACCAGCGACAGAATGGAGGCTGGTGGTAATATTTATGTTGACTCTCGTGGTAGTATTCAACTTAATAGTAACTTGAACTCTTCTGCTCGAGGAAACGGAGATGCAGGAGACATTTATTTGTTAGCTGAAGAACAAATTGCGATCGCTAATAGTAGAATTGCCAGTAATTCAGTAAATGGGGTAGCTGGATTAATTGAGCTACAGGCTAATAACGATATCAATATCACTAATAGCAACATTAAAGCTGAGAGCAGAGGCAATGACACTGTTGGAGTTGGTGGTTTTATCGCCATTACGGCTCAGGCTGGCTCGATTTCTCTTAACGACGGAGCACAGTTAAATACGAGTGCTAGAGGTAACGGATTTGCTGGGAATATCGTTTTGGATGCTGGCAATGAGATTACGATCGCGAGTAATAGTGAAATCAGTAGTAATGCCAACAATGGGGTAGCTGGATTGATTGAGCTACAGGCTAATAGCAATATCAATGTTACTAATAGCGACATTAAAGCTGAGAGCAGAGGCAGTCAGACTTCTGGAGAAGTAGGTGAGATTAACATTAGAGCTGAAACTGGCTCGATTGTTCTCAACGAGGGGGTACAGTTGAATACTCGTGCCACAGGTAACGGATATGCGGGGAATATCAATCTAGATGCTGGTAATGAAATTGCGATCGCTAATAATAGTGAAATCATCACTAATGCTAAAAATGGGTTTGCTGGAAAAATTAATCTACAGGCTGATAACTCTGTCAATGTCGCTAATAGCAATCTCAGAGCCGAAAGTGGAGACAGTGATGATTCTGGAGAAGTAGGTGAAATCAACATATTAGCTGAGGCTGGCTCGATTTCCGTAAGTGGTGCGATACTCGATACCAGAGCTACAGGTGATGGATTTGCCGGTACTATTGCTTTAACAGCTGGTGACTCAGTTGACATTACTAGTAGTAAGTTTACTGCCCAGAGTCCAGGATTAGACAATTTTAGCAACAATGATGAGAGTGAAGCGATCGCAATTACTGCCGCTGGTTCGATTTCTCTTGACGGAGCAGAGTTGAACACTAGCACCAGCGATGAAGGATTTGCTGGGAATGTTGTTTTAGATGCTGGCAATGAGATTGCGATCGCTAACAATAGTGAAATCAGTAGTAATGCCAACAATGGGGTGGCTGGATTGATTGAGCTACAGGCTAATAACGATATCAATATCACTAATAGCAACATTAAAGCTGAAAGTCGAGGTAGTGACAGTTTTGGAGTTGGTGGTTTTATCGCCATTACTGCTCAAGCTGGCTCAATTGCTCTTAACGACGGAGCACAGCTGAATACTAGTGCTAGAGGTGACGGATTTGCTGGGAATATTGTTTTAGATGCTGGCAATCAAATTGCGATCGCTAATAATGGTGAAATCAGAAGTAATGCCAACATTGGGGTAGCTGGAGTTATTAATGTAGAGGCAGATAACTCAGTTGAGTTAACTAATAGTAAACTTGAGGCGGAAAGCCGAGGACATAATACTTCTGAAGACTTTGGTGAAATCAACATTACTACCGAGGCTGGCTCAATTGCTCTCAACGGAGCTACAGTAAGTACTACCGCCAAAGGTTCCGGAGTAGCAGGGGATATTAATTTCAATGCTGGTAACCAGATTGTTGCTGATAACAGCAATATTCAAAGTAATGCCACTAATGGCTTAGCTGGAGCAATTAATTTGCAAGCCAATAGCTCAATCTCCCTAACTAATACCCAAATGACGGTTAACAGCTTACCTCTAAGTGGAGGGGTATTAATTGATGGTGAAGAGGGTAATGGTGGTGACATTGATATCAGTAGTTGGTCACTTTTGCTGACGGATACTACTATATCTTCCAATTCTCTCGGAGATGGAGATGCCGGTAATATTACCCTCAATATTGCGGATAACCTGAACCTCGATAATAGTTCAATCACTGCTGACTCTACCCAAGCTGGAGGCGGTGACATTACTATTACTGCATTAGATAGCCGCCTGCGCAATGGGAGTTTGATTAGTACCAGTGTTGCTAACGGTGACGGTGGTGGTGGGGATATTACCATTACTTCCTCTCTTTTCCTGGCTCTGGAGGATAGTGATATCCTTGCTAATGCCAACCAAGGTGCAGGAGGCAATATTAATATTAACTCCGAAGCCTTTTTAGCTGACTTATTTGCTAGCGGTAATGCGGTTGCTGTGGGTAAGAACCCCGGTGACTTTAACCAGTTTCGCGGCAATGGTAGGGTAGATATCTCCGCATCCTCACAAGTAGCAGGACTCAGTGGAGAAGTCAATTTTCCCGATTTCAGCTTCCTGCAAAACTCCCTCTCCCAACTAGCAGCCAACTTCGTCAATCCAGAACAAGCGATCGCTAATAGTTGTCTAGCATACCGGAATACGCGGCAAGGCAGTTTCAGTGTCACTGGTACTGGTGGTTTACCTCCAACTCCTAACAATAGCTTCAACAGTCAGTATCGTCTCAGAGGAGTACAGTCGATTGATGAGGCAACTCTGGGAGCTAGTAATACTCAGATACAACCAGCAGCCATCCCTAGTTGGCAACTGGGAGATCCGGTGATTGAAGCTCAGGGTCTGATGGCCACAGCCGATGGTAGAATTGTGCTGGGTAATAAGCCACAGTTGGCAGCAATAATTAGTGCCGAAGATTTAGTTTGCGATCGAAACACTCAGCAATCAGAGGTAGCTGAGTGATACAAATGTCATTTTGAATGTTGCGATCGCAAGTGCAATTTTCGACAAACAAAATAGAGAAGCATGTAGGGGCGGGTTCGCCCAATACTTGACAACAAAAAGATAATTTCAATAAACCCGCCCCGGCACGTGAACAACTTTGTTTCATTATAATGCTTGGGTTAACCGGGGATGCCGGTAGGGCGGGTATGAAAGGGAATAGTAATTGCTCACTGCTATAGAGAAGTCTTATTAACAAGCCCCAGTGGTGGCACAACTGGCAAGATGCCAGTTCCACAATGAATATGTGAACATTATTATGAATGTGGAACAGGCTTCCAGCCTGTCCCAGCATCAAGCATCTCGGTTGACTCGCTAAAATGGAGTTTTCATATGCCCCAAACCCTGAAAGCAATTTACCATAGTGGTACATTTATTCTTCAAACAGCTTGCGATTTGCCTGAAGGCGTTGAAGTTGAGCTTTTTGGACAATCATCCCAAGTCATTCCCTCCCCAATCGTTGACATTGGTGCAAGAGAGAATTTTCTAAAGCTACTTGTTGAGCGAATGCAACAAAACCCCATTCCCACTAATTCACCTCGGTTTACACGGGATATGTTGTATGAGAGCCGTTGACACGAATATTTTGATTTACGTTAATGATCCGCGTGATCCTGCTAAACAGGCAATTGCAGTTTCTTGAGTATCTGGACTGACAGATGGAGTTTTAATTTGGCAGGTGGGTTTAGCTTATTGCGTCGTACTTTATATATAAGCGTACACCTTCCCTATTATAAAAAAATACTAGCAAAAAATAACGAATAATGCAACCAACTCTCCCGTTGAGTATTTGCTTGCTCTGATTTTCACTTTGGTTAAATTTAGAGTAGGGGCGTATTACATACGCGAGAGTGTGTTTTGGTGGGCAAGGGAAAAGGGGGATACTTGACAAATCTATTGGTCAAAATTACCCTTGCCCACCCTACAATGCGATCGCACTCGCGGCATGAAGAATCTTGTTGCATCCCTGACATATGAGATGCTTCGCTCCACTATCGTGGAATTTACCCTCGAAAGAAGTGAAGGGCTCAGCATGACAAGGTAAAGTACTGAGAATAACCCAATTGGCATGACATAATAATTACAAATTATAAGTGTCATGCTGAATGCAGCGAAGCGGAATGAAGCATCTGCCGAGTTTCCCCCACATTAAGAGATTCTACCCTTCGGGAATGTTTCGCAAACGTTGAGCTACACTCTCCCCTGGTTTCCGAGGAGGAAAATTCAACATTTGAGATTATTTGCGATCGCAAAAAAACAACACAAAAGTATCATACTCAAAGTAGCGATCGCACAATGAAATATCTCGATGTATCCCTGAGATCTGAGATACTTCGTTCCACTATCGTTTCACTCAGAATGACATAATGAGACTTACCTAATAAAACAAATAAGCCTTACCTAATAAAACAGGGTGAACAGCTATTACGTCTACATTCTGACAAATTACTCAAAAACGCTTTACACTGGCGTAACCAATAACTTACATCGTCGTGTATACGAGCATAAAAAAAAGCTCATTCCCGGATTTACTCAAAAATATAATATCAATCAACTAGTCTACTACGAGGAAACCTCAGAGGTTATAGAAGCTATCAGCCGTGAAAAGCAGATTAAGGGATGGTTGCGTGCTAAGAAAATTGCTTTGATCGAATCAAAAAATCCTGAATGGTTTGATTTGAGTGTTGATTGGTATGAGAAGTAACTCTAGATTTCATGTTGAACCCTTCACCTGAGTTCGAGGATAAACTCCGCTATCGCAGCATGAAGGATCTCGGTGCATCCCTCACATACGAGATGCTTCGCTCCACTATCGTAGAGTTTACCCTCAAACGAAGTGAAGGGCTCAGCATGACATAGTCAAGTCCTAAGAATGACATAATCATGATACAAATTTCATGCTCAATGTTGCGATCGCAGAGTGAAATATCTCGATGTATCCCTAAGATATGAGATGCTTCGCTCCACTATCGTTGCACTCAGCATGACAAGGTAAAGTGCTGAGAATAACCCAATCGGCACGACATAATCATGGCAAAACATGTCATGCTGAACGTAGCGAAGCGGAGTGAAGCATCTGCCGAGTTTCCCCCACATACGAGATTCTTTGCGATCGAAACCCTACCTAGGGCTTGCTGAATAAGTCGTAATTTTCTGGTTTTGAAGTAATAAGTAATAAGTAATAAGTAATAAATAATAAGTGTACTATCGCTTGCTGCACAACTCTTTGAGGCAATTAATTGAAGTGAAAGTAGCTCTTAAAAATCTGCTTACTTTTACCTCATATTCGGAATTTAAGCGGGTGTTTCCCTACGATGGTACAAGG
>JAAHGL010000001.1 GCA_010692635.1 Symploca sp. SIO2C1 | reverse complement strand
TACTGAAAAACCAGTGTTTTCAGTTATCTGTCCATAAACTGGGAGAGGATCATTATTGAAAAAGTTAGAAGCTGAAGTATAGGATTCTTCTTGAAGAATCACATGTATTCCTACTAATTTACATTTGTAAGTAATCATGTCAATTAATCTAGCATGGGGAATAGTCACAAAGTTTTGGTTATTAACTTTCCCTAAGTTTACCTCTTGTTTCCAACTGAGGTTATTACCAATGACTAAAGTCGTAATTTCTTCCTGGGTCAAGAGGTTAACTAAATAACGACTAGCCTTGTGAAGATAATCATCTACTTTCTGATTTCGACAGCGAGTTAGACGGCTAATTCTTTGAGAACTTTGACGATTACCTTGTAATCTAGATTGTAAGAAAGCACGACGTTGGTTATAAAATTGGTTCAGGCTTTTTAACGGTCTGCCATTAATCAACAAAGGAGTGAAGTCCGGTTGATTTGAAGTTACAGCCATCAAATTATCTACCCCCAAATCTATAGCCGCTATCTTGTCATTAGGGACTAAGAACTGTTCATTTTTATCATAAATAACCTCGATTACATAACAATCACATTTGGGAACAATTCTGACTTCAGCTATCAAGGAAGCTACTTTGGTAGGTAACTCGATTGAAGTACCCGATAGTTTGACCAAACCTTGTTTTAGGGCTACTTTACTAAGAGCTTGAATCGTATAAACTAAAAGATTTCTCCCCTTTTTTTTATCTTTATAACCGGGGATTTTCGGTTTGCCCAGAAACTTCTCTTGATTAGTCTTAAATTCTGATGAAGCTTGAAAAAAAGATTTCCAGTTACGGTCTAATCCTCTTAATATTTGCTGTGACACTTTAGCGGGTAATGCTTGATATTGCTCGGTTGTTTTCATCAGTGAAGCCATCTGATTATAAGTCAAATAGCCATGACCATAAATAAAGTTTTGACGGATTATATAATTAGCACAATTGTAAAGATTTTTTGACTGCCAAGATAAATTATCTATCACCGTCCAAAATCGATGTCCTTTCTTGATAACGTGCCTTTCTGCTAGTAACATTACTGTCCGTTAGATTTTAATTCAGCTAGTAGTAAGTAATAAGTAATAAGTAATGAGTTAAGGTGAGAGTATTAATGTATTATTTAATAATAAATAATTAAGATTTTAAGTGTGACAATTAAGAAGTGATGAATCAGAATAAACTTATTACTTATTACTTCTTTGAATTAGTTCTATCCACGCTGCCTTGCGATTGCGATATCGGGATGGTTCCCCTAGTCCCCGTTCAGCTGCGATCGCCTTCAATTCCACCAGCGTCTTACTTTGCAAATCTTCGCGAGTCTCAACATCCAGAATCCCTTCTGCCACACTCACGAAATCGGCAGCAGAAATTTGACTGAGTTCCTCCCATTCATTATCACTCAGTATGCCATCAGCAGCATCGATGCGATAACCTCTCAACTCATCCAAACTCATCTCACGAATACCTCCAAAAAACTCCGGTGGCATAGCCTTGATGAAAATCTGGATAGCTTCATCCTGTGAGTCCACCCCAATCACCATCTTCTCTTCATCGAATTCACCATTAATCTGTTGTGCGATCGCATAAACCTTGGGTGAGTCGAGTTTGGTTCCCACATACACATCCAGAGCCATCCCATCAGCACCCTTGGTTTTCTGAAAGTGACCGTATGCTGCTGTTAGAAGCTTGCCATGTCTGTATTGGAAAGGTAGATACTGAAGTCCAACCTTAAATCCCTGCCAGTCTATGATGCGCTGTATGGTCGTGGCGTCATCAAGTCGCATTTCATCACTGCGCCGCTGTCCCTTCCCATTATGAGTGATATCAACTTCTTCATCTGAATCTTCGTCAGATGCTGGCGCTTTTGTATCACGAGTATCTCTAGGTTCGAGAACCAGATTGTGGTCAAATTCAGCTTTCTCGTACTGGCGACGAGCTTCTTCTGCGCTGTAAATACCCAGTGAGATATTTTTGCTGTCGCGCTCAGCCACCATCTTTTGTAACTCAACCTGTTCAAGTGGTGAGAGATTCACCGCTAAAGGCAGCTCAACTTCCCAGCTTGAGGGGAGATGACCACCAGTTGGGGAGTCTTTTGCCAGCATCGCGTACTTACAGAGTCGCTCCAGTGGCTCCCTGATATTTTCATCAGCCCAATCATTAACTTGCGATGCCCACTCGAACTTCAAGATTGTCGCAGCTTGAACACCCGTAGAGATACCAGTTGAACCAATCTGGTTGTAGAGTTTAAACTTGGGAATACCAGTAGATGCAGCCCACGCATCCTCCAGCCGATCCATAATCTTATCAGCCCCCTGATAGCGACGCTGGATGCTTCCGGGCAGTTCATCCTCCATGTCATACATCATTCCCCTGACCACGGAGCGTCCACGGTCTAGCATTAAAGCACGTCGGTACATACGCTCCATTACTACCCGTTGTTTGGTTAACTCATCAGCATCATCATCCAGACCCAGTGCCTTCAGTTCCTTAGAGCTAATATTCCCCTTAAGCATTTCACTCATTCCTTTGATGCCCAAGGTAAACTGGTCATAGTCTTGCAGCATTGCTGAACTGGCGGCTAATCCCTGTTCCCATGATGCCCAGGCGCTGAACATCGCTTGAATGATTGAATCGTTGTAACCACCGTTTTGTGTGATAACATCATCATCTAAGAGACGGTCGCCACTGAAACGAAGGACGCGATCGCGATGCCATTTACTTCCCCAAGTTGAGCCTCCATTTTCATCTTCACTAACCTCATTTTTAATAGTATTGAGGCGATAATGTTCTGGGTCGGTAGCATTTCCACGCCAGCGCCCATAATAATCGGGATACAGTTGATTGCGCCTCACTACTTTCACCCAGCGGATTGATTCAATTCTTCCTTCATCCACTGGTTCATCCGGCGCTCTCCCATCTGCGATCGCTAACAAAATAAATGCATCACCATATTGCCTCCCTAAAGAAGCTGCTCTCCTGAAGCACTGGCGATAGTTCCCTTTGACTTCTCTGAGGTATTGTTGAACGTCCTGCGGGTCTACCCCCACATCCTCACCAAATTTGAGCTTATACCAAGCTTTGATGGCATCATTTGGGAAAAGCTCAATGACACGTCGTATGAGGCGAGATTTTCTTGGTAAACTCTGAAGTTCCTGGTAATTCAGCTCCCTAACATCTGTATTAATCTGGGCATATTGGGACTTATCCCGCGCCGTCCCTACCCCAGTCATATTATTCGCCAGAGCTGCGAAGATTATTGCCAACGCCTCAGAGTCGTTCCTATAGTCTCCACCAAAAAATTCCACCATCTCAAATCACCATCGCACTAATACCGAACAAAGCACTCTGTGTGGTTTCTTCCTTATCGCAACCGCAGATTAGCTCATCCTTAATAGTCTTTGGGTTCCAGCACTCATCAAACTTCAATCCACAATCCATCGCCTGCTGCTGTCTAAGTAACCACTCAATCGCCTTGAGTGGATCTACAAACTTTGCCCCGTCACCTTCTATCAATCCCTGCCTAGGTAGCGCTTCCTGGTGCGTTCCTAACCAGAATGCTGCCACGATAAATGGTCGGTATACCGTTGTCCCATCTTCCCTCGTTCCCTTTGCCGCTTCCAGGAATGTAGTGAGCAGTGGGTCATTATTAGTATCAGAAATTTTAGCTAAGTCTTTTGCGATCGCCAGACCTTCTTCTACCGTTTCAAGCGCCATAGTACTGTGCCTATATTGCTACATTTTTATAGTACTACATTAGTATTGTTAGACAACATCCGAATTTGAAGTAATTAATAAATAATAATTAATAAGTTTATTATGTAAAAATCATCTGACTGATTCGATGCTTCGGATCTTCATGATCGTTGAACCCATAACAAACAGCATCACCAAGGTTAGGAGAACGACCGAGACGTTTACGGGTCAAATCTTTCTTTTCAATCTTGATTTTTCCAGTGCTCAATTCCTCATACCAAATATTAGCTAAGTCTTCGATTACCTCATCCTCATACTCTCCCAATGGCGCTACAGCCACCTCACCCTGCTCAAATGCTTCTCGCATCTTCCAGAAGTCTTCAGCCTTAACGTTGGCGAACTGCACTGGGTCTTTTGCTGCTGTGCCCCAATTCACTCCATCAGCCTCAAGGCCCTCCTCAATCAGCATTGCTAAAGTTCCAGCACCCACACCAATTTGGTCTACACTGACTCGACCAGGATATTTTTTCAGAATGTTTGTGGCTAACCCAGCAGCTCTGGCAGTATCGGAGCGATCGCCTAATGTTACCTGCTCTCTAACTATATAAAGTACCGAACCACGCCAACCAGCTAAGCCGTGAGAGTCACCACCATCACCCACATCCAGTCCCCATCGCCACTCATGTCGGTCAGCCTTCTTATCCCAATATTCGGGGTCAGCATCGTATCTAGCACGAGCAGCAATGAACCACGAACGTGGGATAATTGAAGCTGAGTTATCCTCTGGGAAGATACCCTCAACACGGGACACCCAATAAGCCGACTGCTCACCACGATAGCGCTGCTTTTCAATCCACGATATTGAGACAGCACCCTTCACGCGGTCGCGAGGTAAGAAATCGAACCAATCTTTTTGGGGAAGAATCGGTTCCTCTTTATCTTCTGTACGAATCAGTGTTGCTATCTCTGGCTTGAGGCGATGGATGCCGTTAATATCTTTCTCATATGCCCAACTCACATTAGGATGACTCCACACAGGGATACGAATATTCGAGGCACGACAGGCTTTAAAGAATGGTGTCGAAGCAGTGGTGGGGTTACCAATTCTGAGCAAGCGGTTGTCAGCACCAGTCACACAAGCTGATGCCCCGTCGTCAATCTCCTGACTAATACCATTGGCTTCATCTTCGATAACCAGTAGTCGCTCTGCGTGAATCCCTTGAAAAGTATCACTTGAGTAATCATAAGAGCTGAACCCATAGGCATAGGCTGATTGGGACTTCTCAACAAAAAGTTTACCTCGGCGTCCACCTAACTTCTTCTGGTTTAAATCATATAGAGTGCGGACTTCCTTCCAGAGCAGCTCCTTCACTTGGCGTCCCGTGGGAGCAGTTGAGACACACATTCCCTCAACTGAAAATACCCACCACAACACCAGAATACCTGAAAGGAAAGTTTTACCTACACCATGAGCTGCCTGCACATTGGTCACACTGCGATCGCGTACCGACAGCATTATCTGCTTCTGTTCATCAGTTAGAAACTCCACACCCAGGTACTTAGCGAAGCCGATGGGGTCATTGCTGAATGAGAGTACCGTTACACCAGCTTTGTGGCGACGGGTTAACCTCATCTCGGCATCTCTAAGTTGGCTGACATTTGTCAGAGACTGCCGAGAGCGCATTTTCCTTTTTCCCATCATAATAGTTAGTCGGGAATTCTTCCCGTAAATGCTTTGCTCAGCTCAATAGAGAGGGATTCATTACTGCGTTCCATGATATCCAGTATCTGCGGCACAATATCACCGGGAATGATGCCATCGACTATAAGTTCCTTGAGAGCGTTTGCTGTATCACCTCTGTGGGTTTCCAACATATCAGTCAACCGAGCAGTACTCTCAACCAAGTTTTTTACTTCATGGGTACGCATTGGTTCACTATTTTGGGCATTAACCAATATTCTCTGAATTTGCTGCAACAGAGCTTCCGCTATTCGGAGGATTGCTCCATCCAGCTTTGAATAGGTGGACATCAGCTGATCTATCTTCTCGCGATCGCGACGCCTATTCAGCTGAAGCAAAAACTCCTCATGCCTGTCTTTCCATTTATAGTTGTAAGCCCTTTGATATAACTGCTTACGAGGAACACCGTACTTCTCCTCAATAACTTTATAGTCAAGAGGCGATTCACTTCGGAGTACCTCCGATTCTATCAGATCCCAGTCATATTTTTTTGGTTGTGGCATTCAACTAAGCACAATTTTAAGAGTCCCTTCCTAGTTCCTTCGTACTTGTTTTCTGCCTCAGATGAGAAATTTTTGCCTATTCATAAGACTTTTAGGCTACCCGAAGAAACTATGTGATTTTTAATCAATTCTATGAAATAACCCCAGAATTTCATAGTTTATAGATTATATTTTATAGTTCATTCGTTCTGATGCCAATTTAGCCTCCTTCCTTGTCTTTTTTTCCCAGCGCTGCATAGTCAGCTCACAGTACTCAGGATGCTCAGGGCGTAAATTCCGTCACCACAAGAGTCGAATGTAGGCTGCCACCTAGTTTTCGAGATCCTGCACCCCCATTTATATTAATCTTGCCTTCACCAGAAAGACCTACCTCGATAGTCAGGGTTACGGGACGTTGATGCTCCAGGTCTAGAACATGAGTTAGGTTCACAGTAGTAGTTAGTCCGCCGTATTGCGAGTAATCTTCATATACTTCTTCGACTGCCGTAGCTACTGCTCCGAGGTCGTTGTCTTTGAAAAGCGCGACTATGATATGGTCAGAAGTGTTTGTTTCCTCAACAACGTGGATGGATGCCTGGACAAGTAGCTTGTTGTTCCTGTTTACCGGATCGATACTTAACTTCAGGACTTCAAGACCACCTCCTAGGTTGGGGACAGAATCGTCCCATGAATAGCCGCACTTCTTACTCTTGAACTCGTTGTTCTGCGCGTATTGGATTTGGACAACGGACATAGTTATACTCCGATGCTTGTGAACTGTAAAAATTTCGTATATCACTTTACGTCCGGTCGAAATAAAATCAGGAGAAGTACGAGCTGATAAGGCGAGGGACAATCTGGATAATTTTGCAGCTTCTGGGTAACTAGCTACCCAGTCACCCAGTCACCCAATCATCCAAGTATTCGCTAAAATAAAGCAATGATCATTTCAGTTTGTTCATTCAAAGGAGGCGTGGCTAAATCCACCACCGCCACGCATCTGGCTGCGTACTTCCAGCAGAAAGCCCCCACGCTGTTGGTTGATGGGGACATTAATCGCAGCCTGCTAAAGTGGGCAGCTAGGGGTAAACCTCCCTTCAAAGTAGTGAGTGAGAAGCAGGGGGTGAAGTATGCCCCATCCCACACCCACATCATTGTTGATACAGCAGCCCGCCCCTCATTTGAGGAGTTGAAAGAATTGGTAGATGGGTGCGACTTATTAGTTGTCCCCACCTCACCAGAAGCTTGGGCAATTGATGCCACCTTGGAGATGACTGGAGAGCTGAACCGCTTAGGCGCTAACTACAAAATCCTACTAACCTTGGTTCCACCCAAGCCTAGTAAAGCGGAAGAGTTGGTGAGGGATGCGCTCACGGATGCTGGGTTACCACTATTTAAAACCTCAATCCGTAGGTTGGTGGTGTTTCAAAGAGCTGCATTAAATGGATTAACCGTTTCTCAAATGAGTGAGAGTTATGCAGGCATCGCCTGGAGTTGTTATAAAGCTGTTGGAGACGAAATCTGTGGCAAAAAAGGATGATTTCAAACAATTGATGAAAGCTGCCAAAGAGGGAACCGCCAAAGATGAACAGCTCCCCCAAAGCAAGCGCACATCTCCAGATTATGTGAAAGTAGGTTTCCATCTACCAAAGAAACTGCACAAACGACTCAAGGTAATTGCGGCAGATTTAGAAAAAGAGATGAGCGATTGTGCTGCTGAAGCGATAGAAGATTGGTTAAAAAAGCATTCGGAGGAG
This sequence comes from Symploca sp. SIO2C1, assembly GCA_010692635.1. Classification (GTDB taxonomy): domain Bacteria; phylum Cyanobacteriota; class Cyanobacteriia; order Cyanobacteriales; family Coleofasciculaceae; genus Caldora. Next base: position 138,698 of record JAAHGL010000001.1, on the reverse strand, counting down.
TATCATTGAAACCTATTACTCATTGGTAACTAAAATAGTTTAAGCACTCAATAACCTAGAAAATTAGAGCAATTATGGTACAGGCAAAACCCATATCAAAAACTATCACCAGTCTTGATGACCTAGAGGAAAGATTTAATCTTTTTCCTACAGAAAACGAGCAATTATTCCCAGAATGGAATCAAGACTTACCCGAACTAACCGACACAGAAACAACAACATTAGACCAAATTAGAAACCGATTTCTGCGCCATCGAAAACGCGGTTCTTTAGCTGAAGGAACTATCAATCACTTGGTCATCTCCCCCTTATTAACCCTAGCTGGTTTATACGATGAACCCTTCTTCGTTACCACAGAACCTGAAGTCCAACTCCTCCTAGAAGACACAGAGGAATTACTCAGAGGACGCATCGACACCCTAATTATTCAACAGCAATTGTGGGTATTGGTCGTTGAATCTAAATCAACCATCGCCTTCTCTGTTGCCTTACCCCAAGCCCTCACTTACATGATGGGAAATCCCAACCCAGAACGCCCCGTCTATGGATTAATCACAAATGGCGATGAATTCCAATTTATTAAACTCTTGAAGACAGATAACCCTCAATACGACTTATCCAATATTTATTCCCTACTCCTACCCCACCGCAATCAACTTTATGACATCATGCGTGTTCTTAAACAAATTAGACAAATTATGCTATCAAATAAGTAAGTTCAGTTGCTAGTCAAAATTTTACCGACTTTTTTTCGCCCCTATCTTTAACTGCTGCACAGCCTTCCGTTTCGCTTCCTCACCTCTCCTATCATATTTGGCAGTAGTTGTTGGTGAATTATGCCCCGCCAACTTCTGTACGGTGACTATATCAACGCCTGCATCTAGTAAATCAGAGCAAAATGTACGCCTGAGGTCATGAGGACTAAACGATTCCACCCCAGCCTGTTTTGCCCTTCTTCGCACAATCAACAGCACTGCCTGGGGAGTCATTTGCCGCAGTACAATCCTTCCACTTTTGAGAATGGGGTACAATAGTGAACCGGGTTCATAGCCCCTAATCTCCAACCAGTCGAGCACCAAAGGGATGACTTCCTCTGGCAAGTAAACCGTTCTATCTTTACCACCTTTACCGGAGCGAATCTCCAGAGAACCAACTTCCGAGTCAAAATCCCCTAGCTTCAGCTTCACCACTTCAGCCCGTCTCAATCCAGCTCCACGCAGAATACCTAACAAAGCAGCATCCCTTATACCCAGAGGAGTAGGATCATCCTGGCACACACCGATCAGGGTAATAATCTCATCTTCGCTCAAAGCACGACCCTTAAGTCGCTGGGCAACTTTGACAGAAGGTAAATCCACAGCAGCTTCATAGGTTTCAAGGTCAATCAATCTGAGCTTGTAAGCCTCCCTCAAGACTCGTCGCAAAGCACACATCATTTTCTTGACGGTAGTGGACTCGTACTTCTCTAATAACGCCCCTTGCACAGCTGCTGTATGTTCGTATTTTAGTGCTGCCCAATCCAGGGTCAAAGCATCACATTCACCATTCGTTAACAAAGCCGCAATCAAATTGAGAGATTGCCTCATAGTAGGACGTGAACCCTTCCCCAGCATAGACAAGTAAACTGCTGCCGGATGTCGAGTTAAAGGGACAGCAGTAGTCAGAGCCAGGGAATCATCAGTAAAGATGTAAGAGGGCATCCTTTTATCATCCCACCTCTAATCCAATTTTCCTGGGGTCAGGTGAAATTTTGGTTGGAATTTCAATTCTCCGCGTCCCCGCGTCAATCCTTCCTTACGCTCTCAGCAGATGGATTATCCGAACCTTGATTCTAGAAATTAATCTGGTTCGTTGAAGAAATGCCACTTTCAGTTCTTGAGCTTCGCGCTTCTTTGACTTTTCGTGATTTGCTTTGCATGGATACAAACCCCCCCTGCCTCAAATGCTGAGCGCTCTTCATTGAAACGGGAAGAATGTTCGATAAAGAGAACCTCGAAATAATCAGTTGCTCCGGCGACAATACAGGTAATTAAATCACCAGGGCGGGGCATAGCTCGGAGTGCTACAAGCTTTTGGCGGCGCGAACGTCCTTCTCGGTAGGCAAGCGTAGTCACAAAGCTTGAGTAACTTGAATCAAATCTCATGCTTCACCTCCCCAAAATCAAATGACTGAAAACCCTTATTGACAGGAGATTTTATCCCCCAAGATTCAACGGTTGGCTTGTACCACCAATATTCCAACACTTCGGAGTCAACGTAACTCCTTAACCCCACATCTGTCCAAATGTGCAACAATTCCTTGCACCCAAGACAATCGGCAGCATACTCCATCATCTTCCACTGATTCACAAAGTTCTTTGCCCAGTCTTGATGCTTCGTGATAGATTGAACAAAATCTAAGCCAGCAGCCATCATGCGTTTCCCATTGGAACCCCTGGCGTTAATCGGCTCCCAAAACATTACTTCTGGCTCCAGGGTTAACAAGGTTTCTAGATGGCCCAGGAATGATTCGTAATCCATCGTTGGCGGTGTCGGTGCGATCGCAACATAGAGCCTGCACCCAGCTTTCTTACCTTGACGCATCGCCTTGAGTCGCACTGATGGCGGTGGAGCAGCAAGTTCAATTCGACGGCTCAGTTCATCATCCAGGTAAGGAATGCTCATCCCCACAGTTACATTGGGATGCGCCAGTATATCCAAGTCTTTTGTCCAGAGAGGACTGCGAGTTAGTATGCGTACCCGCCTATTGTACTTGAGTAAAGTCTCAACTGCTGCACGAGTAATGGCGGCAGTTTTGGAATTTTGATACGGATCAGTGCCAGAGCATAATAATACTACCCCTCGCCCCGCTGGTGTTTCTTCCCAGGTTTTCTTTCGGAATAATTGTTTTTCTAATTGCTCCACAAGATTGTCGCGGATAAACAAGTATTTTCCCCAATCCATCTGCGGATCTTCAACACCTTGCTTCCTGAAATGTGCCGTTCTAGTTCTAATTACTGGGGTTGAAGGAACGTAGCAAAATACACAGGAATGCAAGCAACCTGAGGCGACATTAATGACATAATCACACAATGCTTTTTTGTTAAGACTGCTCTTCTGTAATGGGTTTAAAATTGATTCAGTTCCGCAAACTATTGACATAGCTTTACTCTCTAGTTAAAGGCTTTACTATTATTTCGCTAGGTTCAACCTCATAGAACCCAAAATCATCTAAACTATAGGTAAAAAAGCTATCGCACTCTTCTATTATTGCTCCAATTTCAGTCAAGGACATTTACAGTTAGATTCAATTGTGTTTTCTGAAAATGAATTAAAAACTTTAGAGCCTTGACTCCAGCTTAAGAGAAAGGAGATAAAGCATAACGTGATAATAGCAATTGCTTTTTGTTTCCAAGTCAGTTTGTTGACACCCTGATTGATTAGGTTGCAGCAGCTAGACAAAAGTGAGTTTATCAGTTGATAAATTAATGGTTTACACTGATTAATAAAATTATCGCCTCTTTCTACCTGAGTCTGTGCAACTGTTTCTCCTGGCACTGGTGATGGAAACCAACGCTCATCTTCATTGAGATAAATGATACCCACCTCATTATGAGCTGACAGGTTGATAGCATTTTTACCACTCCAATATTCTTTTTCTGACCAAGGAGCCAATCCTATCAATAAAGGTTGCTCTGTTGCTCCTAAAACCTCCGTATAGGCTCTTGCTTGATTAGTTCCAAGTAAAACCCCTTCTCTGTTAATTAGCTTTTTTATCTCCAGTACTTGCCAGGGTTTATTGTTATCATATAAAACAATATCAGCTTGTCCTCTGCCACCACCAGGGAGATTCATCCACACTCCCTCCTTAAGATTGTAACCTTGCGATCGCAATCTATCGGCAATCCACTGTTGTAGGTCTAATTCTTTCCAATTACTGGGGAAGTTAGCTTGTTTCAACCAGTCTCGTGGGTCTATCCCTTCCCGTTTTGAGTAAATCATAATGAATTTAGAATTTAGAATTTAGAATTTAGAATTCTAATCAAACCGATTGTCGTCAATCTTTAATAGCTTAAGAATTCTGTGAACCCGCTGCCTTAAACTTTCTCTGGTTACTGGATCTCTAACTTCAGTAGAGCGACCTGGTTTTATACCATAAAGAGCCTCAATTAACTTATTAATTTGCCTAATATTGGCTTGTTCTCCTTTGGTAGCAGTGAACCGCCAATTACATAACCAATCAGCCACAGTTAACTCCTGATCAGTAATCTCTTTTGTCATTGGTTTGGGAAGAGTACCAGGACGGAGATTAGTCATAAAAACGACTTTCTGTTCATAGTCAAGTGAGCGCGTAACTTGTTTATCCTCGACTGTTTGCGGTACTGTAAGCACAGCAGAACTAGAAGGGAAAGAAGACTCTAGCTTGTAGGCAGATTCCATAGAATTAGTCAGCGAGTCTACTGCTGGAGCCATTTCCAAAAACCAGCAATCAACTTGTTCTCCGAATACAGGGGGTTGAATAAGTCCAAAATGGCTTTGCATTCCCGGTAAAACACCGTCCAAAGAGCGCTTAAATTTAGCCCCAGACTGCCAAGGTTTGAAGTACAAGATAAATATTCCGTTTTTATCAATTACTGAATTGTAGTAGTTAACCAACACACCTTGAGATTTCAAATATTGCTGCACTGCTACAGCTCTCGAAGTGTGCAATGTCCTCCAAGGATTATCAGGTAAAACGATGTCCTGAAGCGATGCTATCTCTTCCTCTGCCGCATAATACTTCTGTTTCCAGTCTTCTAGAGTCTCTTTGAGTTGCTGATACTCTTGAATATGGGGAATCAACCACTGATTGTACTTTTCCTCCCATTGTTTTCTTAATTCTTTTTCCTGTTGTCTAAGCTGCTTTTCTGCTAATGCTATCGCGTCATCATATTCTTTCTTCTTGGCAAGGAATTCTGAGTTGTACTGGTCAAGTTGCTCTTGTAATGTTGCGTTATTCTCTGCCACTAATTGGCTAGCGAAAGCTTCTTCTGCTTCTTCTTTCTCTTTCTCAAATTCAACCCATTTTTGAGATATTTGAGCCTCAAGTTCTGCTCGTTTTTGGTGTAGCTCGTCTTCAGTGGCATTTTTCTTTGACTGAATTTCCTTGAGTTGAGATGCGATCGCATTCTCAACCTCAGCTTGTTTCTGGTTTAATTCAGTTTCCAGTTCAGCTTGCTTGAGCTGCATCTGTTTGGAATCGTAGGCGATCGCTTCATGCAACTCTATTGCCATTACTTCAGCACGTCTACGGGCTTTTCTTCTAGCTCTCCAGATTGAATGAGCTGCCCTACTGCGAATAGCAGCAATTTCCTCAGTAATAGCGTTGAGTGTGTTTCTAGCATAACTAAGTAGCTGCTGTTTTTCTAGTTCTGCTTTTTCAATGATGCTTATGGCATCTCGTCTGGCTTGTCCTTCAATTTCAGCGGCGTCAGTAATGGCTTGCTCTGCTTCGATTTGGGCTAAAGACTTGATTCTGTTGGCTTCACTCTCAGCTTGAGTTAGTAAAAACTCGGCTTCCTTAAACTTGGCGTTAGCTGCTGCTTCTAGGGATTGGATTTCAATAATAAGAGAGGCATTGGATCTCGCTATTGCTTCTGATTCTTGTTTAACTTTTTCCAGTTCGGATACCACCTTATCTAGCTTAGAGCGCTCAGATATTAAGTAACTACAACCTGGCAGTGCAGTTAAAGAAGAAATTAGTATTTTAAACCGCCAATCCATTGGGGTGAACAAAAGAATCACCCCAGTTAATGTAGCGGTGAATGGGATGATGGGTTTCATTAGTTAGAGGCTAAAACAATAAGTGCAAGTATAAGGACAAAAACAATAATTGAAGCAACCAGAGCTGAGTGAGAGCCAATCCAGATAATACCTGAAACTAAAGCGTACCCAATCAAAAGAACTGTGCATGTAGTAATGGAACTTCTGATAAATATAGACATGATCCTTGTAAGTAATGTGGTTAGGAAGCCTGAGGCACTCCTCAGGCTCGGAAAACTAATGGACGCTTGACAACTGTCTAATTAGTGACAACACAGTTAGCCATCCATAACCTCAAACAGGAGTTGCAGCATCAGCTTTACGTTGCTCCTTAGATTGGTTGTGCTTGCCTTGTACTTTCTGAAGTAAGGTTTGTGCTGCTTCTTCTCGCTCATCAGCACGAATGGTTGCTACCTGAAGATTGGCTTGAGTCTTGCGCTGTTGTTGTTCCCGTAGTCGAGCGCGGAGTTTGAGCATGACTCCTGAATGTTCTGCTTTGTTAGCAGCGTCAGCAGCACGATTAATAGCAGTAGCAGTATTGGCTTCTTCCTCAGCAATCTTGAGAGTGGCTTGTTGATCACGGAGAGCCATAACAGTCAGACCCTTCTCTTCAATTGAGAGGCGGATAGCATTGCCAATTTGCTCAATCTCGACCAATTCCCGTTGTAACTCTGCGTTAGTGATTTTGCCAAAACGCTGAGCCAAATAGCTCCGATCCACTTTCCCTTCAATCAAGTCCAGCATGAAGTCTTCCGATGCGGCAAACCGTCCCTGAGCCTTGTTGGTAAAAGCACTGGCAAACTTCTCAGCTTTGTCAATCAAAGCTTGGGTTTTTTCTGATACAGAAGCGATCGCATCATCAACTACTTCAGCTTGAGCTGGCTGTGCATTACCCACAGTCGCGCTCAATGCACTCGGTTGCTCTGTACTAATGTTTAATGGATTTACTGCAACAGGCTGTTTGGTTTTTACCTCAGGAGAAGGGGTCAACGGTTTGACTGACCACACTTTCTCAGATGAATTAGTCATGGTATGTTTATCAAGAATAGTTCTCAGAAGTTGGTGTCCCACCAAATGGCTGCATCCGTCCTTTGGGTCACCACAGCCCCACTTTTCCAGTTGCAGTTCTTCACAACTCTGGAACTAACCTGGAACTGTGGAACTGCATATTTAAGGAGAAATCAATAGTTTCAGCTCTTGATTGTGTTAGTACAAAACTCTTTTAGACCTGTTTTAATTCCGTTTACCGTACAGTTCTTGGTTGCGATCGCTACAGCCTTTACCCTTTAGTTCTTTCGGCTACCTCTTGAAAGGAACTTCGTCACCGTACATTTTGAAACTGCAATCCTTGAAAGCTCTATCACCTCAACAGTTATCTGGTTTGTAGTCTTGGAACTTTTAGGTATCGCCTGCGATTAAGCAATAGTGCTTTCACATTCTATTTGCGTGGCTGCATCCAAATAGGAAGCATTCTTTTTTGATGCGGCTTTAAATAACGCCATTTGCTATTTTCAACAGGAATAGGTTTACCACAAGGAACAATATATCCCCATCCCAGGTGTTGATATTCCTCGTAGTAATACTCCTTTCCATCCTCTCCAATGAACACATCTAAGGCTGATAATTCTTCATTAATGCGATCGCCTAACCAAATCAGTCCTTTTTTGATTCGGTTCCAATTCTGACCAATGATTACCCCGATACCCAAACCGATAGCTGTATCCATTTTACTTTTCCTCAAAGCTTGGTTTAATTCTTCTAATTCCCTTGAAGTAAGTACCGCACACAACTGACCATTTATGCGGACAAATTTTCTACCCTTGATTGATACCAGTCGTAGCGGGACATGACGAAAGGGTCTTGTAGCTCTTCCTCCGTTAACTCTTCCCCGTTTTCAATTCTTTCTACAATTGCAGCTCGTTTCTCACGCTTGTTGGCATCTTCTTCCTGTTGGGATTGGATAGAATCAATAAGGTCTTGTAAACTACGAGCGCTATTCAATAACAAGTCTTCAGTTCGAGCAGCAGACTGAGATTTGTAAATCTCTTCCTCCATATTCAAGATCTCATTCTGCTGCTTCTGGAGGTCTTGAACTTGTGCAAAAAGTCTGCCTGCTTCCAGGGCTTCTTGCTCTCTGCGATAATCCTCTAACCCTTTCTCTACCAGTAAATCCATCTTGCGATTGTAGAGTGCAAGCGATAGGTCTTTAACAAAAACCTGAGTCACCCCGGCTTGCTGAGCTACCCCTTTGACTTCCTTTAATTTCAGCTTTTCTGGTAGTGCCAGTTCCCCTGGATCTTCTTCTCCTTCTGTTCCCCTCCTGTTCCCCTCGTGGGAGGAGTTAGGGGTGGGTTGGGACGCTTCTATCTGTTTCTGTAGTGAGTCATTGTGAGTTTTAACTGTCCGAAGAACTGCTGATGCGATCGCAGGTTTTACCGTCTGATCCGCTGTTGCGTTTTTCATCCCCAATCTTCCCAACAGAGGAATCATATCATCTAAATACATTTCTGCTTCGTCTGCTAGGCTTTTGACTGTGTGACTTGACATTTTTTACTCCTGTAAATCGTTTGGATGGACAAAGAATTGATTCAGTTGATGCCGGACTAAATATTGGTCTTGAAGAGAGTCAAATAGTTTGCTGATAATGACTAGGATTTCTGCCTGACGGCGAGTTAGTGGTGGTTTATCTGGTAGTCTGGTTTCCCCTAATATGTAACCGGGGTTTGTGTCCAGACAGATTAACCAGTACTCAGCAATCTCTTCAAAGGCAATCTTTCTATACCTAGCTAAAGTGCGATCGCTTTTCCCTAAAACCCGACTCAGCCAATCAATCCTTACTCGGCTTGGAAACCTCCCCTCTTCTGGTTTTGGGGTTGATTTTTGCAGTAAGTTATCGCTTTCTTCTGGTGTTAGTCTTCTGATGGTCGCTTCCATACTTCGGCTACGCTCAGTATCAATACATTTCAGATTTGGTTTCTGATATCATTTCGATTTGATTTCGGTTACTTACTATTAAAAAACCCCTCAAAGTGAGGGGCTAGAGCCATTGGCTGTGACTTTGACTAAAGAAGTGTTAATTTTCATTCTCAAGGTTCAGACTTGCCGTTTGAATTGTCTCCCAAACTTCTGGATGATTATCGATCACCACTGCCAGTATCTGTGCTGTTTTGGAAGGCTTACGATAAGATTTGCATTCCCTAAAGTTCCATCGCCGTGCCGCACCCTCACTCACTCCGAACATTAGAGACAGTTTCGTGTAAGACCACTTGTACTTGCTCAACAACTCTATTGGATTCATTATCTTAAATAGCTCCTAAGTGTCATTTAGGGGTTAGCCGCTTGGCGGTGGGGCAATCGCAGAACTTAGCCGGGAACGCGATTGCCTTTGGAGATTTGCCAGAAAATGTAGGCGCTCAGCTTCCGATTCACAGAAATTCGTTTGGGTCATGGTACTCTCCTATAGGACGCTTCCTTTAAAAAGAGCGAGAGTATGCTTGGGTAGCCGCTCTCGCTAGAGCGACTAAATTAGTCGATGTTCAGCAACTGTCTTGTATCCATCCATTGATATGGATGACTTCACCATCGCCTCAACCACTTCCCTGGTGGTAGATAGCCATCGCGTCCCGTAATACCGACCGTCTCTCCCCATCTGGTAGGACACCAGGGAAACATCCTCGGTAGAAAGCCACTGTGGTGTCCCATGAGGTTGGTTGTGTCGAGGATAATGCTCTACCCACTGGATTGGCTCTTCTAACCCAAACCCCCACTTAACCCTGGTAGCCAGATTCTCACTACAGTTGGTGATAGAAGTACCAGTGCCGCTCTCGTCTAAATCTGAGAAAACAACGACTGTAGGGAAGCATTCATCACCCTTCCAGATACGGACTCGCGCCTTAGACTCCCACAAACCAGGTTCATGCAGTTCCCGTCCAAAGCCTTTCCAGATGGCGATTACGTCCACGTCTGGTTTGATTTCAACTTGTGTCATTTCTTGAGTGTTTCCCTAAAGGTGGGTAAGGTGGACAAAGGAAGAATCAGAGTATCAATTCTGACCCCGCATACATAGCTCGCAGTAGACGGGTCAATCAATTCAAAGTAGTTATCATGAATAACTATTGCTGGTTCAATAGCTGGGATAGAAACCTTGGCAGTAATCTCCTCATACTTCATTACCAGCACCTCTATTTTTCGATAGTGTAATGCAGAAAAATGCCAGCACAACCGAGGATAAAAACGCTCACCACGCTTGATTTGAGCGTGATACAGGGTTTTTTCATAAATAGGCTCAAAAGGTGTCTTGTAGTCCACAATGCAAAACTCGTGTGCTGCCTTCCTGATGACGCCTAATAACTGACCAACTCGGTCAGCATCTTTTACCCCAACCTCTTTTTCGAGGTATTCAATGATATCTGCTTCAAGTTGCCGCGTGGTCACTTCCTAAAAACCTCCTCCAAACGCTGTCGAACTGCCATTCGTTCGGTAGCTTCACCGATAAATCCCAGAACGCGGTTAATCAACTTCTTTTCTTCTTGGCTACTCACCTCCTCTCTCAGGAAACTCATGACTGCTTCATTAATCAGCTGCGCCCCCACTTGTTTTTTCAGCTCAGAGGGTGGGATGCGACTACCCCCATTAGATTGGTGGAAGAGCGGGGTAACACTGTTGATGAACTCGGCTTGGTAGTATTCAACCTCCTGGCCCAGGTCATTCGCCATATCTTGGGCGATGGGTCTGGGGTCAGTGGTTGAGATGATATCGACCACGAAACCGCTGTTTGTGACAAATAGGTAATCCATTAATGTTTCCTTGAAAGCTTAGGAACTCAGGTAGCCAGGTAGTCATCTAGCTGGCTACCTGAGTATTTGGAACAAAAAGTCATCGGGCAAGCATCGCTTCAGCTTCCCGGCTGATAGGCTTCACCTTCTGCTCCTGCATAGGTTTGAAGGTAATGAGCCGCTCATACTTATTTCTGCCATCTTGGTCTTTGCCAACGCACCGGGCGAACCAGATGGAAGCGCCAAACTCGTTCTCTGGAGAGCGCCGTAGGTACTGTTTCCCCTCCCAGATGACGACTCCAGCGCCGTACTGGTCACGTTTGACCACTTCAGCACCGATTGATTTCCAGTCAAACTTAGAGAATTCGGATAAAGGGCGCTGGATATTGGGTGCTGGTTGAGCTGGAGTCTGTCGCTCTAAGGCGGTGGCTATGCGGTCTTGTGTGATCGCAATCTGGGATAGTACGGTGATGAGTTGGTTGAATTGTTCGTTGGTCACGATGCTCGGCTCCCTAGGAAGCTTTTTCAGCTTGCATTTCTTCGTACATCTGCTGCCACTGTGATGAGGGTACATTGTTCTGCTTGAAGAATGCGATCGCAGCTGCTTTGTCCAAAGTCTGTTGTTTCAGCTTTTGACTGGGTTTTTGGTTCCAGGAAAGCTGGCTAGTTCCACGTTCATTAATCCCTGGCATTGGGCGTTTACCGTCTAGAATCTCCTGCGCCCTTTGGTCGCTTCGTGCTAGGAACTCAGCAGTCTCAGCTGCTACAGGGTCGATGCTGGCCTTGATTTGTTCTGGGGAGACAAACTCAACCACGTTTCTCCGAAACCACCCAGCCCCATCGGTACTGGTTACAGTTACGCCTTCGCTACCTTCGACTTTCACGGGGTAAATGTGACCATGCCATTTCCCTTGTGCCAATACCCGCACATATTTTGTCTGGGGGTCTAACTCTGAAACTTCAGCACCGACCAACTCGTGGTTCATCCGCTGAATCTGCTCCATGCTCATGCCCCAGATTTTCAGTTCCCACTTACAACCAGTGCGTGTAGGCTTTTTCTTCTCATCCTTCCGTTTCTCAAACTTCAGATTGAGTACTTTCAGCTTTGTAATCATTTTCCGGCATTCATTCCAGCTGAGGAATCCAGCGTAGGTGACTTGAATGGAGCCATCATACTTGCGTTGGTATGACACTCTCTCACTCAGCCGAACCAGCTCCATGTAGGACTTTGTTAGTTCGGAGTTCGGAGTTTTGAGTTCGGAGTTGTTCAGAAGTTCGGAGTTGTTCAGAAGTTCCGGACTGTCTCCAGTTTCTCCTAACTCCGTTGGCGTAGCCTGTCCGTAGGACATACCCTGAACTCCTAACTCCGAACCCTCAAAGGCCGGGGCATCTTCTAGTAGGCAGGCGATAGGGCAGGCTATCTCGCAGCTGCTACCATCTGGGTCTGACCACTCCCAGTCATAGTCCCAAGGACAGGATTGACCCTGTAGTGGAGCATCTTCTAATAGGCAACACAGATGAGTGGACTGCCCGGTTAACTCCTCATCTTCATTTAGCTCACAAACTCGTTTGCGGAATTTCTCAAGTTCATCTTCATCCGCTTCTGGGAGGCTATCAATATATTGTTGGTCTTCTGGGGTTAGCTCCTCTTTATCGAACAATTCCTCTACGGCTGCTTTGAGCGATGCCAAAGCATCCGGTTCTCCATCTTTGAACTGGGCCACTGTATCCTTGAGCGCATCCAAGGCTCCAGTGGCTATGAATTCTAGCTCTTGTAAGCGCTGCTTTTTAACAGCAGCTTCGGCGATTTGGGCTTGAAGCTGCTCGATTAGTTGGTCTTGATGAAGCAGTTGATCTGTGAATATCATTGTCATAGGTTAAAAACCTTGTTTTCAAAAAAAGCCAGCGCTTTGATTTGCAGTCGTGGGCGCTGGCTTTGCCGTTCAATTATGGCTTCTTCTACAGTGAGGTGTTGACACGCCGGTCAAGTTGTGTAATATGCATCTCCGGTGGGGCGCTGGTTGTGACGCAAGTCATCAATTAGGAACTGGCACAAAGCCAACTGCTCATCCCAAATTAATGAGTCGAGCACTTCAATCAGCGGGATACCATAGTCATGCAGGCTCAAAAAGATGCCCACTTCGTTACAAGCTTGCTGCAAGCTGTAGTTGCCCCACGATTCCTCGAATTTTGGGTCGGTATCATGATTACCGACAGTCGCGATCATCATAATGATTTCAAATTTATGATGCTTGGGCAAACCTTGAAGGTGATTCCCGAAATGAGCTGCTAGCTGGCGGGGAACGGAACCATCGAGGTAATTGAGTAATGGTTTTGCTGTTGAATTTTTCGGATAATCTGTCATGATGAAAAGGTTCCAGCCCTTATAGAACTGGGGTTGGTTTGTTTTGAAGAGTCAGCACTCAAACTTTGGTCGGAGCGAGTGCTGGCTTTTTGGTGTAGGTATGTCACCAACAGTTTATTCTCGTGCTGAGGAGTACTTCTCGCCTCCGTTAGTACCTTCCGTCCGGCTCCCAGGCTTCAGCTCGTAAGCTTCTTAGGGTTTCGCCTTTACCGCTACTGTTCCGGTTGGCTGTGGGTTGTCCTGTTTGTGTTCGTGTTTGTGTTCGGTTTTGGAAGCTTTGGGTAGGTAGTTGGTCTTGCGGGTTTCGCCGCGCCCTCTGCTTTCCATATTTTTAATCTACACGACAAGTAGATACGTGTCAAGTAGATTTATGTAACTCTAAAGTAGATAAATTTGTTTTTTAACTATACAATAGTCTCAAGTAGATAAATCAACATGAAGTGAGTAATAAACTAATGGAGGTAAGTGTATGGTCAGAAATGTGATTCGTTGGAAACTGAACGAGATGATGGCGCGAAGGCGTATCCGAAACAAGGATTTAGCTGTTTCTCTTGGAATCAGTGAAAATTCTGTATACAGACTCAGAAGGACAGACGAAATGCCTCGCTTGTCTCCTGAGCGGTTAAATGGCATCTGTACTGCTCTTGACTGCCAACCAGGTGATTTACTGGTCTGGGAGCCGGACGATCTACAAGGGCATACCCAAGACAACACGCCAAGCTCTCGTCAACCTATCAATGATTTGCTGCAAACTACTCCTAAAAGCTCTAGCAGCACCAAGTCTGAGATACAAGTAGCAGCATAGGAGACAACAAATGACCCAAACACCTCAAATCGATCCTCTGAAACTACCATCTGTGTCTGGAGGTAATGTGATCGCGGCTTCCCAAAACACTTACTCACTAAGGCTAAAAGCATTTCAAACATTGCAAAGAAAATGACTCAAACACCGAACCTTGAACCAGACCGTATTGACTTGTTGATTGAGCAAGTAGGTAGATTTACTGAAGGTTTGACAGAATTCCGGCTTTCAATGACCGAAAGCATAACTGAATTTCGAGCCGCTATGGAGCAAAGCATAACTGAATTCCGAGCTGCTATGGAGCAAAGTATGAATGAGTTTCGAGCTGACATGGCTGAAATCAAGCTAACCACTCGACAACAAGCCGAGATAGCTGCCAGCCAAGCTGAGACAGCTGCCAGCCAAGCTGAGACTACAGCAAAGCTTGTGGCTATTGTGGAGAGACTATTGGCTGAGAAAGGCACGGGGAATGAATGAGTGAATGGTCGCCAGTGGATGAATCCAGAGACTGGCAGTGTGTAGCTGAACGCTGGCGTTGTCAAAAGCTAGCTCAAAAGCGTAAACAGGCTTTGGTCGATATCAAGCCAACCAGAGACAGCGTACTCAGATGGGCGTGTATTTTCAAAAACAAGGACAACCAAAAATGACACAAACCATTACACAATCGGTTTCCCAAGAATTTGATTTAGGTATCCAGACTTGTTACCTGGTGCTGTACAAAGCACTCTCCGAGTCAGAAATAGACTATGCCTTGGGAGAAAGTGCCATTCTCACCTATTCCTACAGTTTCGAGCCTGAGCAAGACCCTTTTTTGAAGGTTGGTCAACTGGCTCGAACTGGCAGCGTTTCTACTGGAAGTGAGGCTATTCCCTGGAAAATAGTGGGAATCGACAAATACCCAGGTGGCGATGATGGCGTACTAAAAGGGGTGATAATCGCTTGGTGTCAGAGGATACAGATTTGACAAAAACGGTAAGCTTTGTTAACAAATGTTTTTTTTCCCTCCCGAAGAGAGATAGAGTGATCTAATTAACAAAAAATTAACCTAGGAAAAGAAAAGTAAAGTGAACCACCCACCATTAGTTAAAATCTCCCATCCCAAATTTTGGGTGAGACTAAAAGACCCTTAGCTCAAGGGAGCCAAGGGCTTGATTTCGTGATCTGCTCAGGTTGCCGCCTGAGCGATCCCTCATAGCCCAGTAGTTATGGAATTCAAGTTGTTCAACAAGAACTCTGGTTAGTAAAAGTTTCAATAATTCAAGATGAAAACTCAAACCACTAAGGCTAACTCTAGCTTACCATTTTCTGCATCAAATACGCCACAATCCAGGACAGACAGTGGCTTCGAGAGAGTCAGTAAAGCCAATCCTTGTCTGCATTGTGGGAAAGATCATTGGTGTTATCGCATCGGTGAACTGAATGTCTGTAAGCGAAAGTATCCACCAGCACCGGGCTGGTATCAGACCAGTAAGTCAGATGACGAAGGGACACCATATTATGCCCCGGTGACCGAGAAAAAAGCTATCCGTCCCAAACAAGAGCGCACCTTCTACTATCCTCATCGGGATGGGTCACCTTTAGTAAGGGTAAGGCGTATAGATAACGGGAAGGGCAAAAAATATATCTGGCAGGAATATTGGATTGAAGATCCTCGCCTCAAGCGTTTCCGAGTACAAGATTACTGGATTCGCTTCTCGGAAAAACGAGCCAAAAAAATGAATGCCTCGATTGAGGAGAAAAGGCTCTTTGAAGAATATCAATCTCAGATGCGGGAGCAAATCCCCATCTATCGGTATGCAGAGGTAAAGGCTGCGATCGCAAACGGTCAAACTATCTTCATAGCAGAAGGAGAGCCCTGCTGTGATGTACTCTGGGAGTTAGGTATTCCAGCGACTACTAACATTGGTGGCTCTGGGAAATGGCATAACTCTGATACCGAGGATTTAAAGGGAGCATCGGTGGTGCTGGTTCCAGATCGGGATGAGCCAGGGTTGAAGCATATGAGGGCTATCGCAAAGATGTTTCTCGAAGCCAGGTGGATGCTACCATTCCCAGATTCTTATCTTTGGAAACAGCTTCCCAAGAGTCAAGGAGCGGATGTTGCTGACTGGATAGCAAATTTCAACCTGAGTGCCAATGACATTAATGATAATGTACACGATTCTGACTGGCTGATGGAAACAATCCAGCAGCTTGAGCAAAATCTAGCAAGTGAAGTAACCGTATTCCGGAGTCCTTATGGTCAGCGCTACCAGGCAGTCAAGGACTATTGGGGAAGTCGGCTGAGGTTCAATACCCTAAAGCAGCAGGTTGAACTGGACAGGGAACCTCTCGACTTAGACTTTGTGCGCCTCTTGCTTTGTACTCAGCTGGACATCACCATGTCAGTCAAAGAGGCGACTGAGATTGTTCTGTTCTTGGCAATGGAGAATTCCTACTGCCCGATAGTCGAGTATCTAGAGCAGGTTAGCACTGTTCAAATTGACAAGCCCATCAATCTGGATTCCCTAGCATTGGAATTACTCGGCAGCTCAAACCCACTCCATGCTGCCTACCTTAAGCGTCATTTGATTGGTTCAGTAGCCAGGGCACTCAATCCAGGCGGCAAGATGGACACAGCCTTAATTCTACAGGGGAACCAGGGCATCAAGAAATCGACTTTCTTCTGCTCGTTGTATGGAAATGAATTTTTTGATGACACGATGGCTGAATCTTCGGATAAAGACGAGTTGATGAAGCTCCACCAGCACTGGGCTGTTGAGATGGCCGAGTTTGAAACGACTCTACACCGGAAGGGAATCTCCAAACTGAAGCAGTTCATGAGTACAAAGATTGACTCATTCCGGGTTCCCTATGCTCGCTCAGTTAAATCCTTCCCTCGCCACAGTGTAATAGTTGGTTCGACTAATGAGCTGGAGTTTCTGAATGACCCATCAGGCGATCGCAGGTATTGGATTATACCCGTTAAAGGTCACATTGACATCCAGAAAGTAGAGTCAATGAGGAATGCTATCTGGGCCGCCGCAGTTGCAGCTTACCGAGCCGGAGAGCCGTGGTGGTTAACTGAACAAGAGGTGGAATGGGCCAACCAGGCTAATGAACCATTCAGGCTCAGTGACACCTGGGAAGACTTCATTAGTGACTACCTTCAAGGACGGCAGTTTGTAACCGTTGCCGAAGTCCTGGAAAAAGCGATAGACCTGGAAGTCAGCAAGCAAGATAAGAAGAGTCAGATGAGGGCATCAGCCATCTTAAGGCGCTTAGGATGGCAGAAAGGAAAGCGCTGGGTGGAAGGAACCTGGAAGCGTGGGTGGGAATTACTCGACCGATCCACCGATCCACCTCCTGATGGGGTGGATCGGAGCCAAAACCCTTATGAAATAAAGGGTTCGAGCGACACCGATCCACCCGATCCACCTATTGACCCAACTTTTTCCCAAAATTACTCTTCACCTGAACAACCCGCTAATGATACGGTGAAAAATCCTCATCAGGATTTAGAGGAAAGTTTAGAAAAAGGTGGATCGGTATCTTGTATAGAAGATAGCTCTAATGTAGTCACACAAAGCGTTGTAGCGACCGATCCACCCAACGATCCACCCCAACTAGATGATGTCACCACATCATGTTATGTACAGAGTGACGCTCTTGATTTATCGCCAAAGCACTCCGAAATTGCCTCGAAAATGATGGCAGTTTCTAATCGCAATGATTGGCAGCAGATGGAGCAAGAATACGCCGACGATGATTTACTTTGGGTTTTCAATAATGTATTGACTCCTCAGCAGCAGGAAGTCTTTGGCGACAATTCTATCAAGCCAGAATCAAACATCGCAGAAGAATCCCAACAGCAACTCCCAGCTGAGACAGAAGAAGACGCCAGGGTAGAATTAACAGCCCGTGAGATTCAACGGATAGCCCGTCGCATTACTGTTTGTCTCTGGCACATGGAGTCAAACGATAACAAGGAAGCGGCTCGATTGCTCTCCAAGATTAAAGCCGAGGTTGGGGCAAAAGCTTACCAGCTGGCTGTTGAGTGGTTAGAGCCTGATGACTTCCATCAGCTCTCTTTACTTAGAACTTGGGCGCGAGGGTAATGGTTTTTCTTTCCCCCTAACCTCTAACGCCCAATACCTAATACAAGAGTCTTTCAGTCATGAAATCAAATAAAGCTCCAACAGCAGTAATCTTGTTTGCTGGTGGGGGTGGCGTTGAAGCTGGGATGATTGATGCGGGGATTGAACCCATCCTGGCTGTCGAATACGACCCTCATAAGCCAGAATTGAGCAGTGCGATCGCAGATGCTCACGAAGCAAACTTCCCTCAGTGTCAAGTCATCCGTCGAACTGTACAAGAGGTAGCATCGGAGAATTTTCCCGGATTCCCTACCGAACCCGATATTCTCTGGGCATCCCCAGTGTGCAGTAACTTCAGCGCTGCCAAAAGGGGTGGTTCCGAGCAGGACGAGGATGTAGAAGCAGCCAATGCGGTAGTAGCTGCAATCAATAAACTCCGCCCCAAGCATTTTTTCCTAGAAAATGTGCCAGCTTACCGAAAATCATCCAGCTGGGAAAAGATAGCATCTGTACTCACCACCGGAGGTTATCGGTTGCAATCGGAGCAGGTGGATATGAGCAATTACGGAATCCCCCAGGCGCGGAAACGTTTCATTGCTTGGGCCTCAACAGAAGACCAGCGAATACTAACTTTACCAGACAATAAACCCAAAGTCGGTTGGCTGGAGGCAATTAAGGATCTGATTGCATTTCTGCCCAACACCAAGTTACTCAAGAATCAGCAGAAGTCGGTTGACGAGTTTTTGAAGACTAATAAGGCACAGCCGCTGCTGATTAGTCGAGTTGGTGGTAGGAGTACTTCCCCGGCAGTTCCCGGTTCAATGCCAGCGCACACAGTTTTGCGATCGCATTTCACGGATGGCAGGTGTAATAATCGCTCCAAATTCGCTGATATTTGGTTCCCCTATGGTCATCCCAAATCCCTGACAATTGAATGTGTCCGCCGTCTTCAAGGCTTTCCTGATTGGTACAAGTTCCCTGAATCCGTCGCCGTCGCGGGTTCGATTCTGGGATATTCGGTTCCCCCCAAGTTCGTGGAACTGTTCTTAAAGCCTCTAACTACCTCTATTCAAGACATTCAGAAATTTGAGGAAGAAATGATACTTAGTTTTGGCTACACCAGCGATCGCTTTTATCAGAAAACGGTGACTCGACGGAAGTGGAAAGAGCGTCATGCCCAGCAGTTTATCAAGGCTTGGAGAGAGGGTAAACTGATAGACGCTTATGATAAATCGCCTCGGAATGGGGGAAAGAAGATTGCCACTATTAAGCTGACAACGGAGCCTTATCAGGAGGCGTTGGGAGACATAAATTCTTGGGAAGTGGCATATGAGGGATATCCTGAGCTATCAAAAGATGAGTTTATCGATAAATTCTTCCCTGGTGAGGACACCAAACAGCTGTTATGGGTCATTCGGTTTGAAGTAGTCAGCTTTGCAAAGAATGTAGAATGCATTCTGCAGAATGTAGAAAAAAACAATTCTGAATTCTTCACGTCTTATTCTACATTCTCTTCTGCTCTTAATATTGCTGAAATCCGTCGCGACGGGGGGACTCAACCCCGCGAGAAACTGGACTTAAATCATGTCGCTACCTTACAAGAGGCAATAGAGGATGGAGCCGAACTAGATCCGGTTATTGTTTTCTACGACGGGGAAAGCTATTGGTTAGCTGATGGATTCCACCGGTGCAAGGCGTCGGAAGAATCTGAACTAGAAGACATTCAAGTAATCATTCACCAGGGAACCCGTCGAGATGCTGTGTTGTACTCAGTCGGGGCTAACGCTGAGCACAAAGCCGTGAAACCCCGCAGTCGTGCAGATAAGCGCCGTGCTGTGATGATGCTGTTGAACGATCCGGAGTGGTCAGGGTGGAGTAATTGCGAAATAGCTCGTCGGTGCAAGGTCAGTGATCCGTTTGTTCTTTCTCTAAGGAAAAAGCTCACCTCTAATATTAGAGGTGAGAACGATTCTCAATCGAGAACTTACAGAACCAAACATGGAACTATTACTACATCCAGTGTGATGGTCGGGAACAAAAGGAGCAAAGACTCCTTTCATGGTGAGGTCAACCATCCGGATGCCCCTATTTCGGGGGAAGGGGAGCAGAAAATCAACCGACCAGCTAACCGTTGGTATGGGGGAAAGTGGAGGGTTGGCAAGTGGATCGCCTCTCATTTCCCAGAACACAAGATTTATGTCGAGCCATTTGGGGGAATGTATAGTGTAGGGATCTTAAAACCCTCGTCAGAAATCGAAGTCTACAACGATATCCATCCAGAAGCCGTTAACTTTTGGCAGCAACTCAAGGACAATTCGGAGGAACTGATTCAGAGGATTGAAGCGCTCACCTTCAACGAGACAACTGTGGAGTGGGCAAAGCTTCCTTCTGCTGACCCTCTAGAATCAGCAAGTAAGTTCTACGTCCAATGTCGCATCACTTACACCGGGGGTGGTACAGGTTGGGCATCTGGCTACAGCTCCAAGGCTTTGGGTAAGCCAGAAAATGATGACCATTCACACTTGAGAGCGATCACATCTAGGATTAAGGATATCCAAGTTTACCAGCTGGACGCTTTGGAGATTATCAAGCGATTCGATAGTCCTGACACTCTCTTCTATTGTGACCCCCCTTACATCCAGGACACTCGGAATTCTCATACCCCATACGAGTATGAATATTCGATTGAGCAGCACATCCAATTGATTGAAACAGTAAGGTCAATCAAGGGTAAGGCGATTATTTCGGGCTATCCAAGCAGTAAATATGCTTCCTTACTAAAAGGGTGGCATCGGAAAGAGACGACCTCCAGAGCGACAAGTGGTAAGGATACGATGGAGTGCTTGTGGATTAAGCCGGAAATCCAAGTGACCGATTATGTGATTGGTTTTGTCTCCAACATTGACCGGATGAGTGTTGAGCAACGTATCTGCTGTCGCGATCGCCTTTTTGACCAGATGAGCGATGAGGAATTGGAGGAAGCCAAATCGTGCATTCAGCAGCGGCTTGCTGCTAAACTCCAGCCTACAACCAACGGGAATGGTCATTCTTCAGTTCCCCTCTTGGGAGGGGGTAGGGGTGGGTTGGGAAAGTAAGAAAGCAAGCGGATTCGGGGGATGTCCCCTTGCTTAGAAAAAATCCCCCATTTATTCCCAAGGTTCCTAATCTTGAAGAACTGGCGAAACAACTGATTGAAGAGGTAGGAGCCTCTGTCACCTCAAGGTTTCAAACGTTTCTTGTGGAATATCTGGCTGAAGCGTATGGGGTCAGGCAGTCTCGGCTTAAGCCAGATTTGGAGTGCTTCGTTAATGCCCAGGCGAATACCTATGCTTACCAGGGGCGCTCGGAGTTGAACAATATCTGTGGTAGTGTGCAAATGTCACCGGGGCGCACTGGTAAGGTAGGGGGAGAAACGGTCACTATCACCAAAGTCCCCAATTGCAGGGGTGTTGATTTGTCCAAGATTCGCCTGCTGTTTGATTCGTGCGCGTTCACGGATGTTCTCACCAACTCTAGGGTGTCCTTTGAAAAAGCCCTTGAGCGCCAACTTCAGACTCTGGCTAAAATGCTTGGTTGTAAGGAAACTTGGCTTGTGTCCTACGACAGGCTAATCGATGAGAAATTCGTTGACGGGAAGCGAATTAAGCAGCGCTGGTCGGTTGATGAGGCGTGGGAGGCTGTTCGGCAGACTGTGGAGGCGGCGCGGTATCTTTCTTCTCAACGTTATCGACTCGATGGTTACAAACTGGTATTGAGCTGCCAGGGGGTTGATGCTCTCCAGTATCAGCGATGTGTAGAGCAGGTTTTGGAATACGCGACACCCGATGATGTGCTTGGGTTAGGGGGGTGGTGCATCCTGGGGAAACAAAAGAAGTGGATGCCCGTGTTTTGGGAGGCGATGCGGCGGGTAATTCCTTTGATTGCTGAATCTGGGGTTACTCAAGTACATATCTTCGGTGTGACTTGGCTCAAGCCGCATCAGGGTTACGACCCGCCGCTGCCTGGTTTGCTGAGGTTGTGCGATGAGTATGGGTTGAGTTTATCGACGGATGGGCGATCGCCTATCGCTAATGCCCTGTGGAAGAAGACGTGGCGTAAGGCTGGTGCTACCTTTCCGTACTGGCGGCATAATCTGGCTTGGGTGAAGGCTGAGATGGCAACGCTTAGAGATTCTGAGTGGTACACGCCTAGAGGATTTCAAAAGATATTGACCCCGGTGTGAGGCTTGAGACACTTTGAGATCTCCTTGTTTTCCGCTTCTTCTTGATGAGTAACCAAGTAATCTTCAAGCCACTCACAGCTACGCAGGAGTAGTTCATCTAATGTCTCTTCTCGCTCTGGGGTTTTCTTACTTGTCAAATCCCACAGATGAGCAGTGCCATCAATTGAAACGGTAGCAATTGCCTTTCCATCTGGACTAAAAACGATGTCAGTTACACCTTCTTCATCAGCTTTCCATTCATTGAGTGGTTTGCCTTCCAAGTTCTGAAGACTAATAGTTCCCTCAGAAGCTCCGAGTGCTATTTTTTCTCCATTTTTACTTAAGGCTATACTTCGGATTGGATCTGGGGATTGAATTATTTTTTGATGTATATTTATCTTTTTGTTTTTTTGAATATCCTGTACTGTTACCGAATAAATACTGTAATCATCTAAGTAAATAACAATTTTTTTTCGAGTATCCAAGCTAAATGCTAAATTTGCTATAAACGGAGTATCTTTTGTTACTTTTTGTGGGTTTTCTGAAACAAATTTTTCTCCATTCAATTCTCCCTTGAGATTTCCTTGTTTGTCCCACAGACGCAAGGTTCCGTTATCTGACAAGGTGGCGATGAATTGATAATCTGGAGTAAAAAAGACTTGATTAAGTGTTTTTTCTAGTTCTTTTTTAGCATCGTCGTCTTCTTTCTTATATCCTTCCCATGAGTTCTGTAAATTTCCCTGTTTATCCCACAAATATATCCTTCCTTTAGTATCAGTAATCGTCATTAAATTTCCATCTTGACTAAAAGCTATGCTTGTTACGGTATCTGGTAAGTCTTGGGGAAGTGCTTGTTTTCGTGGAAATTTTTGTCCTTCCAGGTTCCACAGATGGGCAGTACCATCCTTGAAAAGGGTAGCAATTTGCTCTCCATTTGCACTAAAGATTATACTCGGAATACTAGTACTCTCGTTATCCCTAATCTCTTCATGCCCTTGCCAACAGTCGTGTGTTAATTCGCCCCGTTGGTTCCACAAGCAAATGCTACCATCGATTCCCAAAGTAGCAATTCGTTCTCCATCTGGACTATAGGCTAGGTTGATAATACTACTTTTTTGATGCTGAAGCTGGTTACGTTCTTGAATATTATCGAGAATCTGCTGAAGAGAACGAGGTGGGCTAAAAGAATCCTCTCCAGCGATATCTTTCAACTCTTGTCCAAGAATATATGCTGATTGCAAAGCTTGCAGTTGTCCCTTTCCCTTGTTAAACTCTTCCCAATGAAAATTTATTTGTCCATGTAAGATGTTTATTCCTTCGATTTTAAGTGTTTGAATTTTTCCATGTTGTTGTTTTACGAACCAACTCGAAACAGCAACAGCAATAATCCCGATAACTGAGATGACAAGCAGTCCAATTTTTCCGCTGCGAATTGTCTGTGCAGCTTTTATTTTAGCTTCAGTTAATATTTGATTTGCTTTTGCTAGGGTCTGTTTTTCGGCTTCTTGGCTAGCATCTAAAAACTGACGATCTTCATCACTCAAACTTTGGTTAGCAGCCCAAGTTCGCGCTTCCTGCAATGCTTGACCTTGCAACAGTTGAGAGTTATCCTGACGATTGGAAGCTGACCAAGCTGTTATAGCTTGAGAATAAGGACGTAGGTTGGCGAATTCCTCATCAATCCAAGCCTGGTTAAAAATAGCAGCATAAATCTGATTATAAACGGCTAATTTCCCTTGCCGATTAATGACAAGTCCGGAAAGTTGCAGTTCGATGTGTGCCAAGTTGCCATCTGCTGGTATCTGCTTTCCTTGCAAAACTTGCTGATAAAGTCCTAAAAGTTTACCTTTAAGCTGTTCATTGCGCAAAAAGCGATTGCGTATTGTTTTCAAGTGGAGTGGTTCATCTTGTATTTCCCATTTATCGAGGATGTTGGTTTGTACTAATTGCTCAATCTGCCCAGAGATGTTAGCTTGGGAATGGGAAGCTTTTTCTAAGTTTTCCAAGACCAGTTGACAGAGCTTTTGAGTTAAAAAAGGTTGTCCTCCCGTCCATTTCAATATTTCTTTTAAAAGAGTCTGGGGGTGTTCAGAAACCGCTGTTAATCCTTCTGCTAAAGGTAGAACCTGCTCTAATTGAAAAGGTTGTAAATCAATGGAGTGACCAATATTAAATGGTGTTCGGCTTTTGTTCTGAATTAACTCATCAGGATTAGCTACTCCTAACAAAGCAAAAGTGAGGCGATTATAGGCTGGGCTATCAGCACGTTTATTATAACAATCTCGGAGCAGGGCAAAAAAATCGTCAGTGCTGAAGTTAAGACCTAAAATACTATCAATTTCATCAATAAAAATAACAAGATTTTCGTTTCTATTTGTTAGTAGTACCTGGGCAATGAATTCACTCAAGCATTGCACTGGAGAGAGGAATTCGTGTTCGCGCCGCCAATTTCGGTAGTCGGGTCGAGTTAAAACCCCGAAATCTTTAGATAGGGTATAAATTAAACCCCAATACCATTCTGCTAAAGTGGTTTGATGGCTACCAATCTGAGAAAGGTCGATTTTTGCACAGGCAATTCCTTCCTCTTGTAGCTTGGTTATGGTTCGCAGTAACAAGCTGGACTTTCCTGTCTGCCTCGAATTAAAGACATAACAAAAGTTTCCAGCTTTTAAATTCTCATAAAAATCTTGATCTGCCTGTCGCTCAATATAGGTAGGGTGATTGGGTGGGAGAGTTCCCCCAATTCTGTATTTGTCAATGAAGCTTTGTCCTCCTGGCATACCCTGATTTCTCATTGATTATTCTGGTTAACTCTCTGTGTTATGGATGCGACACATCAAGAGGCTCTTTCGATAGGGACATACTAATCTAAAGCAAAATCTACGCTTGATATACTTTCATTACTTCTACAGCTTACCCATCTCTCTCTAGGAGAAGTTCTTGCTGGAGAGCGTCCACGGGAGGAGTTAAAGACTCGCACTAAAAAGCTACCTCGTGGAATGCTAGAAAACCTATATTGGTCATTCGCACGAGCATCCATTAACCACTGATTATTATTGGGATCGATAAGTCCCACATAAAAAGAAGAACTGCTATTAGCACCATATATGCTTCCAGACACAGAACAAGCTTCTACTCTAGCAGCCCACAGGGGAGCTATGAGGACAGCAAGTGCCAAGATTCTTAACTGTAGTATTGGGGATTTAGCTGTATTTTCTTTCTTATTTTCAACTTTCATTTTTAATCCTTTTAGTCTGGTAATCTTTCACTTAAATATTGACGATACAAATTCAAGGAAGTTCCGACTTTATTACCATCTAGTGTTACTAATCCTAAACCGTATAATTTAAAAGCTAAATCTGACCTAAACTGAACTTTTTCCTTAGCACTAATGATTTCTTTGATTGATTTGATTACTTCCGGCTCTTGCTCTATTTTAGTCATGATTGTTCGTAGATGGTCACTATAAATTCCTGCTTCAGTAGGGGCAGTTTCTAGAATCATCTCAAGAGTTGTATTTCGATAAGCAAGATGATAAAAAGCTAAGCTAATTAAAAAAGGATGTCCTCCTACTAAATTCATTAATGAGTCTATCTGTTTTTGGCTCAAATTGAGTTGATATTGTTTGGCTAGTTCTTGTACCTGTTCCTGGCTAAACCCTTGTAAGATAATGGGTATACCGACATTAAAGGGAGACTGACTAATATCAAGAGGCAGATAACAGTCGGTGGAGTGAATGATGATATAATGTAATTTGTTCCAGGTAATACTGGATTGACTTTTTTCATACCAAGCCCTTAGAAGACTCAGGAAATCTTTGCAAAGTTCAGAATATTCAAAGATAAGATCTAGTTTATCGATTGCTAAGATAAGATTTTGATTAAGATTGATTTTGGGTAATAAATATTCATCAAAATAGCTGGTAGTTTTGATTTTACTACTGAGTCCAGTCTCATCCCAGTAATCATCATCTAGAACATCCTTAAAGTCTGGCTCTAACTCCAACTGTTTACTAACATTGATGCAGAAATCTCGTAGGAATTTATCTAAGTCTTGAAATTTACTTCTGTCTATGAGCTGAAGGTCTAAGTTGACAATTCGATAGTTTTGCTGCTTGGCTTGGTGAAGAATTCTCAGCATCAGGGAGGTTTTTCCCATCTGTTGAGGAGCTTTGATGCGAATCAAGGAGCCTGGTTGCAAAATTTGTTGGGAGCAATAGTCCTCAATGGGAGGGCGCTTGATGTAAAAGGGAGAGTTGATGTCTAGTGGACTTCCTGGAAATGCAGGTAAGGGCTGATGATTGAGAAGCACTGATGTTGAGGCGCTAATTTCTCCTGTTTGCTGATATTGATACTTATTGGTGAGTAGATTTCGTAGTTGTGTTTCTTTGCCTCTAGTGCCGCCAGTGATGTCAAACTTTTTGTAGATTTCACTCATGCGTTTGCCGCACGCTCCTCTGGAGGTCTTAAGTTGGTGCGCAATTTGCTCATATTCCATCTCACTCGCGAAACGCAGCAGGAAGACTTCCTCCTGATCTGGGGAGAGTTGATGCTCATGAGCGATGTTAACTAGGAAGGGACGAGATAGCCTCATTAAACTCTCAAACTATTCTAATTTTTTCTTGAGCCTTGGAAGAATACAGAAAGTATGGATTTTCTATATTCTGAATTTCAACACCAGGGATAGCATGGCTCACGGACAGGAGATGGTGTTGTATCGGGAATAATTGTTTCTGGTTTATCTCCTTTTGATACTTCTGAGACTAAAAGGAAAGAACCCAAAGCAAGGAGAGCGAAGAACGAGCAAGCTAGAAACATTGCCTTAAAATTAAAGTGTGGAGATGGTGAAGCTTGTATATTGGGTTGAGAAAGGGTAGATAGTATTGTTGCCTGTGGTTTGTGCTTAACCTCTTTAAGTGCTTCTAGTGCCTGAGTTGCACTGGAGTAACGCTCATAAAAATCGTAGCGTACCATTTTATCTAAAACTGCTGCTAGTTCATCACTAACCTTTACTTGCTTATTACGCCAGATTACTTTGTTATCAGAATCCAATTGTAGGGTGTTGGGCAGTTGTCCTGTAAGTGCTTGGATTCCAATCATTCCTACTGCATATATATCACTACTGAGGTTGGGATAACCCCTGTCTTGTTCAGGAGGTTTATAGCCTAGTGTGCCAATGACAACAGTCGGTGCTGTATGCTGGTTAGAAGGTTGCCACTTTTTGACGGCTCCAAAGTCAATCAGAACTACTTTGCCATCTTGCTCACGTCTCATTAAGTTAGACGGTTTAATGTCGCGGTGGATAACGTTATGCTGTTGAATAAACTCTAAGGCTTGTAAAATTTGTTGTAAAAGCTCTATAACTGAAGCTTCACTAAACTTTTCCCCTGAATTGAGTTCTGTGCTTAGATCATGCCCTTGAATATATTCCTGAACTAAGTAGCGCTCATCGTTTTCTTCTACATAAGCCATTATTTGCGGAATTAGGTCGTGTTTTGCCAATTGTTGTAAAATTTTTGGTTCTTCTTCAAATAATCGTTGGGCTATCTTCAAGGTAGAGGCGCTGCTAGGTTGGGGCTTGAATTGTTTAACTACACAGTAGGGAGAGCCAGGTAAATGTTGGTCTTCTGCTAACCATGTTTGACCGTATGAACCTCTACCAAGTTCTTTGATAATGTGATAGCGTCCGCCTATCGTCGTTTTTAACATCTAATTCACCCTGTACTGTCGTTTTGGAGTATTGATTTAGAGGCTATGATCCGAGATGTCCGGAAGTATGTCAGTAAAGCCCAGCTGACAAAGCTGATCTGCTCCCCATTTGCCTCTATATCCTCTATATCCTCTAAAATAACTTTACTGACTCTTTAAATTAAAAGCAAGTGAGCCTCTAAAAATAAATAAATGTAAACTTTACTTGCTGCTCTTTTTACTCTAGCTATAGTATTACTACTGAAAGTTCACGAAAGCTTTACGTCAAACCCTTGTAAAATTTTCGGATATCTGCTCATGAAGAGCAACTTGTTCCATAAGATTACTACCGCTATTGCCATTACGGGAATTTCTCTTTTAGGCTTTGGGAAGACGGCTTGGGCAATTCAGGAGTTGCAATCTACCGAACCTGTTTGGGGAAGAATTAGCTTCACTGACACGCCAAGTTGTAACTTGACTCAAGAAGAAATCTGTAATGAGTATCATTTCAAAACAATCTCAGGCTACGACATCGAATTAGAAGTGATTCCTGTTGCGAGTTCTGGGGTGAATTTGAAGTTATATGTAGTTGATCCCAATGGCAGGTTACTGAAATCTATTGATCAGGAGGGAGTAGGAGAGCGAGAAAAATTTAAGGATTTCAATACTGCTGAAACAGGAACTTGGAGAATCTTTGTTTCTTCGGTTGATAACAGCCAAGGAGACTATCGAGTTGTTCTCAAGCTAACTGATACCAATGGTAGAGTTATTTTACCGAATTCTCCATCCTCTGAGGGTGAAGTTGTCAGTGTAAATCCTCCAACTGTAAGGTTTGCCTGTAGCTACAACAAGAATGAGAGCAGTTATGAAACCATTGCTGTTTCTCTCGCTAGTGGACAAAAAACAGGCCCTATTTTTGCTTGGCGGGATTACACATTTTCTCAGAACTCTTGGACATCAGAGCAACGCTGTTTTCAGGTTACCAATAAACTGAACAACTTTTATGCTCAGAATGGCTACCAATTAAGAAAACTATATCTTACTAATGGTCGCCGTAATGGTTTTGGTGTTCTCTGTGTTGTTAATCGTGAGGAACAGCGCTGTATGAGTGATGGCAGCAATCTACTGTTAACTTTTGGGGAGGGATATCAACATATTTTGCCAATTCCAATTGCTCAAAATCGTGGTGAGCAATATGTAATTAGATTGGGATACTTTGTAGAAGAGTCTCTAAGTCTAGATAATAGGAATGTTTCGCCTATAACCAATCCTATTCAGTCTCCTAATCCTGTTGATCCTTTCAAATAAAAGTTTTGTATTTTTTAGTTGAATCAGTAATTTACCATGAAACTGAAATCTCTTGCCAAATATTTGCTTGTTAGTTTCGCATTTTCTAGCTTTTTTTCTTTAATAGGGACTTCTGTATCTGCTAACACTAGAACAGCAAGATTTGTATGTCAGTACAACTTAAATATGGGGTTTTATGAAACAATTGCTGTTGCTGTTGAAAGTGGAGAAAAAACACCACCAATAATTACTTGGGAAATAAGAACAGCACCAGACTGGCAACCTAAAGAACGTTGTGAAGAAGTTTCTCGAAGGCTTGATCGTGCCTATGTTCAATTTAACTATGAAATGAGGAAAATAATGCTGAAACCTGGTGTCCATAATGGTTTTCCTATAATTTGCGTTACTCAAAATCCTCAATGGGACTGTCAAGGTGGCGACACCCTGGTTACTATTTTATCTAACAATTCAAGAGAAGATCGTTCGGTAACAGAAAAATTGAACGATGCAGAAAAAGCTCTTGAGGTTCTCTATAATCGTCTTCAGAATGTTGCAGACGTAACTCTACCGCCGCTTCGCCAAAGTAATGGACAAAAAGTTCTAAATCTTGGAGTGGCTATAGAAAGAATGTTCTCTTCTCCCCATAATAGTCGGTCTTTTGGAGGAAATTCTGGTGGAGGAAGTAATACTCCTACTACTCCTAATGATCCTTGGAAGTAGAAAGGCTACAAAAATTTGAGATAGGAAAAGTCTTGACTAGGGATTGAACCAAACTCAAGTCATTCTTTCAACTTAGCTTAGTTCAATCTCTGCTAATATTCCAGTTTTCATTCTTATGTCTTTTACTCAACTGCTAGTTACCAGTCTTACCCTAGCGAGTGTGATTATTTCAACCAAACAATCTGTATCTAGCAGAATCAATTTCGAGTGTATTAATTCAGACAAAGGTTATGCCACTATTGCTGTTAATTCAAGTGGCAAACAAACCAATACTCTAATTCATTGGAATTTTAGCATCTTTGCTGACTCTTTTTATACTCAACAACAGTGTAAAGAAGTTACTGAACGATTAAATCTGATAGTAGCTAATAATGAAAATCAAATATCAGACTTGTTACTGACGACCGACTTTATCAACGGGAAAGAAGTTATTTGTTGGGTTTATGATTTTAAATACACTTGCAAAGGCGACGGTAGTAATTTATTGCTTGTTATTCCATCTGCTCAAGATCCAAAGATAGTTCTGAGACAACTATTTGATATTCCTGATGATTTGTTCTCAGTAGATGTTCCCTTGCGATATGCTCCTATTTATTTAAAGTTGGGAGCAACAATTGAAAGTCAATTAGCAGAATTAGACAATCTTAACTCAACCTCATTAATAGAAGTTACTGCTGAGGTTGAAAATCCTACGGATAAATTAGATCTCTCTGATTCAACGATTGAGGAATCCGTACAAAAAATTGCCCGTCAAATAACTGTTCGTATTTTCACCAATCTTGGAGCAGGTTCTGGAATTATTATAAAGCGTCAAGGACAAACTTATACTGTATTAACTAATGCTCATGTAGCTGATGGCAGTTTTGATGAACAATATACAATTTTAACAGGAGATGGTCGGAGTCATCCAGCACATCGGAAGGATCTTTCTAATTTTGGAGGAATTGATCTAGCTTTAGTAGAATTTGAAAGTGAAAATTCCTACGAGGTTGCTGTTTTAAGAAATTCTAAAATCACGATTGGAGAACAGGTTTATGCAGCAGGATTTCCTAACTATATTTACCACTCGAAAGGATCTCTAGAAACTTTTGAGTGGGGTTTAAGAGCATTTCAAATAACAACAGGGAACCTGGAAATGTTAATGTCAGAACCATCTTTGTCTGAAGGTTATAAAATGGGTTACACTAACGATGTAGAAGTAGGAATGAGTGGTGGCCCTGTTTTAGATTCTAAAGGTCAAGTTATTGGTCTGAATGGTCGAGGAAAATATCCGATCCAAGGAATAGAGATATTTGCTTTGACTGATGGGACGTATCCTTCTCCTGAACTATTTCAAAAAATGAATCTTCTGAGTTGGGCAATTCCCATTAGTATTTTTAAACAAATAACTAATGAGTAAATTTAAACCCAGGTATAGCAAGTATCTTGTTTATGAAAATTGCTACAACATATCTAGGACTGCTATATATTTAATATCCATATTTTATACAATAAATCTGTAAGAACAACAATGAAAAAAAACAATATAGTTTGTCTAACATTACTAGGATTTTTTACAGCTTTGATTTTAATATTAACACCTAATTTTAAGGTTTTATCACAAACGACAAATAAAGTTCTGAGTCAAAATGAAATTGAAGCAATAGCGAAAATGACAGTAGTTTTCCATGCTCCACTAATAAATCGAACGAAGGAAGATTCTTTAAAAGACTTGGCAACCAAAAAATATATAGAAGACAGAATAGGTTCAGGGGTTATTATTGCCAAACGAGACGACGTTTATTACGCTTTAACGAATGTTCACGTTCTAGAGCCAAAATGTGGTAATCATTTAATAGCTAGAGACTCCAAAAAATCAAAAAGAAAAGAACAAGAAGGGATTCACATAATTCCTGAAAGACCTTATAATGGCTCTCAAGAAAAATGTGATGAAAATTTTGAATATTTTGGAAACTATGACTATACCAAAAATGATTATATAGATGGTTTTGACTTAGCAATTATTAAGTTTACAAGTAAGCGCAATTACTTTACTATCTCTATAGATAGTTTAGACAGTATTCAACAAAATGACAAAGTTTTTGTCTTTGGCTTTCCAATTCCTGAATTTCAAGAAAATCGTGATAGTGGTGATGTTGTAATGAAATCCACTTCAGGTACTGTGAAGTCGTTGGAAGCTCCTAACCCAAATGGAGGCTACGATTTTGCTTATACAAATCCAACAGTTTCGGGTATGAGCGGTGGACTTGTACTTAATGAGCAAGGTTATCTAGTAGGTATTCATGCGGCAGAAGCAGTTTTAGGAAATAAAGAAAAAGGAGGGCAAGGAATTAGAATAAAGCACTTTCTTGATATCATTGAACAAGGCAATTCACTTATCAGCCTATCCGAGTTAAACTTTAACCCACCTAGTCAGGAATTGATTGATGCTGGCAAAGAAAATGATGGTGTTATTGAGAGTATTGATGAGATTTTATTCTTATGTCCCGAAATTGAAAATAAAACACCATTATTTATGGAGACAGAGAGATAAAGTTTTGAATGAACCCATCTTTTACCTTTTTCAGTGTGCAGGAGTGACCAATGAAAATGCAAAAACTCTTACTCCTTTTCCTCTCAGGAGTAACCGGATTGCTCTTAACCGCCCCGAAAACCTGGGCAGTAACCGACAATTTACAACCGGGAAGCTGGTCTTACGAAGCCTTGAGAGAACTGGTTGAGCTTTCTGGCTGTACCACCGACAACAGCGCCTTTCTGAACAATAAAGCCTTAACCCGTTCTGAATTTGCTGCTATCTTAAGTGCTTGTCAACAGGATATCGCACAAAATTTTAGCGCTGCATCAGAAGATCCAGTCACTCAAAATCACCGAGCAAGACTAGAACGGCTGCTTAAGGATTTTGATGCAGAACTAGGTATAGTCCTACTAGACGAGATGGAGAATGTTGATAGAGCAACAACAACCAACCCCGTCACTCCCAGCGTTGCTCAACTCAGAGAACCCACATCAACAGTCCCAGAAGCAACAGAACCATCACCTGAAATTGATAGCACAGCTATGAATCAGGTAACCAATGTCTCCCAACTCCAAGATGTGCAACCGGGAGACTGGGCATTTGAAGCACTACGAGATTTAGTAGAACGCTATGGTTGTATTACCGGATACCCAGATAGCACATTTCGAGGCAACCGAGACTTAACTCGCTATGAATTTGCCGCAGGTTTGAATGCCTGTATGGAACAGATTGAGGTACTGATTGCCGTTGAAGGCGCTAATCGTATTTTTGAAGAAGACTTAGCCACATTAGAAAAATTAACCAATGAGTTTAGCTCACAATTAGCCCAAGTCCAAACCAAGGCAGATAACCTAGACAGTCGGGTTGCTTTCCTAGAGGAGCATCAGTTTTCCACCACTGTCAAATTTGGAGGAGAAGTTATTTTTGGCATAGCTACTGGTGGAGGAGGTAATCCACCAGGCACAGGAGATGCTAATACTACTCTTAATTATCTCGCCCGCATCGGCACTGTCGCTTCATTCACAGGGAGAGATCGTCTGCGTGTTGTTTTAGCCTCCGCTAATTTCGATGATTTAGGTTTGGCAAACCCCAATGTATTCAATACTTTTGCAGCCTTACTCTCTTACCAAGACGATCTCGATAATGATGTTATTGTAGATAGCTTAGAATACCGCTTTGCCACCTTTAATGACCGAGTTGTCTTTACCTTAAAACCAGTCGGTTTTAATTTAGGTACTGTCCTTACTCCTAACAGCCCCTTCTTGGATGTGGGTATAGGTTCTATCTCTCGCTTCGGTGAAGCCAGTCCCCTGTTCAAAATTGGCGCTCTTGATGCGGGGTTTGGTTTGGACTGGTTTGTAGCAGAGCCACTCCGTTTACAAGTTGCTTACGGAACCCGGAATAACAGTAGCCCTAGTGAGGGGATTGTTAGTTCAGATCATAGTGCTTTAGGAGTGCAAGCATTGTTTACCCCAGCCAATAACCTGGCGGCGGGACTACATTATATTAATGCCTACGCAAGTGATGCTCAGTTAAATACTTTCGCAGGTAGCTTTATCGCTGATACTTCTAGTCTACTGCTTCAACCAAGTCAGACCCATGCTGTGGGGGCTAGTTTACAGTGGCGTTTTACTGATAACCTTACCTTTGCAGGTTGGGGAGGATATACTTTTACTAATGCTGTGGAATCAGATGATTTTGCTAATACCAGCACTTACTTGGTTTCCTTAGCCTTGTCAGATCCCTTTGGTCAAGAAGGAAGTTTACTGGGATTAATCATTGGTCAACCTCTTAAATTAGAGCACGGACGTGGTTTAAATCTAGGAGCAGATAACGGTACTTCAATTCACTATGAAATTTTCTATCGCTACAAATTGAGCGACAATATCTATCTTACTCCAGGTTTCTTTATGGTTACCGATCCTGGAAATAGAGAGGAAAACAACAATATTTATATCGGTGTACTCCGTGCAACTTTTCGCTTCTAACACAGGATAGCTTATGTTAAATCTGCACCAATATTCTGGGAAATTTCTGCGACAAGCCTTTCTTGTCGGAATTTGCTTTTACAGTTTCAATAGTGCTTTAGGCAATATTGTCAAAGCAGACGAGGTGCGGGGCAATAACCAAACTTGTACCAACAATAGGGTTGCTCAAGCTGACTCAACCAACTCTTCTGAAACAGAACAATCAGAACCCCTGGAAGAAAGAATAGACTGTAAGGAGCTCCGAAACCGAAAAGCTTTCTTACAAAATGCTCTCAATGGAGTCAGTGACCCTCTGCTGGATCGAGGAAGCACAGATACCCAAATTGGTGCTGCCTTAAGACCAGGTATGAATGCTGATGCAATTCTCAATGTTAATGCTCTTGCTGATGGCGCACCTATTCTGATCAGTTTACCAGGTCAGCTTGATGCTCTAGGAAACTTTACTTTTAATGTTATGGACGCTGGCGCTCCTGGTATGGACGGTGGTATTCCTGGGGTTCCTCCTGGTGCGTTGCCCGATTTTGTGTTTACTTTCAACGTTGGAACTACACAATTTACTGCGAATCAATCATTGGATGTTAGAAACAACTTAGTAAGAGCAGTTTTAGACTCACCAGACGTAAATCAAACAGTATTTCAGATGTTTGGTATTATCATCACTCCTGATGATGCCTCTACCGTTACTTCTGCTGGACTTACTCCTCAGAGCGTTCCTACAGGACAAGTCCCAATAATCTCTGTTCCTGGAGGTGTGATTAGAGGTTCTATCCCCGATCGCTAATGAGACTTGGCGTAGAGCGCACAGTTTAGTTCAACCAGGTGCAGCTTTGTATGATATCACTTCCGTCAACCACTTTGACGAGCTGTATCAAGGAATCTCTTCCACTCATCTGGTTGCTTAATAATAAATCACAAAATATCTTTGCTTTTTTGTACCCATAAGATTACACCTAAATAAACGATTATATGCAAACATAACATTTCCCAACTATGACCAAGACCCTCCGGCTGATAAAAACTCTCCTCATATCCATCCGTTACTGGTTGACAATCGGCTGGTGCAGGCGGACACTCTGGAATCATTTGATTGATATCTACTAAGGCTCCATAAGCTCTCACTGACCAATGGCTTAACATGAGCACAGCAAATTTACTAATAAGACTTGTTGCGTCGAACTTAAATAAGATTCCAGCAAAAAGAAACTGACACATAAATAAGAATATTCCCCAGAGGTTAGCTTGAGAAGCATTCTTGAGAAGTGCTGACAGCATCAGTCCCAAACTTATGCTAGCTAAAAAAGTAAGAAAAGTGGTAATTACTAATCCTGGAAACCAAGGAAATGAAGCATCAGATACAGGATGATCAAAAAGATAAAAAATTACGGCACTCATTAATAGAGTTTGAACTAAAGCTAGGCAAGAACGCACAAAAACTTTGGAACCTACGTATGCCAATAAGCCTAAGTTCACTAGCCGCTCTCGCAAGTAGATAGCAGACTCTTTGATAATATCCTGGAGGGAGTTAAAAATCCCCACTAAAACGGGTATGCAGGTGAATACAAACAAAACGCTCAGGGCGTCAACTAGATCAGATGGCTCAGAACCTCCAGAAAATAGAGGAATCTTTTCACGAGTAATAATCCAAACAAATAAGATAAATACAGGAGTTACGCAGAAAACGGAACCTAAATAGATGGGGTCGCGCCAAATGAGCTGAAAATTGCGCTGAGTTAAGAGAGCTAGCTGTCCTAGAGGGAACCGTTGAGTTTTCTGGGGACGGGAACGATTATTGGGCGACATTCCACCACTAAGGTGATTGACAATATAGGACTGGTAATAATTGGAGTTAGAAAACCTATAGGCTTCCTGGATAACAGTTTCCTCGTCTTCTAATCTGTTGTAGATATCAGCAAAATCACCCGTAGTAATACCAAAAAAGTCTAGAGCCTCTTGCGGAGAACCAAAGTAGCAGAGGCGTCCTCCTTTGCCCAGAAAAACAACGCGATCGCACAAAGCAATATTTGCTGTTGCGTGAGTCACCAGAATAACCGTCCGTCCTTGAATAGCTAACTTCCGCAACAGCTGCATCATCTTCTTATCCAGTCCAGGGTCAAGCCCAGAAGTAGGCTCATCTAGGAAAAACAGCTTCGGGTCAGCCAAAAGTTCCACCCCAATGCTGACTCGTTTACGCTGACCCCCACTCAGCTGACTAACCAATACATCCCGGCGGTCAGACATTTCAATCTGTTGCAGCGTATTTTGTACGATCTGCTCTACATCACTATCAGTCGGTAGCCGTAGTTTAGCAGCGTAAGTCAGAACTTCTCCAACCTTCAGCTCTTTGTGAACAATGTCATCTTGAGGCACATAACCAATTTGGGTGCGGTAGATGTTGAAGTTAGCTCGCAGGTCTTCTCCATTCAGATACACTATCCCTTCAGTAGTCGGAGCAATTCCCAACAGGGTTCGCATTAAGGTTGACTTCCCAGTTCCACTACCTCCAACCAAAGCAACAAACTGTCCTGGTTCAATGGGTAGGGAGATATTATCCAACAGCCGCCGGACTTTGCGGTTTTTATCTTTCACCTCCCATACCAAATTGTGAGCATCTAGGCGAATTTGATCCCCTTGGTCTGCCAAAACTAGCTCATCATCCCGCAACACCAAGGTATATGATCCAATCCGAATAATTGCCCCAGCTGGGAGTACAGCAGAACCATTGACCCGTTGCCCATCGACAAACGTCCCATTGGCACTGTGATCTTGCAGAAGGTAGCGCCCCTCAGCATCAGTATCAATCGTGGCGTGGCGGCGGGAAACCAAGGGGGAATCGAGTTGGAGGTTGGCGGTAGGGTCGCGTCCTAGTAGTACTGACCTACCTCTCAAAGAAAGAGATTTTTGGGTTGGTGGGCTGATTCTAGTGGTATGGAAATAGGTTAGGAGAATCAAATTATTGGGGTTCTGACCAATCTGAATTTGCAGACCATTCTGTAGACGGCGTCCTCGTGTTGGGGTAATGCGAGTGTGATTAATAAATAACCCATTGGTACTAGGCTGATGACCATCACCGTCATAAATGTAGTAGTCTTCCCTGACTTTACGTAATATGGCGTGGCGATTAGAAAGTACCATCCAACTATTAGGAACTAACAAATCCGCTCGCTGAGGGTCGCGTCCCAGGATATGCTGGTCAGCTTTCAGTTCAAAGTGTAAGAGCTGACCTTGATTGTCCAGCTCTAAATAAGGATTAGCACTTATAGTTGTTTGCTGGGATGGTTGTCCAGTCATTGGCTTATCTGCAACTGAGGTAAGTAATTTGTTAGGTGGAAGTTTACCATCAGCTGTCAAGAGTTAATAACCTGGCTTAGTTTAACACCTACAACAGTGACAACTGCCCAGGAGAGACATTAGACAAACCGCCCTGATGATAAGCCAAATGACACCCGGTACAGAGCGCAACTAAATTCTCAGGGCGATTATCCTCTGGTATCCGATTGTAATGATGCACCGTGAGAGTTTTTGCCATCCTCTCTGAGTGAGAAAGGTGCGATGTATCTTCCCCAGGACGAATGCACTGCAACCCACACTTACTACAGCGCCATTTGGCTGACTCTTTGATTGCTGTGGCGATTTCTGACCAATTATCGGGGTAACGGTTGTTCGGCATACTTGATAGATTATTACTCGTCAAATTACTTTTCAGTTCATCAAAAACTAACTTCCTTATAAACAACCCTAAACACATCACAAATCACATAAACCTCAGCCAACCCAGACCCCACCTCAGCACCAAGGGAGCGCTCAGGAATAGTGTCAAAAATCCGATGCTGAATGGCAAATTTATGAACTTCCCCAACAGGCACTTCAAAGGATTCGGACACATGAGATAAAGTAGTCAAAGATTGACCAACCAAGGAAGCAGCCGATACAGTTTGAGTAGATAATCCCTCCCAAACCTGTCCATCCTCCCTGCGAATACGAATCTGATGCTTATCCACCATCGTCGCTGTAGCGATCGCACTGATAAGATAAGAACCCTCAGTCAAATCAAAAGACTTACTAGCAGTATCTAGTTGTATCCAGTTATCAGTACCTCCAGCAGTCACCAGGTAATTCAAGTCCCTGTTAATCCAATCAACAGTATTACCTGTGCCACCAGCGCCACTGGGAGGTTGCCTGTCTTTAAGAGTGGCAAAGCTTGCGATCGCACTTTGAATTACAGGCTTATCGATTGCTACAATTTGTCCCGCACTGTCAGTCGCCAGTAGCTTATTAGGTGGCAGTTTACCATCAGGTGTCAAAGGCAACCCTGCAAACAAACCCAGAGCACTAGCCTGAAATTGCCCAGCACCAGCGCTGACTAGTCCCAGTGCAGTAGCTATCCCTTCAGCATACCCTTTGAGGTAGGTATCCCGATTAACCAAAGCTTGCAGCTGCTTTCCTGGCGAAAGTGTCGGATTATCAAGAGTACTAAAAGCTTTTTCCCCTTGTTCAATATGGGTAACTGGGGGAAAGGTAGTTCCATTTTCAGTAAAATCAGCCATATTCAAAACCTCAAGTAATAAGTAATAAGTAATAAGTAATAAATGAATTTAGAATTTAGAATTTAGAATTTAGAATTGTTTTTTTTTCTACATTTTACATTCTACATTCTTCATTCATTCAGCTATATTCAAAAGTCCCGTCGTAACCAGTAGAACCGTCATAGGTAAGAAATGACAGTTCTTCAAACAGAAAGTCCCCTACAGGTTTCCACTCAATATCTAAGCCGAGTTTTCTACCCTCGCTGGTGACTCGAATTTCCACTACTGTAACCCGTGGCTCATGAAGTGCGATCGCTTCAAGGATGGCATTTTTTGCTACTCTAATTGACTCAGTTGAATTCAGGTCTATTGCTTCATAGAGCCTGCTTTTCTCTATGTCCATCAGAATGGCAGAAATGCTTTCCTGTAACTCAATAATAGTATAAACTTCCATTGAAAAACCTAATACCTAAAACTAATACCTAACACCTCTTAGTTAAAAATCATATACATTTCTAAATCTGTTATCCACCCATCAGAATCAAGGCGATGGATAGCACGACTAATTGCATATTTACCGTTAATCATGCTGCCCGTAAAGCCCGTCAGTGAGACATTAGCTCCAACTATATAACTACCATTTCCTTCAGTTTTCATCCTCACTGTCTGCCGATTTCTGTTGGCAAACGAGAGTGCCCCAGTAGCCCTCTCAAAAGCTGAAGCCTGATTGTAATAAACTCCTTCATTGCGTAAGTCTAAAATATCTGTTGTCGATACTGTTGAATCAGAAACTTGAACAAAATCCTCTTCATTTGTTAAAGTTTTGTAATTCACAAAAGCACTTTCAAAGATATTCTTAGTTCTGCGAGTAAACCGAGGATTCGGAAGGCAATCAGACGGGGTAATAGTGGTAGAGTTGGATTGTTGTTCTTGTGTTTCATAGGTTAGAAAACGCAACTCGCCAAACTTGATATTAAACCAGTATCCATAGTCATCACCTAGTTGTTTGAGTAATTCAAGCCAAGAATTAGCTCTTACTATGTTGTCTTCTCCAACTTGTGAAGCTATCCCCACTACCAAACCTAAAGGTGCATTCGAGATAACCTGTAGTGGAAATTTCGTACCACCTTTTTCTGCCATGAAGTTAAAAGCAAACTCATTCAATATTTCAGATAGTCTGGTATTTTTTAATTCAACAGCTTCCTTTGTCGCAGCTCCTGACCTATAATCATAAGCCCTTGCTCCAACTCGTATAATATTGGAAGCCAGCTGTATAGTAACTTCATCAACGATATGAGTGCCCGTGTTGATTTCGTTAGCGCTATCAGCATATTTAATTCTTACTTCAATAGCATCACCTTCAATCAAATTGATGGAAGTTGGAGATATTAGTTCTAGCTCCAACAAACCAGTCGCACCAGCTTCATCTTGGTAAATGACACTGGCAAGGCGTGGAACAATCTGATTAGTTATGTTCGTCTCATTTAGTACAAATCTAGATATCGTTGGTTTCCTTGGCGGCATGATGTTAGGTATTAGGTATTAGGTATTAGGTATTAGGTTTTTTTAGGTGTTAGGTGTTAGGTATTACTTTTTAGGTTTTTCTGCCTTTCCTTGAGTGCTTTTATTAGAGTATTGAGCATTTTGCCTACTTCATCAGCTAATTCAAAAACTGGGTGTAATTCTGAGTTTTCAAGATAAGACAATCTCTCGGCAATCAGCAAATGGGTTTCTAATTCTTTAAGAGAACCGTTAGCAATAGATAGATGATGGATATATTCTCCCAAATGGTGTCTTCCTTTTCCCTCGGCAACGTTAGCTGGAATAGAAACAGCAGCTCTTTGAATTTGGCTAGTTAGTCCATAAACTTCAGTTTTTGGTAACTTAGAGGTGAGTCGGTAGCACATTATTACTAAATCCATTGCCCGATTCCAAACTTTCAAGTCTCGATAACTCTTAACTTCGACCATTACAAGCCTCCTAGCACCTAATACCTAACACCTTCTTACCAACCTAATACCTAATACCTAATACCTAACACCTATTGGCTTTGAAGGAAATTAACGGTACAATCGATGACTAAGGCATCACCTTGATCCGTCATTTCGGTTACCTCCCACCTCAGGCGTTCAATCACATACAATCCATAAGTTTGTTTGCCTATATTTAGTTGTCTTGGCGCTCTCGCTGAAGCAGCAATCAGGAAATTATCAAAGCCAGCTTGAGGGTTGGGAATGTTATAGTTTTCTGAAAACCTCAGCCTCACCTGTACTGTGGCTAATTCTTCTCCCACAACCTGTAAAGCTGGGTATCCAGAAACCTTGCTCACTTGAACAAAAGGAAAACCATACTCCCCAGACACTCCTAAGGTTTCTGGAACTTCAAACGAAACATCACCAAAACTACCAATTGCCATTAAAACTGCCCCCTATTCCAACGACTACGAGCATCCTTCAATAAATCCATTAACTCCCGTTCGTATCGGCGTAGACCCTCAATGACATCATTTCTATTACCACCTCCATTGATAGTTATATTGGGCGAAAAATTAATACTTATTCCAAGGTTGTTACTGGCTCCAGCCGTGGCAAGGGAAGGAGTTTGTCTGTTACCAGAAAACAACCCACGGTTAAAACTCAAGTCTTCGTGTAACGTTAATCCATGTTTTTTAAATAGCGCTTCAGCTCTTGATATCTGTTCTGGGGTATAGATGTCGAAGCCACCAACAAGATTACGGGTATCACCAAAGTAATCTTGAGGACGCTTTTTATGTAAATCACCATATTGAGTAGGAAGAAGATAGCCTTCTTTGCCAGGAACTAATCCAATTTTGGCTAGCTCTAATTTCAGGCTTGAAATCGGAGAAGAAAGCCCAGCTGTAAAGTTAGCCATTGCCTTTTGAATAGCCCCCATACCCGCAGAGATACCGCTAGCAAAAGTTTCAGCGAACTTCATGCCAGATACATCTAAATCAGAAAGCGCCCCAACTTTAGCAGGACTGGATGGCAAGAAATCTCTAACTCTCTGGGTTAGATTAGAAACAGCAGAAGTCGCTTGACTAATACTTGAAGTAATGCCAGCAGCGAAGCTTCTCACAAGGCTTTGTCCAGCATTTCTAGCAATACTGGGAAGGCTGTTGAGCGTCTGCTGAATTTGGTCAAACCGGGATTTTATCTCAGTCCATAATGCCGCAAACTGGGCTTTACCTGCACTTACTAAAGTTTTGAAAGTATTAGTAACTTTAGTAACTTGAAACTTAATTTCAGTTCCCAGTCTGATAAAATGAGCTTTAATTACTCCAATGAATGCCCCAATAGCTGACGGTACTTGAGCAATATTTTTGGGAAAAGACTTGATGTGATTCCCCGCTTGTTCAACAGCACTACGAACACCTGGGGGAAGTTCATCCCATTTAGCAATAAGCACCCCAACACCAACAACCAAAGCTGCGATCGCTACACCGACTAGCCCAATAGGAGATATAATAGCTGCTAGTGCAGCTCCCGCCGCAGGAAGAACAGCACCCAGTGAGCCAATAGCAGAGACTACCGCACCAATACCAATTAGCAGTGGCCCGATCGCAGCAACAACACCAGCAATGGCTACCCCAATCGTTACAATATTAGGATGG
The DNA here is from genome assembly GCA_010692635.1 of Symploca sp. SIO2C1. GTDB lineage: Bacteria > Cyanobacteriota > Cyanobacteriia > Cyanobacteriales > Coleofasciculaceae > Caldora. The sequence continues at coordinate 96,347 of JAAHGL010000001.1, read as the reverse complement.
GCTTGAGCAAAGTCAGCAAAGCCAATGATGACAGGTTGAATCGCTTTGAGCAGCTTGTTGAAGGCGGGTAAGATGGCTGAACCGATAGTAATGCCAATCTCCCTAAAGTTATTCTGGAGAAGTTGTAATTGATTAGCTGTGGTAGCCGAACGAGCAGCGAACTCATCCTGTAAACTACTAGCAGTCTTAGCGCGATCGTTAGCTAGTCCGAAGGCTTGCTCTAAAACCCCCAGGTTGGTTGCTACCACCGAAATATCATCTTGGTATTCCTGCCCAAACAATTCCAACAGAATTTTAGGTCTTTCAGCCTCATCCAGTTGTTGAATTCGTTTGAGGAAGTCAACGATTGATTGTGAACCCTTCGTTCTGACACTTCGCTCCAACTCCTCAGCACTAAGTCCGATGGCTCCTAGGGCATCCTTGAACCCTTTACTTTGCCCTGTGGCTGTCTGCATCTTGGTTAGTAGGGCATTAATTCCCGTTGCCGCCACCTCTGGGGGTTTACCCAGTGCGATAAACGCTGAACCCAAAGCCGCTGCTTCTTCAGCCGTTAGTCCAAAAACCTTAGCAGTGCCACCAATTCTTTGGAGAGTATTGACAATCTCTGGAGCCTTCGCTGCCATATTATTGGACAAATGATTGACAGCTCCGAGCAGGTTCTCAATCTCATCGATGCCGACTCCCATAATGTTAGAAATCTTACCGATTGACTCCCCAGCCTTATCCGCTGTGATATCAAAGGCGACACCAGCCTTGGAAGCGATTTCTGTAAATCGCAGCAACTGTTTTTGAGGAATGCCCATCTGAGCACCAGCCGCTGCTATTTGTTGTAAGCCTGTAGCAGCAATGGGGATATCACGAGAAAGCTTGAGAATATCACCAGAAAACGACTTAACAACCTGATCCGATGCACCTATTACCTTATTCAAGTCGGCTGTCGCCTCCTCAAAAGCCAAAGCTTCCCTAACCGCCAAACCCAACCCAGCAGTAATGGGAGCAGTCAAACCAACTGTCAGTTTTTGTCCCACTTGCCGTGTGGACTGTCCAATACTTTGCAGCCGTGACCCCATACGTTGCCCAGCTTCAATCACTTGATTGAAACCCGCGATCGCATTATTAACGATAGCATCAACTTTTATGGGGATAGTGGTGGCGATTGTCTTTTCTCCTTGAAGTAATAAGTAATAAGTAATAAGTAATAAGTGAAGAAAAACTCATTATAAATTCTAAATTAACTCATTCTAAATTCTTCATTACTTATTACTTGAAGACGCTTTAGTTTCAGCTTTCATTTGAGAGATAATTTCTTTGAACCAAGGCTCTAATTCAGTTACATCTTCAAACCAATCAAAATCCTTTAAACTCCAGTTCATCCAGCGGCAGATAGTAATGATGTCTGTTCGACTGGGAATCAATTTAAGCACTTCCCCAAGCGCTGAAAGATTAATGCCGTCAACCCCACCCCCACCCCATCTGGTGATGCCATCATTTCAGGAGTAATTGGAGAAGAATCAATCTCAAAAAAGCTGGTAATCATGTTTCGGTAGGCATCAGCAGCTCCCTTGCTTATTTCATCCTGAAACTTGAGCGCATATCTCCAAGAGATAGGCTTTCGAGTGACTCGGCGTCCTTCGTAGGTAAAATCATCAGATTCCCCAACATCAGTGGCATTATCGTGACAAGTTACTTCCCCTTCTAATCCCAGCACTGGGTAAAGAAGCTGGTTAAATTCTTTGACTTCTACTCCAAATTCATCCATCAGATCAGCAGTCAAGGGCTTATCATTAACCGTGTAAGCTTTTCGTATCAGCCATTCGACTGCTGCTTGTCTGCCAATTGCTCTAGCGCTAGCACCAGGCGATCGCGGGGTCATAGCTTTTTCTTGGAATAATAAGAAATCATTGGCGGATAGTGGCTGTAAGACCGCATTGACACCACAGCTCAAGGGTACGATTGTGTTGATTTTGCTCTCAGCAATCAACTCTTGGCTATCAGCTTCCTCCTTATCTTGCTGAACGCTGACAGCTGATGGCTGATGGTTATCTTCAATGCTGACAACTGACAGCTGATGGCTATCTTGCTGAACGCTGACAGCTGAACGCTGATAGCTATTTCTTTGAGAATACTTTTTGCCTCTTTTACTCATTTTTATAATCCTAAAGCGTCTTTTTTAGATTGCAATAAGTTGCGTCCATTAATTGAGAACTCCCAGTTCCTAGGGTCGTAAATCATGACACTTGACCCAAACGTCCGTTTAATGTAATTAACTCTCATCGCGAATTCAAACTCAGCATTCTCTTGAGCAGTGAAACTACCAAAAGGTATTTGTGCGACTGCACCACGCATTACGACTTGATACCTAATAGAATTACCGCTTTCAATATCCTCAGCTGCTCCATCCAGTTGGAGGGTTAACTCCCCACCAATACTACTGATAATGGCGTCATGCAGTTCTGGAGACATTCCCATAAAAGTCATTGATGCTTCAACTGAACCAGGGGCTAAGGGGTAGCTAATTGTGCCGTAAGCTCCAGCTCGTTTGTCATCATCAAAATCCCACTCAAGAGGCGGCAAATTCAACTCTGTGGCAATCCCCTGTGTATCCGTAGGAGTTCCATCTTTATCAATTATGGTTGCTAGCCAGTCTTTGATTTGATATGTCGGCATTCTCAACCTCCCACGGCAATAGTTAGACTAAGAACTGGTTTTAACTCGATTAATCGCACCGGAGTATAAGGAGTAAAAGTTAATTTAGCCACCAACTTACCAGCCTGGTAATCGCTTTCACTTTCCATAAATTCAGCTAAATGCCCCGGCTGTACCGCTCCCTTTCTTTGTTCGATTGCTAGTCCATCATTGAGGGATGTAGCTAATAGGTTACCTGTCCGTCTATTCGATTCCAAATCTAAGAATTTTTGTGCTCTAGCTTCTGCCATCTTGATGATTCTATCCCTGACTCTAACCACCGAAATGATGGACAGAGGCGATAAATCTTCAGGAAATGCTGAATTGCGATCGCCCCAGGTAACAAAGTGGTTTGGTTGACGATTAATAGTCACCACACCTTTGTCATTGAACATTTCCGATTGTGCATTTTCATCTGTATAGCTCATGCTGATGGCAGGTTCTGTAGAAGAAACCCCCAGAATTTCTTGAGATGAGGGAATCCTGCCGTAATTTTGAAGGGAATCAAGCCTTGCCATTGCACCCGCCAAGTGCAATTCTAATGCCTCTAAATTGTTATCATCCTCTTGATTGCGCAGGTGACCATAACAGATAATCAATCTAGAGTCCCTTCTACCCAAACCCCCTCCTGGAGTATCCCTGGTAGTAAGAGCATCAGTTGGTGATACTCCAGGAGGAAAAGTAGAGATAAAAACAGCTCCTACCTTATCAGCTACCTCCAACCCCTTAGCAAGAACAGTTTCACTGTTGAAACCTGGAGTCATAATCACATCAGGGTTAAAGCCAAACATCCCGTAAGAGTTCGGTAACAAGTCAAGAGCAGCAGTAACATTGTCTTCAACACTTGCCCCACCTTCAACCCTACAAGCCAGAATTTTACCCGCACCATAACGTTGGGGAACTGGTACAGCAAGAGGTAGAGTATCTCCCAGCTGCTGAGTACCAAGTAGAGAACGAGCTTGTGCTGAGTTGGTTACCAGATACAGCTTGTTCAAGTCAGCAGTAGCATTGGTATCACTTGCCACTCCAATAATGGCGATCGCGGTTTCTTTGTGTGGCAATGATACGGCGGTCGTATCGACTACTTGTATCTTAAGACCTCGATCTAACGTCATCTTGATACCTCGGCTAAAACTCCAGATGAATCGGTGGTGCGAACCAATGTGACCAATGGGGGGTTTTCTTTGGGGACTTCAATAGGCACAATGGTTGTCTCAAAAGTGAAACGAATCTCTTTAACCCACCTCCCTGCCACTGGTGCAAATGACCTCCCTCCCTCCAACTCTAAATCAGTATTTGCACCAGGTAAGCGGTGGTAAACTAACAGTCCTAATACCTGCTGCTCTACCCAGTCCATCGCTCTTGTGAAGTTTGGGTCATCTGAATAGCGGTCATTGAAGGCTAACCGCACAAGTAAAGTCATTCTTACGTCCTGGCTGTGGCGTTTTGACTCCCTTGGTATTCCTTGGTAGTCTGGGAAAAGCCAGTCCACTGACTCAAACTGGTCAGAGCCAAACTTACCCGCCTCCTTGGGTAAAGCCGCGACGGGTATACCTGCCAAGGCTTCGCGCACTGGGGCTAAACGAGTTGCGATCGCTGTATCAAAGGCTTCATAATCCAACATTATCGACGCCTCCCCAAAATCCAAACTTTGATGAGTTTGCTTCCCTGCTTAACTCGCTTTGGTGTAATTCCGATGATTTGGCGTTGGGGCATTTTACTAGTCCCGTATTGATGCCATCGTGCTTTGGGGTCACGAATCCCGAATTCCAGTGAGCTTTTGCTGGCGACACTGTAGACAGTAGAACGCATTTCCCCGGTGGCGGTTAAAATGTCATCTGGGTAGCCTTTAGCTCGTTTCTGCTGTAAGGTTGATGGCTTGAGTTCTGCCCACGGTCTTCCTTGAGGGTCAGTTTCTGTGTTGAACTGCTTCTCTGTTTCCTGTTCCAGGTAGTACCCGAAACCTCTAAGTGGAGGTTGAAGATTAGAGACTCGCGATTTCCGTAATCCGATATCCCGCTTTAGTTGTTTACCATCAACAGAGATTTTGAGCATCTAGGACTCCCTCCTAATTTGGTAGCTGACATCGAGTTTTACGGTTTCACCTAGAATCTGGCTCAGGATGGGAGAGAGACTAGATTGACTTATCCCTTTGACAACCACGCGGCATGGTCTTTGGTTGAGCATTCCTGTCCCTACATCCCCAGGCTTGATTTCTACTGGAAGCAATACCTTCTCTTTATCACCATCAACAGCAACTACACGACATTGATATTCTTCCGTTAGTCCAGTCCCAGGCTCACTATTGGTAATAATGGATCTACCCGATGGCTTGAACTTAAAGGTGACGGTAATTTCCCTACCAGCGCTAATCGCATTCCCCCTACTGTTAACCGTGGTTGTACCGTCGTGAACGGTGAAAGTAAAATCACCGTGCTGCCAGAGTTCTGGATCTGAGAAAACAGTAGCCATCTTTAACTCCGAACAGTTCCTTTCGTTAACTCTTTAATCCTTGATTCAACGATTGCACGAAGGCTAGAGCGTGGGTCTAATGCCCATTCATGTAATTTTTCCAGGTCAGTTTCTTTTTGAATTACGGGTTTAGCATCATCAACCGTTAATTCAGAGACTTCGGTGATTTTCTTAGCTGGAGGAAAGAGCTTCCTAATATCCGCCAACTGTCTGCTCAATGCATCAGCTCTCCCTCCAACCAGCTCTTGTAGTTCAGGCGTGGTAGCCTTTTGAGCTAATTCTGTCAGCTTATCCGCATCGGTACAATTATCAACTATATGTTTGATGGTTGTGAACGGACTGGCTTCCAATGCCCCCTTTGGTAATGGAATGTTCTGCTCAACAAGCGCTTTGGCTTCGATTAGGATTGCTATGGTATTGTCCTTTTTGAGCGTTTCCCACTGCTCCGCTGAGATGTCGGTAACTTGTCCTGGAATAAACTCAACATTTCCTCCTTTGTATGTCTGGAAAATTCGCCTCCCAGCACGAGGGCGAGGTGGTTCACGCTCTGGGAAATATTGCAGACGTTTAACGATTGGTGAAGGCATGGTGTCGGTTATTCCTCCCAAATGTTACTAAATTTGAACGAACGTATATTTCCCATTCCCTCCCTCCTTCCTCATATCTCCGCGTCCCCGCGTCCCCGCGTCCCCGCGTCGCCTTCCTAGGCAGCGAACTTGTCGTAATCTATATACAACGCTCTAAAAGGCTCTCTAAATTGCACCTCTGTCGTGGCACAATAAGCAGTCATCGAATAACCTAAATCTGAATCCTGTCTAACTGGAGTCCGATCCATCGCAAAGAACTGCCGCATGATTCCAGGTCGAGTAACTTCACCCTCTTCCGGTATGCGATCCTCGTAAACCATAAAGCGATCGCGGTTTGCTCCTGGTGTGTGAACGCCAAACTGCTCTAGTAAATCGCTGGTGAGTTCGTTAACTGGTTCAATTTCCCTGACATACATCCCTCTACCGGCTCTGGTTAATCGCTCCAGAGGAGTGCCTTCTGAATCAGGGAATTTTCGGCACAATGAGTCATAGAGGTCAATCGTACAAAGCATCTTAGTCGCCATTGCTGTTAGCAGTGAGCGCTTGTGAAACTCTTTGAGTAAACCCCGTATCCTATCAAATAAATCAAGGGCTGGCTCTTCATGAAGGTTCGTACCAGCGGGAATATCAAGCGTGTCTACCCTCTGACCGGAAAATAAGCCATCCATGCCCTCCGCTTGATTTCCGAACACGACCAACTCATGCTCCTTCTCGGAGATTTTATCACTCAAGCCATCCATGAGCATTTGGACGGTATTTCGTTCTGGTAGCAACCCATTGAGATTAGCTACTTCTTCAGCTGCAATATCTGAGATTGCATCCCACTTCGCTCCCATAACAATCACACGGGCATTATATTGGTCTGCGGTAGTGGCTAATTGAAGTAAGGGGATGTCTGTTGCCTTTCCCGTATGAATCGTAGCCTTACCCGCATAATCAATGCGCGGGATAATCACTCGCTTTTCACCCAGCCGTAAATCCCCGACATTATAAAGATGGTCACCATTAGCTGCCCAGCGCTCAGGATAAACAGTTTTCATCCACTGCCGTTCATAGCGGGTGACTTCTGCATTAAGAAACTTGGCACTCCCAGCAAAATCAGCCATCAGAAACCTCCCAGATTCAAAACTGCAATCCCAGCTCCGGTTGTTCCGGTGACAAACCGACCATTTGGCACAGCGTCATGGTTCCCGCTGAGGGCGTTTGAGAAGCGTCCCAGCACATCAAGGGGGTCGGCTTCGGCAGTGTGCCTGAAAGTAGCTATATCCCCAATGTTTACCGCTGTCTCAACCCAAACGTGAATATCACCCCAAGTCAGGATATCCACCGGAGTCCCAACTGGGAAACCAATGTTTTCGCCAGCCAGATACGAAACCTCATCAATCCCCCAGGAATCATTAATTACAGTGATTCCTCGGAACTGTTGCCCAGTAGCGCTAGGCAAAACAAGCTTCCTAGGGTCATCACCCGTCACTACTGCCCGTCCAAATGGCAGGTTTATGTTCATCCCGTTGAGCAGTTCTTGTAAGGTTCCCCTAATGACGTTGTAGGTAGCGCTGGCTATCTGCCCTTCCAGCCCAATCGGAGAGCTGTAACTAACAGTTGTTTGTGGCATTCTTCCTCCTAGTTTTAATGCCTTTTGTAATTACGATTACGACGATTTTCAATGCGTCTACGCCGCTCTTCTCTAGGGTCTTCATGGCTCATGTCCCCACGTTCAGAGTCCCCATCGACCTGGTAGTAAAGACCATCTAATGGCTGTCTGGATTCATCTTGACGATGGCGAGAACCACGCATTTGGAGATAGGTGTCCCAAGCACCATCGACAAAAGATGCATCCCGTCCATCAAGCTTGATTGATGTCAGCTTTCCTAGGCAGAAAGCTTTGGCTTGGGTAGAGCTTAGGCTGTAATCTGGTTGAAAGTTAGGGTTGTCTTGCTTCAGCTCCGGAACTGCCACACTCCACACATCGAGCCGCTGCTGTATTTGAGTTGCGATTGCATTTTCATCCATGCGATTAGAGTCGGCTTTTTCCAGCTGGGATTTAGTTACTTCCAGCTCCCCTTCTAGGCGTGAATAATCAGACTTAGATTGCTCTAATTCCCCCTCTACCTTCTCCAAGTCTGATTGGAGAGAGTCAGCGCGAGACTGAAGTGCCCCGATCGCACTAATCAATCCTTCATCAGTAACTTCAAAAGCACGATCAGTGTTGTCCAGCCGTAAAACTATAGTCGCCACTTTGGTCACTCCTCCTATATCTTTGCTGTCAGTTTTGTTTGAGAAAGTCTTGGAGTTATCTTCTGAGTCAATCCTTCGGTTTCCCAGGTCAAAGTAGAGCGGTTGTGCAATCGCTAACCCGTCTGTCCATTCTTTTTGGTCAAATCGCAGTCCGACACTCTCTCCAGCCCTTCCGCTCCCTGGTTCTAAGGGTGCGGCAACATGGTCATACTCACCACGGAACTGCTCCCAAATTCCATCTTCCCTTTGGGTTAATTTTTTGAGTCCATATCCAGAGCTGGCTTCGGGGAGTTTTCCTGTTGCCAGAATCTGCTCAATTACAGCTACTCCCCGATAGTCATCGATAATGGCTTCTGTTATGAGCTTGCCATCCTCTCTAGCAACTCGATTGAGCAGAGTACCCACCCTTAGTCCCTCCCTGTTCAAATTGAACTTTCTTTTTTTGGGGTGAGTTAGAACCATTGGTAAACCAGCGATTGTGCGAACCGAATCGTCGTTAAACAAACCTGCATCGGTAACCACCTCTGTCCGTTCAATCAATTTGCCGTTCTCATCCAGACTGTAATACTTGAGCGGTTTTCCCACTTGACCTAAAACTACATGAGTCCAGTACCGTCCATCCGACAGCTTTTCCCACGGTAGAGGGTCGAATTTATCCAGTCTGAATAATTGCGGCTCAGCCATCTTTCCTTCGTATGAGGAATCAATTTACTGTGCCTATTAGACTAGCAGTAACATTTAATAAAATGTCCATATAATCGCAGTTTCCACGACTCATTCCGCATATCCGCGATGGAGTCGCAAAATCTGCGATTTAATCGCAGCTAGCGCGGTTTTAAAGATGATGAAAAATGATATTGGCGTACTTGGGCAAGTCTTAACGCAGCAAGTCTTGGCACAAATTGAACAAGACTTGACAGAAGTGGAGGCGAATAATCCTTACAAGCGGCAAGCTAAGATTATCCGCTTTCTCAGAGAAATGAAAAGACTTGATCAGAAGCAGCTCGGTCAATTGCTGGGAGTTGATCACAGCACTATTAGCCGTTACGAGCGGTTAGGGTGTAACGACTTTAAGGTGATTTGTCGGTTGGCTAGGATATTTGGTATTTCGCTCGATGTGTTTAGTGTCTAGATTGACCTGCCTCAACTTTGAGTCGGCCACAACGGTAACGAATTCCCAAATAAAAGTTGTTTTAAGTCATGTTGAAACTTAATGAAATTAAGCAATTTTTCGTTAATTATAAACCAATTATTAAAGAAAAATATCAGATTACAGAATTGGGTATTTTTGGCTCTTATGTCAGAGGAGAACAAACGGAAGAAAGTGATTTAGATGTGTTGATAGATTATTCTGATGTTCCTTCTTTATTGGACATTGTAGATTTAGAGTTTTATTTGAGTGACCGTTTAGGCATTAAAGTCGATGTCGTGACGAAAAAAGGATTAAAGCCAACAGTTAAAGAGAATATTTTGGCTGAGGTTATTTATGTATGAATTTCCGAAATATTGTCACTAATGACTCTTGACTTATTACTTATTCCTAGATTGTTCGGTAACTTGGTCTAACTGAAAGTGTTGGCAGAGCAATGGCACAACATTATCAAACCACCGCAGCTGCGCTCCGCTCCAGGCATTGGTTTTACTGGTTGCTAACATAGCTCTGCCGTATTCCTTACCCTTTTCCGTAAGCTTTCGCTCCCTTGACCCTGGTTTAGCCCATTCCTGAATACCCAATTCATGCAGGGCAGAGTTAATTTGAGCAGCGGTAATTTTGCGCTCTAGCTTAGACGATACAATCTCTGCTACTTGGGAAGCAATCATGCCGCTAGCATCATTAGCATCACTAGTGGCGATGAGTTTTTGAGCTTCCGTCGCTGCGCCTGCTAGAGCCGGGAACTTGTCGGCAAGAATATTGAGTTTCCAGCTAGCGATCGCTTTTTGATCAAGTCCAGCTTCTTCTAACCATTTAGCGATGAGACTCAAGCCTTCATCCAACAGTCGCAGTTCATCAGAGTTGGGCAGCTTATCCCCTGTTGGTAGATTAGCGATCGCAGTTTCAATATCTTTGGGGTAGGGCTGGTTTGATGGAGAAGTAACAGATGCTAATTCTATATTGAGTTTATCGATGGGGGTGACTTTGGTGGCTTCCATTATGGCAGAAGCTATGGCATTTCCTGATTGAGCTTGATGCTGCCAGTAAGCATATGCTGCTTCCATCGATGAGAGAGCCACAGGTCTTGGTTTATCTGGCACGATGGCACTAACCGTAGGTGGCAGTTCCTGCTCATGGCTCTTGCAAAACTTTTGAGCAGAGCCTTTGCTTTTGCCCACTACTTCACCAATTTGCCTATGAGTAAATAACAGAGGAAGGGTTTGATCTGAGGCAAGTTGATAAGCTTCTATTTCTATATCTCCCAGTTGGAAGCGAACCAAATTAGCTTTAGCTACCATATCCAGCCGTTTAATGAATTACCTCTAATTCTATTTAAGGAGATTTAGGGAACGTCGAGTAGCAAGTGATTCTGGAGAAAGTTGAAAAAAAGGTGGATCGGTATCAAGGGTAGATCGGGGCTATAATCTAGTCACAGCAAGCGTTGTAGCGACCTATCTACCTTATGATCCACCTCCTAAATTTATCCGGACGAGTTATTTGCCGTGCCGAAAATAGGAGAAGTAGATGCACCCTGATAAACTAACTGCCTTCAGCGCTATTATCTGCGCTGGGGTTTTTTATTGAGGGTGTGCAGAGATCTAAATTCCACCGTGCATTTACACTGTGAGCGGCATTCACACTGCTGGGTTGGTAAAATCAGCTGCTCAATCGATAGTTAGTAAAAGTATAGTCAAATATGGACAGACTGAATTTCATTTCAGAAATTCCTTTCACTTTCACTTTGAGAGATTAATTCTCCTGGGGTGAACTACGCACCTCTCTATCCCATAGCGAGTAAACGCATTTGGGAATGCTTTTCGTAAAATATTGTAGGAACCCATCACATCGGATTGACAGAGAAATCCTCCATCTGTACGATACAAACCTCGCTTTATTCTTTTTCCTGAAAACACTGGTTTTTCAGTTATCTGTCCATAAACTGGGAGAGGATCATTATTGAAAAAGTTAGAAGCTGAAGTATAGGATTCTTCTTGAAGAATCACATGTATTCCTACTAATTTACATTTGTAAGTAATCATGTCANTCCAGTAATACGTTCCGCTAGCGCCGCTATGGAAAGAGTTTTCAACCTCCAATTCCATTCGCAGATATTGTGATAAAAAACCTACCCTTGTGAGGGTTGACCCCCTCTAGCTCCCCCTTAGTAAGGGGGAGGACAAGATTTTCCCCCTTACTAAGGGGGGAATAAGGGGGGTACCAAGATCTTGACCTATTTCGGTGAGAATCTTGTATACACGTTAGTTTAGTTGGTGAGGGGTCACACCCTACATTGATTCGCCAACAGTATCTTGAAACCCCTGGTGGGCTTTATAATTGATGCTAAACCCGCCAGTGGTAATGCCGGTGGGGTGGATTTTGAGCAATTATCCTGTAGGGGCGAAGCATTTAGGCGATAATTCAACCACATAAACCCAAATCTCTCCATCCAAATGCTTCGCCCTTCCGAGATTTGTGCAAAAGCCCTAATAATTAGCGATCGCATCATACCGAAAGACATTGGTGTTGGGTTACGCTAGCGCTAACCCAACCTACTGGCTACTGGCACTAATACCAATAATTACTGATCGCATTTCCCTATTCTTGCTCAATGATAACGGTGGGTTTGGTAATTGACGTGAATGCGATCGCATCATACTCAAAGACATGGGTGTTCGGTAAAGACAAACAACCAACAACAAACAACCAACAACCAAGATGAACCAACACCGTTCTGTTCCCCGCTTAGATTTGGCTCCCAAATTGAAGCAGCCTCTATCTTTGTGGAATCCTTTGGATTATCTGCGGTTGTTGTACTGGGTGTTTTACTTTCCCCAGGCTTTGCGGTGGTATGTGGATACTTTTGGGGGTGGGTATATTCCAGAAGGAGAAATGAACTGGCGCAAAGGATGGGAGTTGCTGCGTCAGAATGCTATCCAACGTCAGTTGCTTATACAAGGGTTGGCGCTGACAGTTGTTACACCATTGCTTCTAGGTTTATTGCTTCAGGAAATAGCTTTTTCCATCGATTGGTTTCGTATGGCAGGCGGCGTGGCAATTAGCGTGTTTTTTTGTGTAGCAGGTAGTGTGGCAGGTGGTGTGGCTTTTGGCGTGTCAAGTGGTGTGGCTTTTGGCGTGGCAATTGGTGTGGCAATTGGTATAGCAGGTGGTGTAGCAGGTAGTGTGGCAGGTGGTGTGGCTTTTGGCGTGGCAAGTGGCATGGCAATTAGCGTATTTTTTTGTGTGCCAGGTCTCGTGGTAGCTGGCGTGTCAAGTGGCGTGTCAAGTGGTGTGGCAGGTGGCGTGGCTTTTGGCGTGGCAATTGGTGTGGCAGGTGGCGGGGCCGGTGACGTGGCAGGTGGCATGGCTTTTTGGGTAGCAGTAGCCGTGGGGAGAAACCGCCTAGAGAATTGGCTTGTTACTCTACCATTCAGTAGGGGACTGCTCCAGAATCAGAGTTGGATGCTCCCCCGGATTACCCCACTGCCTCTAATTTCTCTTTCTTCCCGATTGCAAAATTGGCTGCGGCAGGATTGGGATACAGGTTTGCACAACGCTAACCAACTGCTTACTTACACTCTTCAATTCATCCCTGTTGTTAAGGCTGTCAATCCCGTACTTGCCGCAACACCTCCAGAAGAAGTTATTTTTCGAGTAGTTAAGCTAGCTGAAGCTACTGATGATTGGGATTTGGTACGTTTTGCTTCAGCTTCCCTCAACGCACAGCTCAAATCACGGTTTCTCGAAGGTTTCTTTCTCTTGCCTCCTCCCTGGAAAAGAAGGCTTCAGGCTCGTTTGGCAACAGGCACTCGTCTAGATACCCCTGCTCGTGCTGCTGCCGCTGGTTTCTGGTATCTGCACGAAAAGGAACCAGCAAAAGCTGTAGAAGCTTTTACCGTAGTGCGCTCTCTCCCTTATGGAGAGGAAATGTTCACCTTAGCCCAAACTCTAACAGCTTTTCAGGGAGTTAAAGAACCAGCCGCTATTGCTAGGATCCAACTACCTGCTTTCCCTCAAGAACCCTTGCTTCGTCCAACTACTTGGAATGCGATCGCTTCTTTGGGTAGAGTAATCGAAGATCTCCAGGTAGTTGAGCGCAGTGTGTCTCGTGGTGCCAGATCCTTCGCTCTTAATCGAGCTGTGGGAGAACTTAAAGGTATTCTCAATAACCAAAATACTCTACCAAAAGCAGAAAAAGACCTAATTATCGATATAGCTGAGACTTGGCAAGAAGCATTACTACAAATAGCCGGTGAAGTGGGAGAAATTGTCATCACCAAACCAGTCCGTAATCCCTATACTATCGGTGATCCGGTGGAAGGCAACCTCTTTATCGGACGAGAAGACATAATGAGGGAACTAGAGGAACTCTGGCTCACCAATCACCAAGTGCAATCGGTAGTAATCTACGGTCATCGCCGTATGGGCAAGACGTCGATCCTCCGTAATATTGCCAATTGCCTGGGAGCAGAGATCAAACTAGCCTACATTAACCTACTAAGTGTGGGGGATACTTCCCAGGGAGTGGGAGAAGTGCTGATGGCAATTTGTGATGGTATTGCTGAAGCTGTTAACCTACCACCTCCAGCTGATGAAGACTTGCTGAACCTACCTTACCCTACCTTCCGCCGCTATCTGAAAGAAGTACAGGAGTTACTAATGTGCCCCCCTAGCCCCCCAATTCTGGGGGGAACCGGATTTACTCCCCCCAAAGTTGGGGGGTTGGGGGGGCAAAATCCTCAAAGCCTCATTATCGCCCTAGACGAGTTCGAGCAAATCGAAGAACTGATTAATAAAGGCAAAATCGCTCCCGATTTTATGAAAGTGCTGCGAGCTAGTGTGCAAAAGAGTAAGCACATTGCCTTTGCTTTTGCCGGGTTACATACTTTAGAAGAAATGACCGAAGATTATTTTCAACCCTTCTTTGCCAGCGTCATCCCTATTCGCGTCAGCTTCTTAGAACCAGCGGCTACCCAGCAAATCCTCGCCAATCCAGCAATAGAAGACTTCCCCTTGGACTACACTCCCGAAACCCTAGACCAAATCTATTCTCTTACCGCTGGTCAACCCTATCTAGTACAATTAGTCGGATTCCAGTTAGTCAACCGCTACAATAAGCAAGTATTCGAGCAAAAACGCGATCGCGAGCCTGTCTTTACCGTCGAAGACTTAGAAGCAGTGATCAACAACCCCGAATTTTTGCACAAAGGCAGTCCCTATTTTACGGGAGTTTGGGGTCAAGCAATAGAAGGAGCCCCAGGTCAACAGGAAATATTACGCATCTTAGCACCTCAGCCTTCAGGATTGAGCCAATCAGCTCTAGCCGCAGCCACTAACCTGGATGAAGCAACCCTGCTCGCAGCACTCCAAACTCTAAAGCGTCATGATGTCATCCACCAGACTCAAGAAGGTTGGCAGATTACCGTAGAATTGTTTCGCCGTTGGGTATTACTGCGATCGCCTGCTACCTAATTACTTTGAGCTTCTGATTGTAGTGGTTGTCCGATTTTAGGCTCAGTGCCAGCGAGTATACGTTGAATATTACTACTATGGCGTAGGAAAACGTATAAGCCAGCAACAACACCAAATATTTCGTAGGGTAATGGTTGATTGAAGAGAATCATCAATACAAAAACAGCGATCGCACCAAATAAGGAACTAAGAGAAACAATACGTGAGATTGCCAGCATGATGGCAAAGATACCGAAAGTTCCTAGAGCCACTTGCCAAGACATGGCAAGTAAAACCCCCAAACTTGTAGCTACTGATTTGCCACCAGTGAAGTTCAGCCAGATTGATTTACTGTGTCCCAGTATTGCTGTAAATGCTGCTAAAGCCACTAACCAAGGTTTCCAAGTAACTGGAATCACTGATGTTTCGACTAGAATATAGAAACTATAAATAATAGCGATCGCTGCAGAACCTTTAACAACATCAATCAGGAAAACTGCTAAGGCTGGTGCTTTACCCAAAGTTCTCAAAACATTAGTCGCACCTGTGGAACCAGAGCCATGCTCGCGAATATCAATTCCTTTGAGCCAGCGCCCTGCTAGATAACCAGTCGGGAGCGAGCCTAATAGATAAGCTGCAAGTAGCAATAATCCACTTAAAGTCAACTCAAGTAACATAAAGTAAATCTAAAATCTAAAATCTCAATAGTCGTAGCTAGACAACTGCTCAGGATCAGGGGCAAAAGCTAACCACAGAGGAAATTGCAGCATTGACAGACTAATCTGGTCTTCCGTTTCATCAATAATAATCAGTGGTAGCCGTTTTTGGTTAATCAAGCGGTCAGCTTTTTGAACGAGGGCTGGTGGTTCCTCAAACAAGACTATACCTCTTTCTGGACCAAAGTCACTGCGGGAGACGCCTAAACAATCTTGCAATCCTCGACGCCATTCTCCCAGTCGTTCCGGTGTATTGGCAAGGATGAGAGTGCGTAAGCGATCGCCATAAATACTCCGCAATACTGAAATAGTCGCTGAACCAATTAAAATGTTTTGTAGGCGGCTACCTATAGTTTTTAGGGCACCACGACCCCCCTGAGAAAAAAACCAATTGGAGACTCTCTCAGCATGAATCGGCTCAAAAGTGCGACGCAATTGCCAAGGTGGTCCGTAGTAATCTGGTCGTGTTCGGTATTGGTCTAGGATATTACGAATTTGCCTTGCTTGGTCTTGGAACGCTTGTTCGGCGAATTTGTTGTTGGGAGTATTTTCTGTAGGTTGAGAATCAAAGCGAGCGGTTGTTGGTTCTTCTGCTGGGTATGAGGTTGGTGAGAGTTCCAGTTGCTCTGCGGCAAGAGCCAAGTCTTCTAGACTACCTACTAAATAATCTTTAAAGCCCTGCACTCGAATTGCTAGTTCTTGGGAGGCACCGGCAAAAGTTGTTCGCATTTCTGCCTGGATACGCTCTCGGCGACGTTCCAGTTGTTCAACGGAAATTTGCAGTGCTTGCTTACGTTGCTCTAGCTCACTCAAACCTTCTTGCACCAACCTTCCCACAGCAGCTTGAGCTTGCGAGAGCTGCTCAGAGAGGAGCTTATCGTGGCTTTCTTGCAAAGCCGCAATTTTCTTTCTCAAATCCCTTTCTTTACGCTCAAGCTCAGCGACTGTTTGAGCTAAATCAGTAACTTCCTGATGATCATCTGAAGATTGGTTCAAATTTAAAGGCTCTCCTAGTTCCAAAGGCTGCCCTAATTCAACTTTTTCCTTTGGGGACTCTGAATCCAATTCTTGCTTATTTGTTAACTCAACAGCATCAGAGGCTGGTTGTTCTTGTTCGTCTTTTTGTTGTTCGTCTGAATTCATTTAAAAATCGGCGTGGAGAATCCTGTATAGAGTAGCAACTAACTTAGTTTCTGGGGGGTGAGCAAAATTTTGGGTGGAATTTCTGGCTAAGTATAAAAAAATTATCAGTTCTCGTTTATCTCCCCATTTCCCCATTCCCCCATATCCCCATCCTTCTACCCATTCCTAGGACAGCGTTCTTCTAGACAAGCTTCTAGCATCTTAGGATCAAACAGCACAGGTAGGAAGTGAATGCTTTTGACTTCTTTGAAATAAAACAAAATTGGCACTGGTGTCCAAAAGATGCGCCAGTTTTGCCAGTCTTGATAAGGAAAACGCCGGATCATTGTCTCGGAGCGATAGATATCCAAAGCTGTTGGCGTAAATTGTAGACGGATGGTTACGGCTTGGAAAAAAAGAAACAAGCCAAAAAGTGCAATGACCAAGCTTACCGTTAGACTGAGGGCTAAACCAACCCACTGCTGTAGGAGCAGCACCAACGGAGCTGCAAAAATCAACACCAACGGCAGGGTGTAGCTGGGAGATAGTTCAACGGTTTGCGCCGATGTCGGAGAAGATGCAGCAGAAGTCACTTTCTGTAAATCCTATGGTGAGAAACACATATCCATATGATTCTATTTTAACCAAGCAGGGTATCGATAGAATCCTTACTCTATAAGCATTCTTAATTCTTAATTCTTAATTCCGCGCAGCGGTACTAGGCATATGCAATATGGCCTTCTACCTCAATAAAGTAAAACCTGTTGGACATTGAATTACTAATGAGTCATCCTGCACAGCAATTGTAGGCATTACTGATGGTGCAATTGAGGATTCGTCAGATTCACAAATCCTTCTAATAGCAGTAGTTTCACCTTCAACTTTGGTGATGAATAGCCAACCAATATAGCTAGGTAGTTCAGTATCTGGCTTAGGTAAAGCCATAATTGCCACACTCTGAGTGGGTACGTTGCCTATAGTAGAACCATTCTGTTGGGAATCGCCTTGAGGAACAATCTCATAGCGATAGAACTGAGTTTCTAAGTTAGTTACAATCTCCAATTCTTCCGCATCAGCGGCAAATTTACCATTTTCCAGATAATAATCCTGTTGTGCTTTGGTTAGGAGAGTTATGAATTGGATTGGGATCTTTGGCTTTGAAGTTTTGGGTTGAGTCTCCAGCTCGACTACTTGTACATCCTCTGGCAAAGTTGTACTATCAGAAATCTTCTCAAACAGGGTGGCATTAGAACTAAAAGCAGTAGGTGTGGGTTGTCCAGGGTCAATACCATCTAACTCTAAACGTAGCTTACCTTCGTTAGTTAGCTCAAAGATAGTTTGGGCTACTTCATCAGGACTAGCTATTACTTCCAGTTGCATGGGTTGAGTAGTGACATCAATTGCGTAACCCATTTTGATTGCGATCGCAGATTCTTCCTTGTCTGGTAAAACAATCAGTAATTTAGCCTCTGGCGCAAAAATAAACGTCACCAGTTCGTCAGTGTTGGGATCTCTAGCTTGCCACTTCCCCAGTAGTTGATTAGCGATCTTGTTGCTTTCTGTTGTTTCTTGCGCTTGAGTGATGATAGGTACGATCGCAGGTTGAGCATTCACCAGCGGTGCTTTCACCGTACCTATTAATACCAACATTAAGCCAGAAACAATTAGCTTGACTGACAAAGTAGTTGGCTGATACTGCTGCTTGCAAACAGGGTAACTCATAGGAAAAATTGAGAATTAAGAAGTGCGCTCATTAACATAGTAATCTCTTGTTCCTTTGGCATTAAGTGCTTCCCCAAGCCGATTCAAGGCATGAACATAAGCAGCAGTGCGCATGGAAATTGCTAGTTCTTGAGAAATTGACCATATTTGTTCAGTTTCTTCTACCATTTTCTGTTTTAGACGTTCAGTAACCTGTTCTAGTGTCCAATAAAGTCCACTTCGGTTTTGCACCCACTCAAAATAACTAACGGTAACACCACCAGCATTGACTAAAATATCGGGAACAACAAAAATTCCCTTTTCTGATAAAACTTCATCAGCATTAGAGGCTATTGGTCCGTTAGCTACTTCAAAGATATATTTGGCTTTGATATCCTTGACATTTTCTTCAGTGATTTGATTTTCCAAAGCAGCAGGAATCAGTACATCAACATCTAAGGCTAAAAGTTCTTCATTAGTCAAGGATTTATGTTCAACAATGTTACAGACTGTTCCTTGGCAGTAGACAGCTTTTATTCCTTGAGTAGATGCTTTATATTGCCTAATACTAGGAATATCTAGTCCTTGTTTGGCATAAATTGCCCCTTGAGAATCACTAACAGCGACAACTTTATAACCTACTTTGGCGAGAAGTTCTGCGAGTACTGCACCAACCTTCCCAAATCCTTGAATCGCCACAGTTGTTGATTGAGGTAGCAGTCCAAGTTTGGGCAAAATACATTGAATCACAAAAAAGGCCCCAGTAGCAGTTGCTCCGTCACGACCAATACTTCCCCCCATAGTCAGAGGTTTACCAGTAACAACTGCTGGACTGAATTGACGGCGGATGACACTGTATTGATCCATCATCCAACCCATAATCATTGAGTTAGTGTAAACGTCAGGAGCAAGAATATCAACATCAGGACCAATAAAATCTGCGATCGCATCTATATAGCCGCGACTCAATCGTTCTAACTCCAGCTTAGATAAAGTTTTGGGATTGAGAGTAATTCCCCCTTTTCCACCACCAAAAGGCAGATTTAAAACAGCACATTTAAATGTCATCCAAAAGGCAAGAGATTGAACTTCATCCAGAGAAACATTGGGATGATAGCGTACACCCCCTTTTGCTGGTCCTCTGGTATCGTCATAGCGCACCCTATAACCCTGAAATATCTTTAAAGAACCATCATCCATGCGGACTGGAATTGAAACACTCAAGCTGACTTTAGGATACTTTAATCGTTCACTAGCATCGTCAGAAATAGATACATATTTCAATGCTGCCTTCAATCTTTTACTAGCATCAATAAATAATGAATCAGACATGCCGCTATTTCTCCTATTAGTTAACCAAGTTTTCCCTATCCTTTGCTTGAGGAAGACACTCTTGGTGGTATCGGGTGAGGGAAATTAGGGAAGGAATTTCTAGCGAAGTATCCTCTCAAATCATTAATTCTTCTTTGTTTCCCTATATCCCCATCTCCCCATCTCCCCACTCTTTTTTCGCTCACCCGGTGGTATCTATACCAGCAGCAACCAATCTATAGCTTGTTAATTAAATCAAATTCTCTGCTTATTCTCTTCCTCACCAAGGAGAAAAAATAGTCTATAAATAAAATTATCGCTGATTTTTCTTAACGATTCCCTGAAATACCACAATACTATATGCATTGTTACAATATTAAGAATATCTACCGCCTTGAAAGACGGCGCTTTTATCCAAAACGAATAAAAAAAAAGAAATGTCTAGGCGTAGTACGTTACGTCTGTTATAGGCATATGACTCTTGCCCTGGAGCTTGGCAAAGTTTTAAGCTTTGGTCAAGCCACTAGGGACATAAATAAACAATTATGCCAATAATGGGAAAGGACTTTTAAATCCGACTTCTATTTAAAACAAATTGGTCTAACCAAATTTTCATCAACTCTGGTTACCCTGTAATTTTTGGGAATAACCAACCTACTCGTATGGCAAACAGGAGGTAAAAATGCTTGAACTCCTAGGCGCACTCTCCGCCTCAGCTGCAGCAGGAATGAGAATTGCCCTACCCCTCCTTCTCATTGGTTTGTTACACCGTGATTATCTTTGGTCGGGAATACCACTGCTGTCTAATATTAACCCATCAGTCTTGGTAGGTATCTTGACTAGTTGGTCATTGTTTGAGCTATTTGCTTCCAAAAAGCTCATCGGACAGAGAATTTTACAAATGGTTCAGCTATTCTTCAGTCCGATTGTTGGCGCTATTATGGGCATTGCAATTGCTCAGTTTACCAAAGCTTCTGTTCCAGTTGTCTGGATAATTGGCATAGTCGGCAGTTTATTGGCTTTGGTACTCCAATTGGTTCAAGTGGGCTGGTTCTTCCGTTTAAGAGGCTTACCCCTATGGCTCGTCTTTATTGAGGATTTTCTGTGCGTTGCTTTGGTTCTTTTTGCTTTTGATGCACCTCAGCAGGGAGGATTAATTGCCCTGCTACTATTATGGCTAGCGATACGCAGCTCTAAACAGTGGTATCGCTGGTATATGAAGCAAACCTATGCTTACAGACGTCGTCGGTTACGCCGTCAGAAACTCGATTAAGCCTTAGGGAGTCCAGAGCTCATTTCCGGCTCCCTTCTTAGTTGAAAAGTGACCAGTGAATAATTAGCAATTAGCAATTAACTATTGACAATGGCAATTAACTGATCATAATAATCCAACGAAATGCAGTGGTCCGTGACCAGTAATTAACTCTAACATCAAAGCAATAAAACCAATCATTGCCAAACGACCGTTCCAGACTTCTGCTGCTGTAGTCATTCCCCACTCCCAACGCTCTTGAGGATACATCTTGACTGTCTTGTTTGGACGTACTGCTTCTGAAAAATTGCGATTAGGAGCTTCTAGAGCTTCAGTCACCAAAGTTGCGAGTGAGTTAATAAAGACAGGATTAGTATTAAGAGCAGGTACACGCTGGAAGTTCTTAATCCCTGATTCCTCTGCTAGTTCTCGATACTCAATATCAATTTCTTGAAGGGTTTCAATATGTTCAGAGACAAAGCTAATGGGAACCACTAATAAATTTTCGATCCCCTGAGCACCCAATTCTCGGAGAGCATCATCGGTGTAAGGTTTGAGCCACTCTACCGGACCCACTCGACTCTGATAAGCTAGGTTGTACGGGTTTGGGCGGTTGAGGGTTTTCATAATCAAGGCGGTGCAATCTTCAATTTCTTCTTGGTAGGGGTCACCACCTTCTGTGACGTAGCTTAAGGGAACACCATGGGCACTGAAGAAGATGTGAACAGATTCAGGCTCAGGGAACTGTTCTAGTTCCTGCTCAATTAACTGCGCCATTGCTTGCAGATAATCGGGCTGTTTATACCAAGAGGGAATAATAGTGTATTCAATTTCGTTGAGTTTCGGGTCTTCTTGCCATAGTTGTTCTAGAATCCGGAAACTAGAACCACTGGTGCTGATTGAAAACTGGGGATAGAGAGGAAGAATTACTAGTTGTTCAATTTTATCCCGCTTAATCTGATCAACAGCTTCTTCAGTAAAGGGATGCCAGTAACGCATACCCACATAGATACGAGCTTCTTCCCCTTGTTGGTGCAAATGTTCTTGGAGGGCTTGAGCTTGGGCTTCTGTGACTTGTCTTAGTGGGGAGCCGCCTCCAATTTGCTTGTAGTTTTCTTGAGATGTCTTAGCTCGCCGAGTGGCAATAAACCAAGCAAGAGGTTTTTGCAGCCAAGAAAAAGGCAAACGAATAATTTCGGGGTCAGAAAACAAGTTGTAGAGAAAGGGACGAACATCCTCCAATTCCTCTGGTCCACCCAAATTCAGTAATAGTACCCCAGTACGACCCATAGTGCTCACAAATTTCCCAAAATTTTATATTTGTTACTGATTTTAACAATATATTGTTTTGATGGTTGTAATTTGCAGTAAGAAATACAGATCTTTACTAGAGAGTGAGTAATGGCTACGATTTTAAGGACTTGGAGTTATCAGTACCAATGGCTGTATGATGGAATATCTCGTGTCGCTGCCCTCGGTGTGGGTGGAGAAACACGATTCCACCGATTGCCTTTGCAAGGATTAAAAATTGACCCAGAAATGATGGTGCTAGATCTTTGTTGTGGCAGTGGTCAAGCCACCAAATTTTTAGTAAAGTTTTGCAATAATGTTACTGGCTTAGATGTCTCGCTAGTTTCATTGAAACGAGCACAGACTAATGTTCCCGAGGCATCCTATGTCGAAGCAGCGGCAGAAGAGATGCCATTTCCAGACAATAATTTTGATTTGGTGCACACGAGTGTGGCACTCCATGAAATGAAGCCTTCTCAATTACAAACTATTATTAATGAGGTTTATCGAGTACTAAAGCCAGGAGGGGTCTTTGCTCTAGTGGATTTTCACAAGCCAACTAATTTGCTATTTTGGCCTGGATTAGCCCTATTCCTACAGTTGTTTGAGACGGAGACTGCTTGGCAGTTGTTGGATACTGATTTGATTGGGTTACTTAAGGATATAGGCTTTCAGGTGTCTAATCATACCTTACACGCTGGTGGTAGTTTGCAAGTGATTCAAGTGAGTAAGTAGGGTTTGCTGAATAAGTCGTAAATTTCGGGTTTGAATAGGTATTAGGTATTAGGTGTTAGGCTTAGGTGAGGGAAAGAGGTGGTAGGTGTTAGGTATTTTCCCTCTGCCTCCTGCCTTGGAGCCCTCTGCTTCCTACCTTGTTTCTTCAGAGCTCCCCAGGAGCGCTTCGCGCCCCCAATTGCAATTGAGAAACAATTCTCTTCCATTAGCAATTAGCCATTAGCAATTAGCCATTAGCAATTACCCATTAGCAATTAGCGTGTTTCTCAAGAGCTCCCTAGGAGCACTTCGCGCCCCCAATTGCAATTGAGAAACAATTCTTTTCCATTGGCCATTAGCCATTAGCCATTAGCCATTAGCCATTAGCTATTAGCGCATGAGCATGTTTCTCAAGAGTAATGATATTCTATAAGACATCGGTTAAAGATGATTGAGAGGCTTCAAGTCAATGCAAGTTAACGATTTAGGATTTATTGCCACCATTCTGTTTGTTCTGGTTCCTGCTGTCTTTTTGTTGATTTTGTATATCCAAACAGCTAGCAGCCAGGGTAACCAAGACAGTTAAAATCTGCTGTCAAAAAAAACCAACCCTCGCTCTAAGCAAGGTTGGTTTTTTTATATCTTTCTGAGAAAATCCTTCTTATACTCAATCTGGGTTAAGTAGCGGTGCGTGTCAACAATACAGGACAGTTGGCATATACCCGAACATAATCTGACAATGAATTGCCCAGTAATCTATCCAAATCAACCAAAGCCTTGGCGATGGAAGGACGTCTGTCAGGAGAACCGAGAATTAACAAGTCGATATTCAGTTCTTCTGCTAACCGGCAAATTTCTACTCCAGCCTGACCAACACTATTATGGCAGCTGCAAGCAACACCTTGCTGTCTTACTTTTGCCGCTGCCTCTGCTAGAACTGGATCTTCTTCCCCGTTGCCGGATTTACGCCGGTCTGGATTAATATGCGCTAGATATAATTTACCTCCTGGGATATCTCGCACTAAGGAGAGTGCTAAATCCAAGGACTGCTGAGCCGGTTCAGATTTATTTATTGCCACCATCACACGCCTAACTTGTTTGATGTAGGTGTCGTCCTTCACTAACAACATCGGGCGGTTGGACAATTGAAAAACGTATTGGCTGACAGAGTTTTGCAGCATAGATTCTAAACGCTTGAGCCCTCGCGAACCCATAATAATCAGGTCAGAATCCTCTTCTTGAGCAACTTGAGGAACCAGAACCTTAGGATCTCCCTGTTTGAGTCTGGGGGTAATTTTGCTTGGTTCCACTTTTAATGATTTGACAGCAGTTGCGAGGATTTGACCTCCTTCTTCCAACTTCGCAGACATATTTTCAGCTGTAATTTGGGGTGGCACAACGTGTAAAACTGTGACCGATGCCTGTTTTAGAGAAGGGATTTCCGTCAACATATTGAGCATCTCTTCACACAGCCCCCGACCGGCTACGGATACCAAAATTTTTTCAATCATAGAAACTTATCTTCCAGTGCTTATTAATTGTTAACTGAGGACTTATGCATTTGTAGTACTAGCCTTCCAAGAGTAAGGATACCTTCTGATGTAGCTATAAAAATTTGACAATTTATTACTGAATTGAGTTTTAAGCAACAAATAAAAAAATATCCCATTACTGGGGAGCTGGGGAGTAATACAAGCAAGTAAAATACAAAAATTGCAATAATTTATTTCTTGGAGTTCCCTAAACTAAAAGGTATTGCCACAGGTAATTTGGGAAAACTGAATTACTTACTAAAATTGTTAGCAATGAGTAAATTCTCAATAGGTAGTGTAGGGTGCGTTGAAGGAGTGTAACACAAATACACAATCTTGAATTACTTCAAAGGATAGTACTTTATGGCACTCACAAAAGTTTAACTGCATGATAACTGCAATGAAGTATGTACCTAACGCCCCCTACTGAAACCTGAGTGCGATATAACAGACTACTTAAGGCAATAATATTTCATGGAGATAGCTTTTAGGTAGCTACACAAAAATAATGCCAACTGCTTTCTATCGAACTCAGGTGATAACGCTTAATTATCTGAGTTAGGATGACCACACACCACCGGCGATCTTTTGCAATGGTTCTAGATGAGGTGTCTGGCAAAGGAAATAAGCGAAAAATGCTCCACCACAACCACCAATTAAGAAACCACTGGCAAATTCACTCCACCCTTCTTTTGACCCTAGGCCTTCGGGAGGATTAGGTGTAGTCACTGTAGCTATGGGTTTGCCGGAACCTGCTGCACCGTAAATGGACAAAGCGATAGTAAGAATCGAAACCAAACCAACTGCTGCCAATAAACCGGCAGTGCTGGCAAGATCTGTGTGCCGCAGTGGACCTAGTAGGGCAAAGGGACCATAAAGAAAATAGCCATGAGCCATGCCAACTTCTAGACCTCGGCGATGAGCTGATAGTCCTGGGCGGTAAGCTGGCAAGCCATTGATGAAAGCTTTTGTGAACCCTGAAGCGTTAATCGGAGTAGCGAGATTCCCAACTTGGGGATCTCCACCATGTTCAATCACGTCAATTGTCATATGAATGTGTCTCCTCTAAATATTAGTAGCCTTACTTTGATATTCACCTCTTTTGCATAGAGTGTGATTCTTGGGCTGATCTTAAAGGCTGAGCTTAAAAAATTATAAGATAAATCGCGTTCTAATCCAGCTTTCTTAGTAAATGAACAAAATTTTAGAGTTAGTTTCTTAAGGCCATATAAGCTGCCCAAGCCATCAGAGCTTACTTTTTTAAGTAAGCTCTGATCAGTAGGGTGTTTTCAGCTCCCTTTTTGTTAAGAATCTTTATAACTGAC
Source organism: Symploca sp. SIO2C1 (assembly GCA_010692635.1). Lineage (GTDB taxonomy): Bacteria > Cyanobacteriota > Cyanobacteriia > Cyanobacteriales > Coleofasciculaceae > Caldora. The sequence continues at coordinate 70,801 of JAAHGL010000001.1, read as the reverse complement.
AAACTGGAACAGAATTCACAGTAATATCCATTTTATTACTGTTGTAATTAGTAATTAGGAAAATAGGATATGACAGGCACATACGCAGCTTCATTCTTGGTCCCTATGATGGTTGGCTTTTTAGCAGTTGCATTTGCTGTGGTAATGGGTCTTCTCTTTCTCTATGTTGAAAGTGAAGCCTGATTAACTTTGAATTTCGTGGCTAGTTTGAGGTAAAAGTCAACCCTAGTCAAAGAAGATACTCCGCCTTTGAGTGGGGTATTTTTTGTTGAGAGCTACCTGAGTATTCTTATCCTACAGTAATTAAAAATCCTCTACCAATTGGTAGAGGATTGTCTTTAGTTACCTAAAATGCTAGTTTTTAGCTAATTTCGTCAGCCATATATACCAGAAGTTGAGGCAATCAGGAATGCTGCATAGGTTAGGATGTAGCCAACCGCGAAGTGAGTTAGACCAACTATACGAGCTTGAACAATGGATAGAGCAACAGGCTTGTCCTTCCAGCGAACTAAGTTAGCTAGAGGAGTACGCTCATGTGCCCAGACTAAAGTTTCGATCAGCTCTTGCCAGTAACCCCTCCAAGAGATCAAGAACATGAAACCAGTTGCCCAAACTAGATGCCCAAACAGGAACATCCAAGCCCAAACTGACAGGTTATTTGTACCGTAGGGATTGTAACCGTTAATCAACTGAGCAGAGTTTGCCCAGAGGTAGTCTCGGAACCAACCCATAAGGTAGGTGGAATTCTCATTAAACTGAGCTACGTTGCCTTGCCAAACTCCCAAGTGCTTCCAATGCCAGTAGAAGGTAAGCCAACCTAGGGTGTTGAGCATCCAGAACATGGCTAGGTAGAAGGAATCCCAAGCAGAGATATCACAAGTACCGCCACGGCCAGGACCATCACAAGGGAAGGCATAACCGAAGTCTTTCTTGTCAGGCATTAACTTGGAACCACGGGCATCCAGTGCACCCTTGATCAAGATCAGGGCAGTGGTATGCAGACCTAGGGCGATCGCGTGGTGTACCAGGAAATCGCCAGGACCAATGGTCAAGAACAAAGAGTTAGAGCCGCTGTTAATTGCATCCAGCCAGCCAGGTAGGTAAGCAGCGCCACTACCAGAAGCAAGGCTATCAGAGTTGGACAGTAGAGTGTCAAAGCCGTACAGCAGTTTTCCGTGAGCAGCTTGAATCCACTGAGCAAAGACTGGCTCAATCAAGATTTGCTTCTCAGGGGTGCCAAAGGCAACCACTACATCGTTGTGGACATAGAGGCTCAGAGTGTGGAAGCCCAAAAACAGACTTACCCAGCTCAGGTGAGAGATCAGTGCTTCTTTATGCTCTAGCATCCGAGCTAACACATTATTCTTGTTAGACTCCGGATCATAATCCCGTACAAAGAAGATTGCTCCGTGGGCAAATGCTCCCACCATCAAGAAACCAGCAATGTATTCATGATGGGTGAACAATGCTGCCATCGTAGTTTTGTCTTGTGCCAGGAAGGCATAAGGTGGCATGGCATACATGTGATGTGCCACTAAGGAAGTAACAACTCCAAGGCAGGCGAGTGCCAATCCCAGTTGGAAGTGGAGAGAGTTGTTAACTGTGTCATACATTCCAGTATGACCATCGCCCAATTTACCACTAGGTGGCTTATGAGCGTTCAGGATGTCCTTCATGCTGTGACCAATGCCCCAGTTTGTCCGGTACATGTGACCAGCAATGATGAAGACTACTGCGATCGCCAGGTGGTGATGAGCCATATCTGTCAACCACAAGGACTCAGTCTGGGGATGGAAGCCACCTAAGAAGGTCAGAATCGCTGTACCAGCTCCTTCAGAGGTGCCAAAAACATGACCAGCTGTATCCGGGTTCTGGGCATAAACACCCCAATTGCCTGTGAAGAACGGTCCCAAACCTGCTGGATGGGGTAGAGTCGACAGGAAGTTATCCCAGCCTACGTGCTGTCCGCGAGATTCGGGGATAGCGACGTGAACCAGGTGTCCAGTCCAGGCCAAAGAACTGACTCCCAATAAACCAGCCAGATGGTGGTTTAGGCGAGACTCAGCATTCTTGAACCAAGACAAGCTAGGACGGAACTTCGGCTGTAAGTGCAACCAACCCGCAAACAATAAGAGGGCAGACAACAGCAAGAGGAACATTGCACCACCGTGCAGTTCGTTGTTGTTTCTCATACCAATGGTGTAGAACCATTGGTAAACCCCGGAGTAAGCAATGTTTACTGGGCCAGAAGCACCCCCTTGGGTGAAGGCATCTATTGCTGGTTGACCAAAGTGAGGATCCCAAATCGCATGGGCGATGGGACTAACATTTAGAGGATCTTTAATCCACTGTTCAAAGTTACCTTGCCAGGCTACGTGGAACAGGGTGCCAGAGGTCCACAAGAAAATAATCGCGAGGTGACCGAAGTGAGAGGCGAAAATCTTTTGATAAAGATTTTCCTCGGTCATGCCATCGTGAGTTTCAAAGTCGTGAGCCGTAGCAATCCCGTACCAGATTCGACGTGTTGTCGGATCTTGAGCGAGGTCCTGGCTAAATTTGGGAAATTTTGTTGCCATTTTTCTTAGGAAATTCTCCTCGCAAAGATATGAGACTTACACTATAAAAGCTGCTCATTTTCTCTCTGAGTAACTCCCTGGAACAGGTGTTCCAGGTCGTTTTAGGTTTCGACAGGTAAGACACAGTAAGTGTGTCCCACTTGGGATTTGACTACCGAATTTCAAACGCCGTTAGCCAAAGAATAAGATTCGCGCGTGGAAGAACGCCCAAGTAGTGACGATTCCTCCCAGGAGGTAGTGGGCTACCCCCACAGCCCGCCCCTGAGTGATACTCAGAGCGCGAGGTTGAATGCTTGGGGCAACTTTCAACTTGTTATGTGCCCAAACAATTGATTCGATCAGTTCTTGCCAGTAGCCGCGACCACTGAATAGGAACATCAGGCTGAAGGCAAAAATGAAGTGACCGGCTAGGAACATTATGCCGTAAGCAGACAAGGCAGATCCATAGGATGTGATTACCTGAGAAGCCTGTGCCCACAAGAAGTCACGTAACCAACCGTTAATCGTGATGGCACTTTGGGCAAAGTTACCACCGGCAAGGTGGGACACTGTACCGTCTGGTGATACTGTTCCCCAGACATCAGATTGCATCTTCCAGCTGAAGTGGAAAAGCACCACTGAGATGCAGTTATACATCCAGAAAAGACCTAGGAATACATGATCCCAAGCAGATACCTGGCAGGTACCACCACGACCTGGACCATCACAGGGGAAGCGGAAGCCTAGCTGTGATTTATCTGGAATCAAGCGAGAGTTACGAGCAAACAGTACGCCTTTCAGCAGAATTAAAGCGGTGACATGGATGGTAAAGGCATGGATATGGTGCACCATAAAGTCCGCCGTACCCAGCTCAATTGGCATCATCGCCACTTTGCCACCAACTGCTACAACATCACCACCGAAGGCGTAACTAACTGGTGCTAGCGCATTGGGAGCAGTTCCTCCGGGAGCTAGACTGTGGATATTTTGTATCCACTGAGCGAATATTGGTTGCAGTTTAATTGCCGTATCCGAGAACATATCTTCGGGACGACCCAAAGCCCTCATCGTATCGTTGTGGATATATAGACCGAAGCTATGGAAGCCTAGGAAAATACATACCCAATTCAGATGAGAGATGATCGCATCGCGGTGACGGATAACTCGGTCTAGCATGTTGTTAACATTCTGCGCCGGGTCATAATCCCGCACCATAAAGATCGCAGCGTGAGCAGCACCACCGACAATACAGAAGGCTCCAATCCACATATGGTGGGTAAACAAGCACAACTGAGTCGCATAGTCTGTGGCAATGTACGGATATGGAGGCATCGCGTACATATGATGAGCTACGGCAATGGTTATGGAACCAAGTACAGTTAGGTTAACTGATAACTGGGCATGCCAAGAAGTTGTCAGGATTTCATAGAGACCTTTGTGTCCTTCGCCAGTGAAGGGACCTTTATGAGCCTCTAGGATTTCCTTCATGCTGTGGCCAATACCGTAGGTGTTACGGTACATGTGACCAGCAACAATGAACAGAACTGCCAACGCCAAGTGATGGTGAGCAGTATCCGACAACCACAAGCCACCGGTTACTGGGTTCAAACCACCCTTGAATGTGAGGAAGTCAGAATAGACACCCCAGTTCAAGGTGAAGAACGGCTTAATCCCTTCGGCAAAACTGGGATACAGCTCTGCCATCTTGGCGGTGTCGAAGAGCAACTCATGAGGCAAGGGAATGTCACTCGGTGCTACTCCAGCATCCAACAGCTTGTTGATTGGCAGAGAAACGTGGATCTGGTGACCAGCCCAGCTCAAGCAGCCACAACCTAGCAACACGGCCAAATGGTGGTTCATCATTGACTCCACACTCTGGAACCATTCCAGTTTGGGAGCCCGCTTGTGATAGTGGAACCAACCGGCAAATAGCATCAGAGCTGCCATCACCAGACCACCAATCGCTGTTGCATACAGCTGGGTACTATTGGTAATTCCAGAAGCACGCCAAAGCTGGAATAAACCAGAGGTGATTTGGATGCCGTGGAAGCCTCCACCGACATCGCCATTCAAAATACCTTGGCCAACAACTGGCCAAACAACTTGAGCACTTGGTTTAACGCCGAGCGGATTGCTCAGCCAAGCCTCATAGTTGGAAAAACGAGCGCCATGAAAATACATACCGCTCAACCAGACGAACACAACGGCTAAATGACCGAAGTGAGCACTGAATATTTTACGAGATATATCTTGTAAGTCACTGGTATGACTATCGAAATCGTGAGCGTCAGCATGGAGGTCCCAAATCCAAGTTGTGGTTTTTGGACCTCTGGACAGGGTACGGGAAAAGTGACCGGGCTTACCCCACTTCTCGAAAGAAGCTGGTACCGGATCATTATCCACCCTAGATTTAGCCTCTCGCTCAGGAGGGCTGATTGTCATAAGGAATCTCCTCTCTAGACAAGGATTGAGAAGTACCCCAAGGGGAGTTGAATCTTTACTTTATAGGGAGGAAAGTACCACGAAAATGCTTCCCTTGGGAAACGATATATCCATTTTGTTTAAATAACTAAACGGAATATCTTCTCTAGTAGATGATAGGTCTTGCCTTGGGCAGTCTAAGGCAGCAGTTAACAATAATTCAAATTTGAGCAAATCAAGGTCTAACTTAGCTTTTAATGCAAAAACTCCTAGAGAAAAAGTCAATAGTAATTCGAGTAAATGTTACAAAATGCAATATAGATGAGGGTCTATGGTCAGAATTGGAAAAGCTTTTTCTGATAGGGATTGCTTAAATTGATTCAGATTATGAAGTTGTTAGTACTACTGTATAGTTCCTATGAAAAGCTTCACATAGGATAGAATGCCGGTAGCAAAAGGAGGTTGAGTCTTGGGTAACAATCACCAAAAGCGGCGGGAAGCCCATTCCTGACATTGCTATGGGGGGGATTGCCGCTCGCTGCTTTGTTATTAGTCATTTGTCCTTTGTAATGACAAAGAACAAAGGACGCGAAATCCCACAACTTAACATTATGTGGGATGAGCTTAACGGAGGATAACTGTGAGAGTACTTTTTTCTTTGCTGGTGGCAGCAATTTTGGCTTGGGGTTTGGTGGGATGTGGAGAAGATCGTATTGAGATATCTGAGATACCAAGTACTGAGGTAGCATTTCCTGCTCAGAGAACACAACAGCTCTCCGAGGTGGCACCACCTCCAGTCATTCAACAGCTTAACCAGAGCTTGGAGGCTTACCAGCCTCAGGTGGCAATTGTCAGCCCTAAGGCGGATCAAGTTCTCCAAGACAATACTGTAAAAGTGGAATTCCAGGTTCAGGATCTACCAATTTTCCAAGATTCAGATTTGGGTCTGGGTCCCCACCTACATGTGATTCTAGACAACCATATCAATAAGGAGGTTTATGAGTTAGACCAACCTCTAGTTTTTGAAGATTTATCTCCTGGAACTCACACTCTAAGAGTATTCGCTTCCCGACCCTGGCATGAGAGTTTTAAGAACGAAGGTGCTTATGCTCAAACGACCTTTCACCTCTTTACCAAGACTACTGATAACAATCCAGACCTAGCCTTACCACTACTAACTTACAATCGTCCTCAAGGTAGTTATGGAGCTGAGCCAATTATGCTCGATTTCTACCTAACTAATGCTCCACTCCATCTAGTTGCGGCAGAAAATCCTGATGATGAGATTGTTGATTGGCGAATTCGGGTCACAGTAAACGGTCAAAACTTTATTCTTGATCGTTGGCAGCCTTTTTATCTTAAAGGGTTTAAACCGGGCAAAAACTGGGTGCATTTGGAGTTCTTAGATGAACAAGGAAACGCTGTCAAAAATGTTTTCAATGACACGGTGCAGCTGATTAGCTACGAACCTAAGGGCGAAGATACCTTGTCTCAGCTAGTGCGCGGTGAACTAGAGCTAGAGGTGGCACGTAGCATTGTAGAACCAAATTACCAAGTCGTACCGCTGCCAACTCCTGTACCTGTAGTAACCCCGTCTCCTATCGAGTTACCTGAACAAGTAGAGGAAGTCGAGGAACCTTCCCCGGAAGCAATTGTTGTTCCAGAAGAAGAAGCATCTATTGCTCCTGAACTATCAGAGGAGACATCTGTTGCTCCACAGGAAGAAGAGGAACCAGCTATTACTCCTGAACTATCAGAGGAGACATCTGTTGCTCCACAGGAAGAAGAGGAACCAGCTATTGCTCCTGAACTATCAGAGGAGCATGTTTGAGATTGTTGAGCAGGTGTGGGGGTGTGGTTATATGTATGGAGTTAAGCTAGTTGATGAACATGATGCAGCTAATCTTGCTCCTTTTGCCAGAAAATATGGTTTATTATTCAGAAGACCTGCAGAAAATAATGTTATTCCTGTTGTACCTCCTTTAGTGTCCACACGGCAAGATATTGATGATATTGCCACCAGATTAAGGACTATCTTGAAAGAATATATTTTAACAAGCTAAAACTATAGGATAATTGATGATGTCACCTAATAAATCCCATTGGCTGCAAAAAGTAAGCTCTGCTCAGAATAACCAAGAGTTATCCAATATCTACGATAATTGGTCGCAAGAGTATGATGAAAGTGTTCTCAGCTTTGGCTATAATCCTCCTGCTGTAATCAATGGATTGGTGGGAAGATTTATCCAATCCACTGATGCCAATATATTAGATGCTGGCGTTGGTACGGGAATGGTAGGAGAACTTCTTTCTATTCTTGGATATACCAATCTAGTGGGTATTGATTTATCCCTGGGTATGTTAGAAAGCGCACGGAAAAAGCAAGTCTATCAAGATTTGAGACAAATGGTATTGGGGCAACCTTTAGATTTTACTGATAATGCGTTTGATGCGGTTGTGAGTGCTGGTACTTTTTCCGCTAACCACGCACCCCCCGAATCATTTGATGAATTCATGCGCATTGTTAAACCCCAAGGTTTGATTATTGTCGCAATTCGAGTTGATATTGCTTCTTATATTGATAGCATTCGCGCGAAAATAAATACTTTAGAGAAAGAAGGATGGTGTCAACTGGTAGAACATTCTAAGCCATTTCAAAATATTCCGTTGGTTTCTGAGAGAGCAACTATTGAAGCTTTTGTTTATCGTGTGCTTTGTGGTTAAGTTGGCTGAATTTAACCTAACTAGGGTTTGCTGAATAAGTAAAATGGGAGCATTTTAGGAAGTAAAAAGTAACGAGTAATACCAAATCCGGTTATTGTGGGGTACTTACCCAAATCCCCAAATCCTCTCTCAGCAAAGACTTTGATTTTTTGGAATAGACCCTAGGTAAAGCGGATTTGGTATAACAAGTAAAAAGTAACAAGTTTTGAGTTAATCTCAACGAAAGTGCAAGGTTTTTGAACTAAAAGATACCATTTCCTTGCACTTGGGCTCGAAAAAAATGATTGAAAGCCTTGTCTGGCATAGCTTCCACACTTATGCAGCAAGCCCTAACTAAAGTCATTGGTAATAAAAACTGGCTAAAGACTCACTTGAAACCTCTGTAAACAAGCAAGTTTGTACAGAACTCTAGCTCCTACATTGCCATCCCACTCATCTCCCAACTCACCTGGGGCAACTTCACATAGATCAAAACCAATAATCCTTTTCCCAGTTTGAACTAGCGATCGCAATAAGTAAATTGCTTCATTAAACTCTAAGCCACCAGGTACGGGAGTACCTGTATTCGGACAATAGGAGGGATTTAAGCCATCAATATCAAAGCTAATATAAACCTTATCAGGTAGATTAGAGATAATTTTATCGCACTGAGTTGCCCAAGGGATACCTTGGTAAGTATTGGCTTTAAGCTGCCAGTCATCAAACATGACAATCCGCTCATCGCTCTTTACCATTGCCATTTCTGCCTCACAAACATCGCGGATACCAACTTGAACTAAGCGACTAATTTGGGGTAGCTTGAGAGCGTTGTGCATAATCGAGGCATGGGAATAGGTAAATCCCTCGTAGGCTTGCCGCAGATCCGCATGGGCATCAATATGTAAAATACCGTAGTCTTCGTACTTTTGTGCTAGAGCTTGCATTAACCCTAAAGGAACACTGTGATCTCCACCAACAATACCTACTAGCTTCCCTTGCTCTAGCAGTTCCAAAGATTGAGTGTAAACCCAATGGTTCAGAGTAGCCGAAGCTTGATTAACCGTTGCTAACTGTTTTGCGATCGCATGATCATCAACTTTACCACCGCTTTCCAAATGCTCAATAATTAATTTAGCGATCGCTCGTATAGCCCGATTTTGTTCTTGGATATCCGAGTTCATCGGTATAGTCCCGCACTTGGTTTGCCAAGCTTGGGGTAGATCAAAATCATACCAATCTAACTGTACAGAAGCATCTAAAATCGCTTGAGGACCATTGGCTGCCCCTTCTCGGTAAGACGTAGTGACATCCCAAGCTACAGGCAACAAAACAATTGCAGCCTCCTCAACCCCATAGGGAAAACCAAAGAAGCAGCCATTGGGAATAGTAATTCCATTAGGATTAAAACTGGCTTGATTGATACCAATGTGCATTTCAAAGGAATTTAGAATTTACGTCTAATGTGAATTAAATTGTACATATTGTAGGGGCGGGTTCACCCGAAACTTGGATACTCAACGATAATTTTGCTAAACCCGCCCCGGTCACCGAAACCAATTAGGGCTTGCCTCATCAAGTCAAATGGCGACGAAAAGGCAGAAGGCTCCAGGGCAGAGGGCAGAAGGAAGAAATAAGGAAGAAGGTTATTCAGTAAAGGTTCAAGAGATTTTTGACAAATACATTTTTTTGTGGTGTCAGGATTTCCCGGACATTAGAAACTGCTCAGGCAATCGCTAAATGAAAGGATTTTTACTACAAATCGTCGAAAAACCTTGTACTTGCTTTGGCATCAAAATGATTGAAACCCTTATCTGACAAAGCTCTTGTTTTTATTCAGCAAACCCCAATTATAATGCGTCAAACCGGGGCGGGTTTACCTGTAGGGTTTGTTGATTTCCTTAATTGGTTGGTGAACCCGCCCCTACCGCAATTGATATGAGTGCGGCTCCTGACGGGGTGACAACAAGGTTAAAAAGAAGATGGGGTGTAGGGTGTGGGGTGTGAGGTGTGGAGAAAAAGAAGATCTGAACAGACCAAGTTGCGATCGCTTATTGCTTTGGTGGGCATTGGGATGATTAAAATTGAACAGCGAAGAAGACAAATTGCTAAGAGCATTGCTCAAGCTAGCGTTCTACAGCGTCTAAAGTCTCCCACTTTGCGTCCTTTGTGTCTTTGTGGTTCATTCAAACTAATATAATCGACCCTTATAATCTTCGTAGCTAAATTCTCTAATTAAATCAAAGCCACCATCAGAACGAACAATAGCGATCGCAGGATATTTTATACCATTAAACATCGAAGCTCCCACTCTTCCCCATAAGACACAGAAAAGTTACACTCTAATTTCCACATAGTCGCCGGGAGCAATTGTGTTGATAGTTTCGCAGATCTCATCAACCCGTAAACGAATTTTTGGCCATGATGTTGAGCATAAAACTACAATTCCAATGGTGAGTTTGCTTAAATTCTGTTGATAGTGCAAATTTTGGTCTGTTGTTAACAGCAATTGATAACCTTTTGCCTCGGCTGCTTGCAATAAATCTCCGTTCGATAAATTAGACCAACCTTCCTCATAAGCTGTGGTAACAGAATGCTCAACAAGGTAGCGACGTAAGGGAACTGGAGTTCCTTGATCAAACAAGATCTTCATCTCTACACAGTAACTGCTAACATTTTAAGTTCGTAGTTAAGTACAGCTTCAACTTGAGATCGCTCTACACCTGGAAACCACTCCAAAAATTCTTCTACTGTTGCACCGTCTCGTAAATTTTCAAATAAGGCAGCAACGGGGACTCGTGTATTCCGGAATACCCAAACACCACTCACTTTACCAGGAGAGCGTTCTACAGCGTCTACAGTTTCCCACTTTGTGTCCTTTGTGTCTTTGTGGTTCATTGAAACTCCAAGTGGTATGTCCATACTTAACAATTCTAAGATAATCGACCCTTATAATCCTCATAGCCAAATTCTCTAATCAAATTAAAGCTACCATCAGAACGAACAATGCCAATCCCTGGATGTTTGATTCCATTAAACATAGAAGTCTTCACCATCGTATAGTGAATCATATCTTCAAAAACAATCGTCTCACCAACCTCCAAAGGCTTTTCAAAGTAGTAATCTCCCATACCCATAAAGTCTCCTGCAAGGCAAGTTAGTCCCCCCATTCGGTATCTAGGCTCTTCCTCTTTTGGATCTCTTGCACCTCGAATACGAGGTTTATAAGGCATCTCCAAACAATCAGGCATATGAGCTGTAAATGAGACATCAAGCATGGCAATAGTAGGATCAGATGTCTCAATCAGATCAAAAACTGTTGCCCGAAGTACCCCAGTTTCCCATGCCACTGCTGAACCAGGCTCAAGATAAATATGCAAGTGAGGATAACGGGTTTTGAAACTGGTTAAAACTTGAATTAGGTGCTCAATATCATAACTTTTAGAAGTCATCAGATGTCCTCCCCCTAAATTAAGCCATTTAATCTGGGGAAGGTGATGCCCAAAGAGGGTTTCAATCTGCTCTAAAGTACGGGCTAAAGCCTGTGAGTCGCTTTCACATAAGTTGTGGCAATGTAAACCTTCAATACCCTCTGGTAACTTATCTCCTAATACTTCAGCACGTATTCCCAAACGAGATAGGGGAGACGAAGGATTATAGATATCCTGCTCTACGGTCGAATATTCTGGATTAATGCGTAAACCTGGTGATACCTGTGTCAAGAGAGTTTTTTCTTTAAATTGCTGCCATTGGCTGAGAGAATTAAACGAGATATGGGTTGCCCCTTGAATCAGTTCTGGAAACTCATTTTCCTGATAAACAGGGCAGTAGAGATGAAGTTCTCCGCCAAATTCTTCTCGCCCTAGCCTTGCTTCAAACAAAGAGCTAGCGGTAGTACCTCGTAAGTATTGCTTGACAATGGGAAAGGTACTAAACATGGCAAACCCTTTGAGCGCCAGAATGATAGTAATCTCCGCTCTTTTCTGAACCGAGTCGATTAACTCAAGATTCTCAATCAGCTTTTCTTCCTCCAGCACATAGCAAGGGGAAGGGATTTTGGAATAATCAGTCATCTTGTTCACTAATTGGAGTCTAGCAACACCTATCCTTGATGGATTAGCTTAAGTTTTTTAGCTCTTCCTTCGTGTCCTTTGTGCCTTTGTGGTTTATTTAATATCAGCGCAATTTGGACTCCCAACATCACTCATGCCAAATCTCCAAATTCTTCTGAGCTGTCAATTAACTCATGCCACTCCAACCCATAAGTTCCAAGCTTTGCCAAAAAAGGATCGGGGTTAAGTTGTTCAACATTAAAGACTCCCTCCCCTTGCCATTCCCCAGTTAAAACTAGCATGGCACCAAGCATTGCCGGTACTCCTGTGGTATAGGCAACAGCTTGTGCTCCTATTTCTTGATAAGCTTCTGCATGATCACAATTATTGTAGATATAGTATGTTCTTGGTTTGCCATCTTTTATCCCTCGAATATGGCAGCCGATGGAAGTTTGACCTTGATAGTTTTCTCCCAGTGAAGACGGTGTAGGTAAAACGGCTTTGAGGAATTGTAAGGGGACTATCTGCTGCCCTTCATACTCAATCGCTTCAATACTAGTTAATCCTACATTCTGGAGGACTCGAAGATGCGTCAGATAACTTTCACCGAAAGTCATCCAGAAGCGAGCCCGTTTAATGGTGGGAATGTGTTTTACTAAAGACTCAAGCTCTTCATGATACAAGAGGTAGGACTCTCTCGAACCAATTTCAGGATAATTGATGGGGCGATGCACCGACAGGGGAGCTGTTTCTACCCAAGTGGAGTTTTCATAGTATCGTCCTTTTTGGGTAATCTCTCTGATGTTAATCTCAGGGTTAAAATTAGTAGCGAAGGGATGACCATGATCTCCAGCGTTGCAATCGACGATATCAAGGTAATGAATCTCATCGAAGTGGTGTTTTAGGGCATAGGCTGTAAATACCCCTGTTACTCCAGGATCGAATCCGCATCCCAAAACAGCCATAATCCCAGCTTGTTTGTACCTTTCTTGGTAAGCCCATTGCCACTTGTACTCAAATTTGGCTTCATCAAGGGGTTCGTAGTTAGCTGTATCCAGGTAATGCACCCCTGTTTCGAGACAGGCATCCATAATAGATAAGTCTTGATAAGGCAGAGCTACATTGATAACAATGTCAGGATGAAAATCATTAATCAGAGCAACAATTTCCGCAACGTTATCTGCATCAAGTTGAGCTGTTGTCAAGGATGGATGAATAATGGAAGATGCGATCGCATCACATTTATGCTTGGTTCTGCTCGCTAGGAGAATCTCAGAGAATACCTCTTTTACTTGAGCACACTTGTGAGCAACTACATTACCAACTCCACCTGCACCAATAATCAGAACTTTCCCCATAACCGTACTTTCATCATTAGTTGTAGTCGTTGGCACTAATTGTACAGCCCCACTCAGGAATAGCAGTAGCAGATTTTGATACTTAATCAAGCTGGAATTAAGTTATTGTGATGACTATAATTCTGTACAGACGCAAATAATTGCCTTGCGTTTAAGTTTATTTTGACTGTTAAGGGCATCAATGCTCCAATCATCATCTGATAATTTTCCTGAACAGCAGTATGCCCTAGCGCATTTCCACAAGCTGCTCCAAAAACATCCCTTTGCTTTTTGGGGTGGGCTGTGGGGAATACTACTTGCAGTAGGTACTGTAGCGACTATCGGCTTACTTAACCCCGGTTCAATTGAAGAAGAAGAACCATTATCAACACCAGCTCCAACACAAATACAAGAATCCCCCAAAGAAAGGGATTGGTCTTTACCATTGTTTAGTGCAGTTGTTCTAGGTTGTGCTGGTGGTTCCCTACTAGTCACCAACGCTCTGAGAAGATCAACCCAGCGCCGTCGATTCTCCAAGCGACCAAAATCAGGTAAAATCGTTCACCAACAAAGAAGTTTCCCTCCCAAAAGACGCCGTCCAACTGCTGCCAAGACACCACAGCCAGTTACTTCTGCCCAAACCCAACCCAAACCCAAGCAAAATATACCGCCTAATATCCCACACAATACTCAACCCAATATTCCACCCAATATCCAACAAACTCAGGTAACAGTATTATCGCCGGAGGATAACCATCCCCTAGATAGTAAACCAGAAAGTCTCGCGGAGATAATGGATTTGCGTAAGCGCAAGTCTCTCAAGTCTTTAATGCGCGGTAAATCAGAGTTTTGAGCAAGCAGCGCAAACGCTGTAGAGACGTCCCATGGGACGTCTCTACAATGTAGTGCCGTGGCACGACTAAAATTGTAGGTTGGGTGGAACGAAGTGAAACCCAACGAAATATCCTCCAGCGTTGGGTTACGCTATCGCTCCACCCAACCTACTTATTCCCTCATTTTAGCTGTGCCACGCCAGTAGGATATAACAGATTTACCGAACCTACAGGAAGATATTTTTGCGAGGCTTACGCTTTCGGGATGGTTTTTTCTTTGACTTAGAGGTTTTCATTTTAATCTTGATTGAGTCTTTCTTAATACGAGCTGCTCCCGATTGAAATCTGATAATCAACTTGTCGAGCAGATCTAGGGTTGAATCAGATGGAATCTCTATATATTCTTGCTTACCATTCAAGGTAATCACTATGTTCCCTTTTGAGGAGGGCTCTGCATCTTCAAAGGGAATCTCCATCTGTTCCCAAACTGCTCCAGTAATCGTACCGTCGTTACCGTTACCTGTCTTGTCTGTGATGGTAGTACCTTCGCCTTCATCTAAAGACCAATATGCTATCAATCCTGACTCGTTTCCGGTAAGGCGGGAGTTCATGCCATGTTGAATTTCTTGGGGAGTGCGAACCTCTTGCCAAATTCGCAAATCGGCTAATTGTCCCTCAAAAAAAGCACTGGTTCCTTTGAGAGCACCGATGTAAAAATTTCCCGTCCCCTCGTAGTTTGCTGGCTGGCGGCAGGCTTCCAATTGTCCATCACGGTAAATGATTTGTTGCTGGCGATCAACATCATAAACACAGCTCCAGTGATGCCAATCGGTATCTGTAAACTTACCTGTATTGAGATCATCACCGTAGAAAGCCAAGGTAAAGACATCGCTGTCACGAAATCCAATGTGTAAGCCGTGATGCTTTTTCTGGTCACCTTGAAAGACGATCATATGCCATTTACCGGTTATCTTGCGTTTTGCCCAAAACTCGATCGTAAAGCTCGTGTTGGTGAGATTGATTCCACTTCCACAGTCGATAAAATCATCCTTGCCGTCAAACGTAAGGACGGACGGAAGTTGTTCTTTGTCGGTAGTAGCTGGTTCTTTGTCGGTAGTAGCTGGTTCTTTGTCAGTAGTAGCTGGTTCTTTGTCGGTAGTAGCTGGTTGTTCTTTGTCAGTAGTTACTTCTTGTTTGGGGGGAGCTGGTTGTTCTTTGTCGGTAGTAGCTGGTTGTTCTTTGTCGGTAGTAGCTGGTTGTTCTTTGTCAGTAGTAGCTGGTTGTTCTTTGTCAGTAGTAGCTGGTTGTTCTTTGTCGGTAGTTGTTTGTTCTTTGTCGGTAGTAGCTGGTTGTTCTTTGTCGGTAGTTGTTTGTTCTTTGTCGGTAGTAGCTGGTTGTTCTTTGTCAGTAGTAGCTGATTCTTCAGGGGAAGCAGGTGTAATAAAGTCGAGTTTATCCTCCTCCCAAGTGGCACCATGAATTGTGCCATGATTGCCATTACTGGTCAGATCAGTTAGTGTAGTGCCTGTCCCTTCATCTAATGGCCAATAGCTAACCAATCCTGGCTCTTTACCTGTTAAGCGAACAGACATTGTCTCTTTCACTTCAGCTGGAGTTAGCGCTTTATCCCAAACCCTGACATCACTAAGTGAGCCATGATAAAAGCCATAAGCACTTCCTAATTTCACCTCAGCTGCTTTGGGAATCGATAGGGTTTTTTGATTACCTTCACACCACAGCTCTCCATTGAGATAAATCGCCATTTTTCCGGTGTTGGCATCCAGGGTAAATGCCCAATAAGTCCATTTATCCTTAAAATCTTCTGCCTTGGCAGCTTTATTGATCCGATTGTATGTTTTACCATCCGAGCCACAATCAAAATAAATAGTGCTGTCGCTCCAAGGTAAATGGATATTAACAATTCTGCCTTTTCCTGGATCGAAATCCGGATTGGCATTGGCAAAAAACACGGAGTTCTGTTTAGGTAAAGATGTCCCACCCTTAGCCCAGAAACTAATAGTAATTTCCTTGCCTTCGGGAATACTACTAATCGGCAAGCTGACATAATCATCAACCCCATCAAACATCAGAGCTGACTGGGAATCAGTAGTTTCTGGTTTGGGTGGAGCTGGTGCAGGTTCCTCAACAGGTTTGAGATAAATTCCCAAGGAAGTCAAGATATCCTGACGCCCCCCATGAATACCGAAGAAGCCAATAATTGCTTGACCTTCAGGCGCTTCCAAGGTGAAAGGTTCTACTTGCTGTTTGCCACTCCCGCCACCAAAAACTTTAGAGGTAACCCCTTTATGAGTATGAAACTGGAGGGTGATAATTTCTTCTTTGGGATAATCAGGAGCTTGCCTTCCCCAACTTCCTGAAATCTTTGTTAGATAATCTCCTGCTTCCAGGGTAAATTCCTCCCCAGATTGGTTCGGAACTTCTTTACACTGCAAAACTGAATCAGAATTAGGTGATTTATATTTGACTTGAAGATTGTCGATCGCCCAAGCATGCCCAACACTAATACTGGTAATCTTTGATTGGGATACCTCTTCTTTGGGGTAAATCTCAAAAGATGTTCCCTTAATCGAGCTACCTTTTGGTCCGAGTTTGAGCAGTTCTCCTGCTTCTTCGGGTTTCTGAGACTGTTCGCTCTCACCTTCGGAACTGGTTTCTGGGGATTGCTCTTTGGGGGGAGCTGGTTGGAGAAAATCGATTTCCTCCTGCTTCCATGTACCTCCTCCCTCTTTCTTCCATGTACCGGCTCCATAAATAGTGCCTTGGTTGCCATTGCTTGTCTTATCCGTCGCTATCGCACCACTGCCTTCATTGAGGGGCCAATAACCGAGTAATCCTTCCTCATCTCCCCTGAGTCGGTGGTTCATCGATTGCTTGATTTCTTCTGGAGAACGAGCAATCTTCCAAATACGGACATCGGTAATTTGGCCTTGACAATACTTCTTCTGAGCATCGACGGAGTAGCCAATCCAAATTGTATCTTGCTTGTTAGCGTCAGACGTATGTTTGGAGCCACTAGCAACTAATTCACCATCAATATATATTTTTTGACCACCAACAGAGGAGCCAAAAACATGCGCTAGGTGATGCCATTTATTATCAGCTAGCTTCAGATTGGAGCTGGAGATGACTTCGTTGCTCCAAATGCGAGTCTTAATGTTACCACCACTCAGATAGAGATGGCGGTCATGGTATCCCCAATTGTTACCGATGACGACGGAAAAGAAACCACAATTGGGAGAATCAGTTTTAAACCAAAATTCGTGAGTTACTTCGGTTTCTGGTTCGTTCAGAGCAATGGAGATATAGTCGTCTTTGCCATCAAAGGTAAGAGCAGGCTGGAGTTCTTTTGTTTGTGTCTCTTCTTTGGAGGAATCGGATGTGCTTAAGTCTAATTCCTCCTCCTTCCAAGTTGCACCATGAAGAGTTCCTGAGTTCTCATGATTGGTTTTGTCAGCAACGGTTGTACCAGTACCTTCATTCAGCGGCCAGTAACCGACTAATCCTGGTTCATCTCCCTTGAGCCGCTGGTTCATCAATTGTTTGATTTCGTCTTGGGAATGGACTCGATTCCACAAACGTACTTCAGTGATTTCACCATTAAAGAAAAAGCCTGGATTGCCTTCGGTTTTTCCTGCACCAATGCGTAAAGGATAGGTTGTATTGAGATTAATCTTGGATTGGACTGGAGTACCTACTGGTTCTCCGTTAATGTAAAGTCTCATCTTGCTACCATCATAGGTCGCAGCTATATGAGTCCAAGTATTGAGAACTACATTTGAGCCAGTTAGGTTTACCCAACGCTTACCATCTCCTGTCCAAAACTGCCATTTATTGTTTGTTCCGGCATAAAGTTTGTATCCTTCATATCTTCCTTTACCATTCCTAGAGGTAACGGGCGATCGCCATTTTCCCTGTCCTCCTGCTACTTTCACCCAACAGGATAGGGTAAACTGGGCGGGATTAAGTTCCGATTTGTAAGGAACCTCAATATAATCATCTTTACCATCAAATGTAGGTACTGACTGTGCGGATTGCGGAACAGTTTCTGCCATTGTTTTCAAGACAAAAGTCTCCCAATCTTGAATTTTGTCTCGATTAGCAACAAGGGAGCCGCCCCCCCCTCCTTCGGCACAAAGGTATTGACCATTATGGACTTGGAGTGCTACTTTTCCATCTCCTAATTGATGCAACCTAAAGGTTTCCCACACATCAATCTTGTCTCGATCAGCAATAAGGGAGCCACCACCCCCTCCTTCGGCACAAAGGTATTGACCATTATGGGCTTGGATTGCTACTTTTCCATCTCCTAATTGATGCAACCTAAAGGTTTCCCACACATCAATCTTGTCTCGATCAGCAACAAGGGAGCCACCACCCCCTCCTTCGGCACAGAGGTATTGACCATTATGGGCTTGGATTGCGATCAACTCAGTCTCTGAAGATTGATCTGTAGAAGAAACAGGTGTAATAAAGTCGAGTTCCTCCTCCTTCCAAGTTCCTCCATGAATAGTTCCTTGGTTACCATTCCCTGTCAGATCCGTTGCCGTCGTACCGCTCCCTTCATTTAACGGCCAATAGCCAACCAATCCAGCTTCATCTCCCTTGAGTCTTTGTCCCATCAAGTTTTTAATTTCATCTGGGGAACGAACTTGATCCCAAACCCGAATATCAGCAATCTGACCTTTAAAATAATTGCCGCTTTCCTGATCTAATCGACGAGCTACATACAGGGGAGTTTTATCAACAATTAAGGCTCCTCCTGTCGGCCCTTGTTTTTTCAACTGACCATTAATATAAGTCTTAGCCGTCTTACCATCGTTTGTAATGGCCACATGACTCCATTTATTCCATTTTATGGAACTTCTTGCGGTGTTGGGTATCCCAGAATTAGTGCTTGCTTTCGTATGAAAACGGTGGTGTACATATCCAGTATTGTGTATCCAGATATTGTAATTCCGACCTGGTTTGCCTACGATGCCTTTCCAAACTTCATTGGGTTTACCAGCGGGCTTAATCCAGGCTTCTACTGTGTAAGCTGAAATTTGTAAACTAGAACTATCAGGAACACTGATGTAATCACTGGTTCCATTGAATGTAAGTACTGATTGAGGGGAAGCAGCCATGATGAAGTTCCTAAGTGTTAATAAATGCTAAAATTCTGACAATTACGCCCAAATTAGGCTTGAGCAAAGATTTTACTATCTGTTGGTCTGGGAAGGTTTTACTTCCAGCGATACCAATAACTCTAGTCTTTCAATTCAGTTTATTAAGCTGCTCATAATTTGAAACATTTAACTTAAATATTCTCCATAATATATATGGATAACCTCACTTAAATTAGGACAAGGGGCTTAAGCCCCTTGTGGATTTCAGCGATTGAAATATCCTAACTCTCATTGTAGTTGATCTAGAAGTTCTGAAGGCAAGATTATCTGAGTGAGAACCACTGCGTCAAGGTATTGTTGGTAAAGTTTTGCGATGCAATTGCTCAAGAAAGCATCCCTTTGTTCGCAAATTATGGGGACATTAAAATCAGGTCGCATTGTTCTGGAAAAAGTGACAGAGCTGAGCGATCGCCGAGTTTAGATTGAATCTTCGAGTACTCCCAGCAATCATCTCTAGATCTAGAATAGGGGGAAATATGAGTTCTAGTTGATATAGATTTTTTAATTTTTTCTCCACAGTTAACTTGTTGTGCTTTTAAATTGTATATTAGTAAAATCCAAGAAAAAAGATATCTCTCATACTAAATCCCCATGCACTAAGCTAAGACGCATTTCAACTACTTCGTCTAAATCTCCGCGTTGCCGCTCCGTGCGTCAGTACTAATTAATAATTTAAATGCACAACAGCTTATCCCCTTGACCATCATTCAGCATTTTTTCTTCCCTGCTAAGGTTGCAACAACATGCAGAAGCTCACAAAAAGCGACGGGAAAGCCAAGCCAACTCCTTCAAGGGGTTGGAGGAGGGTGAGCGAAAAAAAGGGTGGGGAACTGGGGGAGCTGAGGGAGCTGAGGGAGAAGAGAGAACTTATAATTTTTGGATACTTAGCTAGGAAATCCCACTTACTTTAGTCGTGGGATGAGCTTAACCGATTTGCGATCGCAAATTTGTAGCAGCGGATAAGCGGGATAATCGGAGAAAATGCTGGACAGTTATTAAAAATAACCAAAAATGGCTAATAGTAATTCACAAAACTGAGTTTTTCCTGAAAAAAGCATCAGTTAATCGTGAAATTATTGCAAAAAAAATTCAGCAGAATAACCAGATTTCTTCACCTTTGAGGTGAACAATGAGAATAGTATAAAAATTTACTGGGTGGTAATTTATGTCACATTTTGACACTCCCACGCCTAAAGGCAGTGGGATTCTTGGTTCAACGATCCGACTTACACGTTTAGCCCTAAAGCCAAACGCCCAGAGATCGATATCTGCCCAAGCGTTTACCCCCATTTCAGGGAGCCCGTTTCGGCATGTCCTGCCGTACAGTGGAGTTCAAAATCTCGGTCTCCGTGCTTGACGCTTGAAGTTTTTACCCGCACGAGCTATTTTCCATGCGAAACCGCATAACTTCAGTTTTCAAGGTTCTCATCTTTCGATGCCAGGTTTTTAAAGAGGTTAGCTACCTGTGCCTCGGTATTTATTATAGCGTCGGAGCTTTTAAGCTCCAACGCTACATCCCACGTTTGAAAGACTTGGGCTTTGTTCCCTTGTCTGTAAATTCGTTTAGCTACAGCTACTGCTGTGAGCACATAGCATGGAACAATAGACACCATCAAATCAACTAATGATAACTAGTGCCGCTGCGCGGAATTTAGAATTTAGAATTTAGAATTTAGAATGCTTATAGAGTAAGGATTCTAACGATCTCAAACTGGTCAGTTACTTTTGCCGCGCTGCACTAGAGACTAACTATAAATCTTAATCAAATGAGGTCAAGCGATGACAAACAAACGGAACAAGAGTAAATTCCCTACCAAAAATCTGCTCAAGCTTTCCAGACTAGCTGGATTAGCACTGCTGACAGTAGGTATCACCCTTATATTTGCTAATTCCCCTACCCTGGCTCAAGAATCTGCTAATGCTCAGGGATTCAATCCCCAACAATGGTTACTAGATGCCCTACAGTGGATTGAGAACCTTGGTCC
This sequence comes from Symploca sp. SIO2C1, assembly GCA_010692635.1. Lineage (GTDB taxonomy): Bacteria > Cyanobacteriota > Cyanobacteriia > Cyanobacteriales > Coleofasciculaceae > Caldora. The sequence goes on along the minus strand of JAAHGL010000001.1, from coordinate 49,732 downwards.
TACTGGACCAATCATGTTGATTGTTATCTATATCATCGCAACCGTAGCTTTCTTACCAGGCTCAATCCTAACTCTAGGTGCTGGCGTACTCTTTGGGGTATTTTTGGGTTCCTTTTGCGTTTTCATTGGTGCCACCCTAGGAGCTACAGCCGCTTTCTTAGTCGGACGTTATATGGCAAGAGACTGGGTTTCTAAAAAAATTGAAGGTAACAAAAAATTCGCAGCAATTGATGAAGCTGTTGGTAGAGAAGGATTAAAAATCGTCCTCTTAACCCGACTATCTCCTGTATTTCCTTTCAACATCTTAAACTACGCCTATGGTTTGACCGGAGTTTCTCTCAAAGATTATGTAATAGGCTCCTTAGGTATGATTCCTGGAACAATAATGTACGTTTACATCGGCTCCCTAGCTGGTGATATTGCCATGATTGGTTCTGGAAATCAACCTACTAATGCTGCTGTACAGTGGGCAATCCGGATTATTGGTTTTATTGCAACAGTAGCTGTGACAATTTATGTAACGAAAGTTGCTAAAAAAGCTTTAGATGAGGCAGTTTCCTAATTTGTTATTAGTTATTAGTTGTTGGTTGTTTGTCGGGAATCAATAAATAATAACCAAATTTTTTTTAATTCTTAATTTGCACAGGAGTGATTTATGTCCAATTCCGCATTCGAGAGAGTAACTGTTCCACCAATGGATGAGTATAACCGGACCTTGGTTAACTACGTTCATCCGCCAGATTGGGTCAATCCCAAACCCGTTGATTGTTACGATTTGGTAGTGATTGGTGCTGGTACTGCTGGATTAGTGGTAGCTGCCGGAGCAGCGGGTATGGACATCGGTTTGAAGGTTGCTTTAATTGAAAAGCATCTGATGGGTGGGGATTGTTTGAATGTGGGTTGCGTGCCTTCCAAATGTCTAATCCGTTCCTCTCGCGTAGTTGCCGAAATGAGAGAAGCAGGAGCATTTGGCATTCGTCCTCCAGAAAATATTGAGGTAGATTTTCCTGCTGTGATGGAGCGCATGCGTAGGCTCAGAGCAGGGATTAGTCATCACGATTCTGCTAAGCGCTTTAGAGATACCTATGGTATTCATATTTTCTTAGGTAATGGTAGTTTTTCTAGTGATAGTACTGTAGAAGTAGGAGGTCAGACTCTCCGGTTTAAAAAAGCAGTAATTGCTACAGGTGCTAGGGCAGTAAGACCTCGAATTGATGGGATGGCAGAAGCGGGTTTTCTTACTAATGAAACCGTTTTTTCCCTCACGGAACGTCCCAAGCGTCTTGGGGTAATTGGTGGTGGCCCGATTGGTTGCGAATTGGCTCAATCTTTCCACCGTTTAGGCTCTGAAGTAGTAATCTTCCATCGCGGCTCTCATATTTTAAATAAGGAAGATGCCGATGCCGCAGAAATTGTGCAAAATGTCTTTATCCAGGAAGGTATCGACTTAGTACTAGACTGCAAAATGCAGCGGGTGGAGAAGACTGAAGCAGGTAAAACTCTCTATTATACGAGTTCTAGTGGTAAGGAAGAATCGGTAACAGTAGATGAGATTTTGATTGGTGCAGGCAGAGCTCCGAATGTCGAAGGTCTGAATTTAGAAACAGTTGGGGTAGAATACGACCAGCGAAAAGGGGTGAAGGTAGATGATCATCTCCAAACGACAAACCCCAAAATTTATGCGGCAGGTGATATCTGTATGGATTGGAAGTTTACCCATGCAGCTGACGCAGCAGCGCGAATTGTGATTAAAAATACTCTCTTTTCTCCCTTTGGCTTAGGACGCTATAAACTTAGTAATTTAGTTATGCCTTGGGCTACCTATACCGATCCAGAAATTGCCCATGTGGGGATGTATGAATATCAAGCTCAAGAGCAAGGATATGATGTCAGTACGATTAAGATACCTTTTAGTAGCGTAGACCGAGCGATCGCAGATGGGGAAGAGGAAGGTTTTGTCAAAATCCACCATCAGACAGGTTCAGATAAGATTTTGGGAGCAACAATTGTTGCTCGCCATGCTGGTGAAATGATTAGTGAAGTTACTACAGCAATTGTCAACAAAGTAGGACTCAGTGGTCTCTCCAGTGTAATTCATCCCTATCCCACTCAAGCCGAAGGAATTAAAAAGGCAGCAGATGCTTATCGTCGGACACTACTGACGGCTACTACTAAGCGATTTTTAGGATTCCTCACCAAATTCTCTTGAAATTAATTGGGAATTGGGAATTGCTAATTGCTAATTGCTAATTGCTAATTGCTAATTGGGAATTTCTCCCTTGCCTCCTTATCTTCCCCAGCTCTCCCAGCTCCCCCAGCTCCCCCAGTTCCCCATTTCCCCATCTCCCAAGCTCCCCTGCTTGAAGATGAATGGGATTTTTTTATTTGGAAGTTCCTAAGTGCAGTGCGGCAGAAGTAACTGACGAGTTTGAGAGCGTTAGAATCCTTACTCTATAAGCATTCTAAATTCTAAATTCTAAATTCTTAATTCCGCGCAGCGCTACTAAGTATACTACCGACAGAGAGCAACTCTGGATAATTGTGTCAAAATTAACAGGGTGAACCTGGTAAAAGTCTGTGTTCTTAAAATTTTGATGAGTAAGTTTGTCTTCGTAACAGGTGGTGTTGTTTCCAGTATCGGCAAGGGAATTGTCGCTGCCAGCTTAGGACGTCTGCTAAAGTCACGAAATTATTCTGTATCCATTCTTAAGCTAGATCCTTATATTAACGTTGATCCTGGCACAATGAGCCCTTTTCAACATGGAGAGGTGTTTGTGACAGCAGATGGTGCGGAGACGGATCTGGATTTGGGGCATTATGAGCGCTTTACTGACACTTCTATGTCTCGCTTGAACAGTGTTACTACTGGCTCAATTTATCAAGCAGTAATTAATAAGGAAAGGCGCGGGGAGTATATGGGGGGGACAGTACAAGTAATTCCCCATATCACTAATGAAATTAAAGATCGCATCCATCGGGTTGCTCAAAACACTAATCCTGATGTAGTGATTACCGAAATTGGTGGTACGGTGGGAGACATTGAATCTCTACCATTTTTGGAAGCAATTCGCCAGTTCCGTAAAGATGTTGGGCGCAATAACGTGCTGTATATGCATGTGACACTATTGCCTTGGATTCCTGTGGCTGGAGAGATGAAAACTAAGCCAACTCAGCACTCAGTCAAGGAACTACGCTCCATCGGTATTCAACCGGATATCTTAGTTTGTCGGTGCGATCGCCCCTTACATCCTGGAATTAAAGAGAAACTCTCAGAATTCTGTGATGTACCAGTAGAGTCGGTGATTACTTCTATTGATGCTAGCAGTATCTACGAAGTACCTCTAATCCTGGAGCAAGAAGGACTAGCCCAGCAAACTTTGGAAATCTTGCAGCTGTCCCAAAGGGAGCCGGATTTAAGCCAGTGGCAAACTCTAGTTGAGCGAATGAAAAGCCCCACTCACCAAATTGAGATTGCCCTCGTCGGCAAGTATACCAGGTTAAACGACGCCTATATTTCAGTTGTAGAAGCTCTAAAGCACGCCGCAATCGCGATGGAGAGTGAACTCAAACTCCGTTGGGTTAGTTCTGAAGATATTGAATCCTACGGTGCTGAAGATTTTCTGAAGGAAGTGAGTGGTATCCTTGTGCCAGGTGGCTTCGGAGTTCGGGGTGTTGATGGCAAAATTGCGGCAATTGAATACGCTCGTATCAACCAAATTCCTTTTTTAGGCTTGTGTTTGGGGATGCAGTGTTCTGTAATTGAATGGGCACGCCACGTTGCTAAATTGGATAATGCTCATAGTGCCGAGTTTATTGCTGATTCGGCAAATCCAGTGATTAATCTGTTACCGGAGCAACAGGATGTAGTTGATTTAGGCGGAACGATGCGTTTAGGTTTATATCCTTGTCGTCTTGTACCAAATACTTTAGCAGCTTCCCTCTATCAAAAGGAAGTAATTTATGAACGCCATCGGCACAGGTATGAATTTAATAATGCCTATCGGAACCTATTTTCAGAAACTGGCTATGTAATCAGTGGTATCTCTCCTGATACTCGCTTAGTCGAAATGATTGAACTACCCACTCACCCCTTCTTCTTGGCAAGTCAGTTCCACCCAGAGTTTGCCTCGAGACCTAGTAGTCCCCATCCTTTATTTAAAGGCTTTGTGGAGGCTGCCATACACAATTGCGATAGCGAAGCGCTGCTGCAAGCAGATCGCGATGATGTTTGTGCTGCTGAAGAAAACTCTTACGTACCTAGACCTGTTGGGGATGCTACTGTTGGGGATGCTACTGCTGTGGTGACAGCTCCCGACGCTAAATCGGAGATTGTAGCACGGGCTTCTCGTTGACTCCCGGCAACCCGTCGGACATTTCACGAGATGAAAGTTTTACTTTTCCGTGCTGCCCCACCGGAGCTATGTGTAGAGAATGTAGAATGTAGAATGCAGAATACAAGAAAAATAATTCTAAATTCTAAATTCTAAATTCTAAATTCTAAATTATTGTCGTGCCAGAAGTCAGCTTTTAAGTTAAGAGGTTTCGTGGCCTACTGGATAAAAATTACTTACGAACGCAATGAATATGTAATTGATCTTGACCGGATCAGTGCTTTTGCTTGCGCACCGAATGGTAAGATAACTTTCTGGCTGCCTGATAGTGCCATACCAATTATTCTGACCCAACAGAGTAACTATAAAAATCATCAACAAGTTTTGGAGTATATCCAAAAGCTAGCTGCTCACTCCTTGCTGGGGTCTTGGATCAGAATTATTTACGAGCGCAATGAATATCTCATAGACCTCAATCGCATCAGTAGTTTTTGTCATTACCCTAGGGGTAAGTTAATGTTTTGGCTACCTGATAGTTCTATTCCCATTATTATTAATAGTTATAAAGACTTGGATACTTATCAAAAAATTCTAGATTACATCCAGCGAGAAACTGGTCATAAATTATCAATGGATAATGGATAATGGATAATGGATAATTTGGTCTATCTGTCACTTCTGAAACAAGCGGGATAGCCCGTCGCTGGCTCCAGACTTCCCGAACCCAAGACAATCGCCCCTTACGAAACAACAACGCAGATAGCACCGTATTCGTATCCAAAAAACTCGCATCACCATAGCTAAGGGTCTTGGCGTGCCCAGGAGACTGCATCCACAATATCCTCCTCCGTAATCGACGCTTTACCATTGATCAATAAGCTAACGTGCTTGGTAGCGTCACCCAGGCGTTTTGCTCTCAAGATGGAATTAGCGATCGCTAACTTATTATCAATAAGCTTGTCAACAGAAACTAATCTTTTTTGAATACATGGCTCTCAAATGATTGCATAACAAGCATTTGACTATAGGTTGTCGCCCCCTTAGGTTGTTCAACTATTTTAGGAAAAAATATTAAAAGTAACGGCAACTACCCCCAAAGATTACGGTTCTACCCACTGCTGAAGTGCAGCTGATAGAGATAGATTGTGTTTAGTAAGGTAAACAAAACTTTATACACCAAGAGGAATATACTCTCTGGTCCTAAATCTTTCAGGAGGCAAGCTCATCATGTTTGAACATTTTACCGACAAAGCGATTAAAGCGATCATGCTTGCCCAGGAAGAAGCCCGTCGCCTAGGGCAAAGCCTCGTGGGAAGTGAGCAAATTTTATTGGGGTTGATTGGAGAAAAAACAGGCGTTGCAGCTATTGTACTGGCTCAAATGGGTGTAACCTTAGCAAAAGCTCGAAACTCGGTAGAGCAAATTATTGGTAGAGGTTATGGGATGGTACCAGCTGAACTACCCTTTACCCCCAAAGCTAAACGAATTTTCGAGCAATCTTTCCAAGAAGCTCGTCAGCTAGGACATAACTATATTGGTCCAGAACATTTGTTACTGGCGATCACTAAGGACACAGAAGGTGTTGCTGCCAAGGTAATGGAAAACCTTAATGTTGACCCAGCTCAAGTCCGCACTAATGTTATTAGAGCTTTAGGGGAAGTTGTAGCTACCACTACAGCTAGAAACCCAGGAGGGGCTGTGATGGGGGATACTTTCGGGAAAACAGCTACCTTGGAAGAGTTTGGTCGCAATTTGACTCAGCTAGCAACAGCAGGGAAACTTGATCGAGTCGTTGGTAGAGTTAAGGAAATTGAACGAGTAGTACAGATTCTGGGTCGTCGTACCAAGAATAACCCAGTTTTGCTAGGGGAACCGGGGGTGGGGAAAACTGCGATCGCAGAAGGTTTGGCTCAAAGGATTGTTAAGAAAAATGTCCCTGAACTCTTGGCAGATAAGCAAGTAATTAGCCTAGATATCACCTCTCTCATGGCAGGCACTCGCTTCCGAGGAGATTTTGAAGAACGCCTCAACCAGATTATGGAGGAAGTGCGTCAAGCTGGAAATATCATTCTGGTGATTGACGAACTCCACACCTTAGTTGGTGCGGGAGCTCTCAGTGGTAGTCTGGACGCAGCCAATATTCTGAAACCTGCCTTGGCAAGGGGTGAAATGCAGTGCCTAGGAGCTACTACTCTGGAGGAATACCGTCAGCACATTGAGAAAGATGCTGCTTTAGAGCGTCGTTTCCAACCAGTAATGGTAGGAGAACCTTCTGTAGAGGAGACAATTGAGATTCTCTATGGTTTGCGAGAGGCTTATGAACAGCATCACAAGGTAGAAATATCTGATGAAGCAGTAGAGGCAGCAGCTAGACTCTCAGATCGCTATATCAATGACCGCTACTTGCCTGATAAAGCGATTGACTTGATTGATGAAGCTGGAAGTCGCGTTCATTTACTCAACTATCAGGCTTCTCCAGCTACCAAGGAACTCAAAAGGGAACTACGTCACATTACTAAGGAAAAGGAGGAGGCTGTCAAACTCCAAGATTTTGAAAAAGCGGCACAATTACGAGATCAAGAGTTGGAACTGCAAAACCAACTGCAAGCTCTCAGTAGCAAAGATGAAGAATATAAAGCGACTATCTCCCCAATTGTGCAGGAGGAAAACATTGCTGATATAGTTGCTGCTTGGACGGGAGTGCCTGTCAACAAGCTAACTGAATCTGAATCAGAGTTACTGATACATTTAGAACATACCTTGCACCAGCGACTCATTGGTCAAGATGAAGCTGTTACTGCCGTTTCTCGTGCCATTCGTCGGGCAAGAGTAGGGTTAAAAGACCCTAACCGACCTATTGCTAGCTTCATTTTCTCTGGTCCTACGGGAGTTGGCAAGACGGAACTTACTAAAGCACTTGCTTCCTATTTCTTCGGTTCGGAAGAAAACATGATTAGGCTCGATATGTCAGAGTTTATGGAGTCCCACACTATCTCCAAGCTGATTGGTTCGCCACCAGGATATGTTGGGTATGACGAAGGAGGACAACTCACCGAAGCCGTCCGCCGCCAGCCTTATACTGTGGTACTATTCGACGAAATCGAAAAAGCCCATCCTGATGTGTTCAATTTGCTGCTACAACTTTTGGATGATGGTCGCTTAACTGATGCTCAGGGTCGTACTGTAGACTTCAAGAACACCTTGATTGTCATGACTTCTAACATCGGCTCTAAGGTGATTGAAAAAGGTGGTGGTGGTCTTGGCTTTGAATTTTCCGATAACCAAGCTGAGTCTCGATACAATCGCATCCGCACCTTGGTTAACGAAGAACTCAAGCAGTACTTCCGTCCTGAGTTCCTTAATCGTCTCGACGAAATTATTGTCTTCCGTCAGCTAGCGAGGGATGAGGTAAAGCAAATCGCTGAGATTATGCTCCGTGATATTTCCACAAGGTTGAGTGAACGTTTTATCACCCTAGAAGTTACAGAACGGTTCAAAGAACACTTAGTGGTAGAAGGTTATGACCCTAGTTATGGTGCAAGACCTCTGCGACGGGCGATTATGCGCCTCCTAGAAGATAGTTTGGCTGAAGCAATGCTATCTGGTCAAGTTAAAGATGGAGAGACTGCTGTAATTGATGTCGATGATCAAGGGCAGGTAAAGGTATTACCATCTAAGCAACAAGAGTTGTTGCTCCAAGCAGTAGGTTAAGATTTCATACTAAATCCGCCTGTTTTACCTCCGTTATTATTGAGTGGGTTTTTCTCCCCCAGCTCCCTCAGCTTCCCCAGCTTTCTCACAACGAGGGTATCTAACCCGGATTTGGTATCACTACCCCGTTTCCCTAAAACTTTCTGAGATTGTAGACCTAGAGACCACCGCTTGCTGGCATCAAGCGGTGGAAGCCTTATCTTAATCAAGTAGAAAAGAAAATTTTAATTAAGAACTCTACTAGCAAGTGACACCAAATCTGGTTATATTAGGCTACTGATTGATTGAGAAAAGCTTGCTATACATAGATTTTACCTTGCCTTTTTTAGCTCAAGGGACGCCTAACCTGAATTTGATATGATATTCTCCTTTACCCGTAAAGTCAAATAATTAAGAAATTTTAAAATGGCGCAAACCTACCACTTAGATCCTGTTTCTGAAGAGCTACACAAGATCCTTGATCAAGAAGCCCACAAACCTACCGCAGACAAGAAAGATGAAGTAGCAACACTCCTAAATTCGGAGCGTTTTGTATCTACTTACGATACTTGTATTTGGTGGGATGGATGCTACTATTGCCAGGATGAAAATGACAATTGGTACTGTATTAGATGTAGCTTTTTCTAGCTGATTGAATCAAATTGTAACTCTATCCGACTTAGATAGGGCTTTAATTTTCTTGTGAGCAACAGATGTGCAATCCCTCTTTCTAAAATTGCTAGTTGATTAGTACTAAGGTTTCCTGGCAAAAGTCCTTGAACTCTAATTAGATAGATATCTTGGAGTGATACATCAAAGGTTGCTTCTACAGAGCAAGGAAAAGCGATCGCATTTAAGGTAGCTAACTTTACCTTCTTGAATAAACCTTGCAAAACGGTTTTTTCTGTCTCTACTGCAAAATCCCAGACTGGATTTTTCTGGGAACCCTTCGTTTCTACCTGACAAGTAATCGCTGGCAATTGTTCTTTGGTGTCCTCAAGCTGCTCTGTATCGACATCAGCTTGAGCTGGCGGGTAACTGTCGGCTTCAGAACCTTCTACACTCATTTGAGTTTGATTACTATTGGATTTTTGGCTTTCTTGCTGGAGAGAAAGTGCCAGTGAACCAGTTAATTCCCGGAATTGATGGTGAATCTTACCATTTTCTAGCCTTAGCTGAAGTTTTCCTCCTTTTAAACCAAATGCAATGCTACCCCCAGGTAATGACTCACACTGCACATTAAAGTTGATTGTTAAGTACAGTTCAATCTGATCTGGTTGAACAGGTATTCCTTCCAATTTCATGGATACGCAGCTTGGGCATCTGTTCTCAAGTAGACTTGGTTGAGACTGTTTGGGTAGAGGTTGTTGCATTGCCAAGCTCAAATCAATAGTAAAAAAGATAAGTTATAGATACCTATATTCTATATTTAATTGCCTTAAAAATCATCAAACTTTCTTTCTATATTTAAACATTCTTTACTTGAAAAATACCTTAGTAATGGCTGTCTTAATCAATAGTTATGATAGTTGAATCATTTTATAAGCTAATTTATAAAAAACTTGGTCTACAGATGTTCCAGTTTTAGCTGAAGTTAGGCAAGTGGCAATTACTTGATTATGACCTTTAAACTGAGGGAAGCCACTAATTTCTGCTAGTTCATCTTGATTAATTAAATCTGATTTATTCAAAGCAACAATAACAAATCCCTTAGAATTAACCGACAAAAAAGATTGAATGTGATCTGGAATATGCTCAATAGTTGCTTTACGGGTTAGATCTCCCACGATCACGGCACTACGAGCTCCCTGAATGTAAGTTGGAGTGATTGCTTTAAATTTAGTATTCCCTTCTAAATCCCAGATCATCATCTGTACACTCATCGACTTTTGATGCAGCTTTGATTTAAGACTAACAGTCTTGCGAGAAATTTTTACTCCTACTGTTGACAGATATTTGTCGCTAAACTGACGCTCCACAAAGCGACGAATTAAACTTGTTTTCCCTACACCAAAATCGCCAAGCATACATATTTTTCGAGATATTATTGAAGTCATTGTAATTACTAAATATAGTTCAAAAAAAAAGTTATAAAAAAACAACTTCTGAGCTTGTATGACAGGTGACTACCCAGAGCTATAGCGAGTCTAAATGAAACATTAAATCTGCTTGTTCTCCGTTTCTTGTCTCCTGTTCCCTCCGTTCGCTTGTATGTTCACGAATAAAATAGACTGGCTATAGGATAATAACACTGACTTAAAGTTAAACCGTTGATACAGCAATCCTAAATAGGGACACCATGAAATATCCGTCTAACCCTTGCTATAGCTTGATCGCTGTGTTGCTCTCAAATAGGATTGCTATATCTTGAACTATATTCCACTCAGCCCTCTATAAGGGAATTATGTAAGTAATTTCTCGTAGTGGTGCATGTGCTTATTTGTGAGATGTAACCTCAGACGGAAGTGCAGCGGAAATAAGCGACCAGTTTGAGATCGATAGAATCCTTACTCTGTAAGCATTTTGAATGCAAGAATTCCGCTTCCGATTCCTTGGTATCAAAAACGATATTTTACCCATAAAACCGGAAGAACCTGGATATAAAGGCAGATGCTCTATTCTCTAACCATTTTTTTCAATCTTGGCTAGCCTATTTTCAGCATTGACCAATATAATAGTGAACGGCTTAGCATCAACCCCCAGAAGCCCAGCGCTATAATCTCCGATTTAGCGTCGGGAGCTGTATAGTTCCTTGGGGCGTGATAATTTCACCAATTTAGTTTTGAATTTAATTAATACAGATAAAGAATGACCACTATGCTAAATGAGTAGATGGCATACTAATCTAAGTTGAGTAAAGTTAAAGTGAAGAGTATCAGAGTGCATCAGTTAGAGTTATTTTTGATCCAGTCCCAGTTGAGAGGCAAGAGTTATGAGTGATAGTATGGCTTTTTTGACGGGAGCGGCGCTAGCTGGGGTAGCTGCTCTATTTGTACTTAAGGGAGGAGACAATACCGGGGCAATGCAATTGCCTACTGCCCGCTCACTGCCCATCCCACAGACTAATACCAATCCCTACGATACCTCTAATCCTTATTTAACAACACCGCCACTCCGGACTCCTGCTTCACCGGGTTCAGATATGTTTGGACAGCAGCAGCTGCTTAATCCAGAACAGGTTACAGCTGTACTTGAGAGGCAAACAGATGAAATTGAGCAGCTCAAAGCTCAATTACAAAATCAGCAGTTGCTCATTGATAATCTAACAGCACAGGCTGACATCAATACTTTACCCTCACAGATAGGGGTTCCATCATCAGTTGCTCCAGCCTTTGAACAAAAGCAAGAGAAAGAGAATGTAATCCTTCCAGGGCTAGTTTGGGGATTAGGAGGTATGGCAGTTACTGTTAGTGGCGGTATTGTTGTAATCTCAGCTTTAGCTTTGCTTTCCAAACAACAGCGCCCACCTCGTACAACCTATGTAGTTCAAAACCCATACACGGCTTTGCCACCCTCGATGACACCTAGGCGTCGCCCTGAATTTATGCCTCATCATTTAGATAGTAGACAAGTTGAACACTTGGACTACGATTAAGGAACTTTTAGCTGGGAGATGGGGGAGCTGGGGAGACAATTAACAATTAGCAATTAGCAATTAGCAATTAGCAATTAAAAAATACTGTTTTCATTCTCAGAGGAAGATGCGATCGTTGCTTGCTCTCTTGCTCCCTCAAGTATATAAGTGATCATTTGTCCCTTGCCTTTGATCTCAATAGGACCACGCTTATCAAATACATATTGATCTTTTAATAGCTCATAAGTGGCGGCTGTTACTTGAATGTAACCTGGTATACCATGCGATTCCATACGACTAGCGGTATTTACGGTATCACCCCATAGATCATAGCTGAATTTTCTGATACCAATTACTCCAGCAACCACCGGACCACTATTGATCCCAATTCTAAGACTAAAGTTTTCATTAGTTTCGGTGTTAAATTGGGTAATTGCCTCTTGCATATCCAGCGCCATTTGAGCGATCGCTTGAGCATGATTGGGACTAGGTGTAGGTAAACCGGCGACTGCCATATAGGCATCCCCAATTGTCTTAATTTTCTCTACACCATGGTGTTGGGCTAGTCGGTCAAACTTTGAGAAAATCTGATTGAGAAGTTCCACTAGTTCTTTGGGAGAGGTTTGAGTTGAGAAGTTGGTAAAGTTAACTAAATCAGCAAACATTACAGTTACTTCTTCAAAATTCTCAGCAATCGTCCCTTTATCCTTTTTCAAGCGCTCTGCGATCGGTTGGGGCAAGATATTAAGCAGCAGGAGTTCCGCCTTTTTTCGCGCTAGGCGCAAAACAAATTCTGTCTGCCGGCGTTCTGAAATATCAGTAACAGTGCCTTCGTAGTAAAGCAAATTGCCACTCATATCTTTAACAGCGCGTATATTCTCCGAAATCCAAATAGTGCGACCATTTTTGTGATAAACCTCAGACTCGACATCAGTCAAGACATCATCTCTTTGCAGAAGAGTGGCTAGATCTTCTCGACTACTGGGATTTACATAAAGCTGCTCGTCGATATTCGTGATTGTCTCCATCAGTTCTTTGGGAGAATCGTAGCCCAAAATCTTTGCTAGTGCAGGATTAGCAGTTATATAGCCTCCCCCAGGTATCGTCTGAAAGATACCTTCGCTGGCATTTTCAAAGATGCTGCGATATTTTGCCTCAGTTTGTCGCAGGGATTCCTCTGTTCGTTGTCTTTCCTTAATCTCTTGTTGCAGCTGGACATTTTGTTCTCGCGATTTCTTTTGCAGTTTCTGGATCTTCAGATGAGTAGTGACTCTAGCTATGACTTCTTCCTGCTGCACTGGCTTGGTAATATAATCCACCGCACCGAGATTGAAACCTTTGACTTTGTCCACTGTCTCGGAAAGGGCAGTCATAAAAATCACTGGGATGTCTTTGGTTGATGCTTTAGCTTTGAGACGGCAACAAGTTTCAAAACCATCAATTCCCGGCATCATAACATCTAGCAAAATAAGATCGGGATAGGCATATTCAACTTTTTGGATGGCACTCTCACCATCCTGAGCTACTAAGACTTTAAAGCCAGAATCATGCAAAAAGTCAAATAATACCCCCAAATTAGTGGGGTTGTCATCAACAATGACAATGACACTTTGGTCGGAATTTTCATCGCTCATTATCGGTGTCTACGTTTCCCCCCTTTTTTCCCTTGATTCTCAACATGATTTTTGAGAAGATCAACAGTGACATCACAATTATATCTATTGCTCTTTTGTCACTCCGTCAGGGAAACTGGGACGAGCAGCAGTAAGATTTAGGGTGGGCATTTTCGACAATTTACAACCCCTAGCCATATCATGACCGCCTTTTAGGAAAAACCACAAAGGCACAAAGAACACAAAGATTTATCAGAGACTGTTGCACCTATCTTCAATAACTTGTGGAACAGGCATCTTGCCTGTCATAACCTTTCTTCTCTTGGAAGATGCGATCGCGATTACTACTCCTTGAACTCAAGAAGTTAGTTCCGCATCACCCATTGTTGCTGCTGTCTTGTACTCAACTAATGAAGAACGCCGTCCCAACAACCTGCTTAGGTGAAACTGCATCTGACCTTGTAATTGGGGAAACTTGCCCAGCATACAAGATACAGCATAAAGTAGAGCTGCCTTTGAGTTAAGACCCCGTTGTTGTAGATAATAGCGATAGATACGATAAGCCATCATAGGATAGCCACCCAATAGCAATAAACTCAATCCACGGGTAGGCCATGCTGTCCCCAAAGCTAGTAGTGGGATCATCAAACCCCAGAACCAAATGCTCCGGCTTTCCTTTACCCAATGGCGTTCTGGACTTCGACCATGTAACCATGCTCCCTCTGCATAAGCATGGCCTCCTCGCAGAAAGCGCTTCCACCACTGACTCCAACGAGTCATTTGAGCATCATGTAGGGTCATTTCTGCATCAAGGCGGAGGATCTTCCATCCTTGTTCACGCAACCGCACGCACAGTTCTGGTTCCTCACCAGCAATCAGTGTAGAATTAAAACCATCAACTTGTTGGAAGGCTGCTGTGCGCATCATGGAATCCCCACCACAAGCTTTGGCTTCGCCTACTGGTGTATCCCACTCAATATCGCATAATTTGTTATAAATAGTTTGTTCTGGAAAGCGCTCCCGGCGGCGACCACAAACCACGGCAACCTCAGGTTGAGTCTCAAGTTCCCGTTGAGCATGAGCGAGCCATCCCTCAACTACCTCACAGTCACCATCCACAAACTGGACAAATTCAATCTGTGAATTTGCTTGCAGCAGATGAGCAAAGCCCTCATTTCTAGCACGAGCAGCTGTAAAAGGGATAGACAAGTCAAGTTCAACTACATCTACTCCTAGCGATCGCGCCATCTCAATACTGCCATCTGTTGAACCAGAATCAACATAAACAATATGAGCTACTTTTCCCGTTACCGAAAGCAGACACTGACGAAGACGTTCACCTTCATTGCGTCCTATAACAACTAATCCTACTTGTTTCACCTCTTGTCTCCTGAATTTGTTATTTATTACTTATTACTCATTACTTATTACTTATTACTCATTACTTATTACTTATTACTCATTACTCATTACTTATTACTCATTACTCATTACTTATTACTCATTACTCATTACTCATGACCACTATGACGCTTTTGATGCCACTGCCAAGCATGTAGCATGATATCGCTAAGGTCAGAGTATTGGGGATGCCAACCCAAGATGTTTTTTGCTTTGTCACAACTACCTACCAAAACTGGTGGATCTCCAACTCGGCGATCGCATTCTAATACTTTAATCTCCACTCCTGTCACAGAAGCAGCTGTTTCAATCACTTGTTTGACAGAAAAGCCATTGCCATTACCTAAGTTAAAGACTTCACTCTTCCCTCCTTCTGACAAATACTTTAGTCCTAGTAAATAAGCATTTGCTAAGTCACTGACATGGATATAGTCTCTTAGGCAAGTGCCGTCAGGTGTGGGGTAATCAGTTCCCCAAATAGAGATTGATTCCCTTTTACCTAAAGCTGTTAAGAGTACTAAGGGAATCAGGTGAGTTTCTGGGTTGTGGTCTTCACCCAATAGTCCTTCTGGATCTGCACCGGAGGCGTTGAAGAAGCGAAACACTACTGAGCGTAAATCGTAAGCGCGATCGAAATCAGACAGTATCTGCTCCACCATCCGCTTGGTAGTAGCGTAAGGATTAATTGGAGCAATAGGATGTTCCTCTGTCATTGGCACTTGCTTAGGCATTCCGTAGATAGAGCAGGTTGATGCAAAAACAATGCGCTTAACATTGGCTGCTACCATTGCTTCTAGAAGTGTCAGTGTACCGCTAACATTATTACGGTAGTATTTGGCTGGGTTCTGCACTGACTCTCCCACGGCAATATAAGCAGCAAAGTGCATTACCGCTGTAATGTTATGGGTAGCAAATAGCCGGTCTAGAGTTGGACGATCATTAATGTCTCCCACTACTAAAGGAACCTTGAGAACATTTTCCACTAGTTCTCGATGCCCGTATTCCAGGTTATCTAGTACAACAACTCCATAGCCTGCCTTTAAGAGTGCCAACACAGTATGAGAGCCAATGTATCCGGCTCCTCCTGTAACTAGAATAGTTTCTTGTACTTGTGACATTGGGATTTTTTACTCTCTATGTTGCTCTGAAGAAACAAGGCAGAAGATAGGAGGCAGAAGGCAGAAGGCAGAAGGCAGAAGGCAGAAGGGAAGAGGATTTAGCTTGTTTTTAACGGTTATAGGTTAGTTGAATGAGGACGATGTTAGTTTTTGAAACTCTGAGATGAGGTTCTCTATATGTTGTTCGCTAGTGTGTTCCTTCTGTAGCAATTCATAACCTCGTTGAGCTTGAGCTTGAGCTTCCTGGGGATTGTTCAGCAATTTTAGGATCCCTTGCTGCATATCATTAGGATCGCCGGGGTTAACGCCAATCACAACGCCTTTTTTGATAAGTTCCTCAGCCAAACCCGGAGTCCGAGTAATCACTACTGGACGTCGAGAAGCCATAGCTTCCATCAAGCTAGTAAGTCCTGGAGAGTAAGTGCTATATAGGAGACTGACAACAACTACATCAGCGTCGCGATAGAGTTGTGCAAATTCAGGCCAATCATAGGGGTGGAAAGACATATTGTTGGGTATGACTTGAGGCACTCGTGTCTTTGCAGTTGGGTTGGGAGCAAGAGCACAAACTTTCACATCAACGTCTAGATCCCGAGTAGCCTCAGCGAGGGTTTGGTAATCCCGTTGCTCCCTACCAGCACTAGCAATCATTGGTCGTGACTTGTCTGGTGAGGCTGAACCTGGTGTGAAAAACTTTGTATCTGTCTGTTCAGAAAGCACGTAAACGCGCTCATCACTAAGGTTTAAGTATTTACGGAGGAAATCAGCCTTAAGACGGGTATTGGTCATAAATAGATCAATTGAATTTGCCAAGCTAAACAGCTTTAAAGCAGCACGCACCCTCGGTCGTTCTGGTGCCATCACTGTAACAACGAGCTTGGGTCTTTCTCCCTTGAAACCGCACAGGATTCCTAGAGGGAGACCGACATCTTCGCCTGTACAAAATACTAAATCTTCACTGGTTAGCTCTGAGGATAGACTGCGAACCAGTGCCCAATGCTCTGGGCGAGAAGTAATCTTGGCAAGTACTTTGTCTAAAAGTGATACTGGGTTCCCCCCTGGTTGATGAACAGCTGCCCCTAGTTGTTGGCTCAATCCCCACATCACATGTCGAGGACGTTTTCCTGCTTGAGCATCTTGGTTAATACCTTCTAGATCAAATGGATTACCTAAGACTATGTGGTATTTCAATGCATTCTCCTTAATAACCATTTTTGTCTTTTTATCGGTTTAATAAAACTATTCTCATACAGCATTTCTCAGTCTAGTGAGGTACAGATCCTATTCCCTATTCCCCATTCCCCATTCCCCATTCCCAAAAACCAGGCTCTTTGTACCTCATCTAAATGAAAAACGCTGTACTATTTTTTTAGTATGCCGATTTCGATTTAGTTATTCAACTATTAAGAATTTTTGTCTATAAAGTCTATTAGTGCATCATATCTAGGTGAACTTTCTTCGTTTACATGTTCCAAAACTCCCCAGCTTCCCCATTTACTAGGTTTGCCTATATCAGAAAAATTCATGAATAAAGTACATGTTCCTTCGTGCTCTTTCCAGGCATTGAGCATTTCCATATATCTATCATAAAATTCTGGTTTCCTATGCAGTTCTATAAAAAACTTGGTAAGTTTTTCATTGTTTTTGACTTTTTGGCGTCCGACAACATGGCTGCCACCTTCATAAACTACTAATTCTAATCCCTTGGCTTGGGCAATTGCTCCATAGTCTTTAAATCTTTGCGGCAAATCTTGAGTACTACCAAAATCTTTTTTCTTATTCAGTGATGGATCTAAAACACTACCATCCTTCAGTTGCGTTAAGCCTTGTTCAAATTCGTCAATATTGGGATTATCTATCCAAGATTCGATGGTACTTTCATATGCAGGCAGACCTAATCTGCCACTAAAATAAGCGGTTATAGCTAAAGCATCTATGCCATGCTTGTAGCAGGGAGCTTCTGACCATTGTTCACAATTTAAAACTTGCTCTGCTACCCAGGGATTGGCTGTGTGAGTTCCCATAACACACTTAACTCGATTGCTTTGTTCCCCAAACACACCTTTCCACAGATCACACATCTGAGCAGTTCTTACCCCATAGGATTGATGAGGGGTATTTTGCCCTGAGATTTCACCATTATCTTTGACCCATTGAAATTGCCCAAAATTGGGATTCCAAACCTCATTAGAGTATTCTAAGTAAGCTGTTAAGTTAGGATCTAAACTATCTTTGACTATTTCAGCAAATTTAGTCATATATTCATCTGTTGCCATATGGGGCAGATTAAACCAGGGGTCAACTTGGAGCCGATTGGCTAGTTCAACCATGATTTCTACTGGTGGACCTCCTGTTTTGCTACGATAGAAGGCTGTTGCTAATTTAGTTCGATTTTGCCATTCCCCTTGCTGAGAATGATTGGTTCCCATCCAATCCATAAAGCGGATAGCTTGAAATTTCTTGATTTTTTCGAGAAAATCTGGATTAAATATTTCCGACTCGTAAGTCTGTTCATACTTGGCTTGAACTACCCGAATGTTGCGAATATAGTTACCAGTTTTGTTGGGGTCAGTAGCAGTAATCAGTAGCCGTATGCCACGTTTCGAGGGAGTGACATTAATAATATCTCTTCCTGGGGTTGATGCGGCCTCATCTTTGGTAGCATCAGCCCCATATTCGATCGTACCTTCTCCATCATAGAGAGCTACATATTGTCCTCCAGGATAACGAACTACATCTTTATACATGACTGTAGCTACACGAGTATACTCTGGAGGTTCTTCTGGAGCCGGTAGGGATTTAACCCAGCCATATTCGTCTAAGTCTAGTTTTTCGTATTCCTCCGTATTCCAAGAGCCACTGCAATTTGGTTCTCTTCTTTGGCACTGAGTAATCCATCCCCTCGCAGATTTAAATCCGTCCAAAAAAGGGAGTTGCGTTGACCAATTAGCAATCCCATGCAGGTTTGTCCCGAGAGCAAGTTCACCACTAGCTGAGTTATTGCTCTGACTAGCAGTTTCTACTTGGGCTGAATTACCTGAATCTTGAGCTGAATTACCTGAATTAATAATCTTGGGCAAAGTCCCAGCAATTAAGACCAAAGCTAAACCCAAGCAAAAAAGAATAGCCAGGGTGACTGTTTTAGAATTGATTTTTTTGGTCATGAATTATTAATAAATTAATCAAATATTGGCTTAGGCATTTCCTCTATGACACTGCGTAAACTTGCTGGTAATAAGCTTGATATTCTGGAGATAGCAAAGGTTGCCACCAATCACGGTGATTCAGATACCATTCAATTGTGCGACGGAGTCCTCCTTCTACAGTTTCTGCAGGAGTCCAACCCAATTCGGTTTTAATTTTAGTAGCATCAATAGCATAGCGCCGGTCATGCCCGGGTCGGTCTTTGACGAAGGTAATCAGCTTTTGAGTAGGACGTATCGGCAACTCAGGTGCTAACTCATTCATGAGTTCACACAACTTATGAACCAAGTCGATATTTTTGACTTCATTATTGCCACCAATATTATAGGTTTCACCCGGTTGACCTTGATGAATCACCACATCTAAAGCACGGCAATGATCTCCCACATACAACCAATCCCGAATGTTTTGCCCATCACCATAGACTGGTAAAGATTTGCCGATAAGCATATTGATACACATTAAAGGGATCAATTTTTCTGGGAAATGATAGGGACCATAATTATTAGAACAATTGGTGATGATCGTAGGCATTCCATAGGTATGGTAATAAGCCCGGGCTAGATGATCACTGCCAGCTTTGGATGCTGAGTAGGGACTGTTGGGAGCATAAGGTGTAGTCTCACTAAACCCAGCGTCATCAGGATTGAGGCTACCATAGACTTCATCCGTAGAAACATGGAGGAAACGAAACTTTTCTGGAAACTTTTGATGCTCCCAATGTTGTCGAAAGCTATCCAATAAAGTAAAAGTACCTACAACATTAGTGCGGACAAAAGCATCTGGACCTAAGATAGAACGATCAACATGGGATTCAGCAGCAAAGTGGGCTACTGTGTCAATTGCTTCTTCCCGCAACAGAGCCTCTATCAAGGGACGATTACAAATATCTCCCTGAACAAACCGAAAATTGTGATTGCCTGCCAAATCTGCCAGGTTCTGGCGGTTTCCTGCATAGGTGAGAGCATCAAGCACAATCACGCGATCGCTTGGGTATTGTTCATGCCAATGGTGAACAAAATTCGAGCCAATAAATCCAGCACCGCCAGTAATTAGTAAACGTCTTGGTTCTCTGGAGATTGGTTGTTCTGGTGCAGAAAATGTCATCTTTTGTACCAATTACACTAGCTTAATTTGACCTGAGACTTAAAGGGTTGATGTATCTACCGAATATCCAATCTGAACTCATGAAGAATCGAGACACATACACCACTAATGATTTTGGTAGATCTGCTGTTCTAAGGAACAACTAATCTGGTTTCAAGCTAACTCAGGTTGAGAGTCATCGTCAATTGTGGCTTCATTCATTGGTCATTGATCCTTTGTACGCTTTGACCAATGAATGACCAATGACCAATCATTCTCAAACCCATAAACCCTGCTCTGCTGCGAGGGCAAATACTGGGCTGTTTTTGACGATCTTCATCACTCGCTGTTGGTCTTCTGTGGACATCTCTTGTTTCCAACGATCGCGAGAAACTTTGGGATCTCTAAACACGGTAAAGTATTGGTTGATGCCGAGCTCTCCTCGCTTGATCCGCGCTGCCGATGATGTGTTAGTACTCTCCTCGATAAACGAAACTGATTCTTTGGCTATGTTTAAGCCAAAATGGCTAAAAATTTTCTCTGTTAGTTCTAGGGGGCGCTCAGTCAGTTCTTCATAAATCACCAACAATCCGTTAGGAGAATTCTGACAGGCAGACACGGAGCGCCCCACTTCCACTAACCAGAGCAATGCCTCTTGCTCAGACGGCTTCAGCGTCTCTAGCTGCTCTCCATATTGTTCGGCAAGCATTGGCTCATGTTTTGCTAGCAAATTCTTAAGCACTGAACGTCTCCCGTCAGGCATTAGGGAATCTTTTTGACCTCGCATGACTGACGATACCACTGCGCAAGGATGACGTACGATGTAAACTATGGGAATTTCAGTCCGCGCCAATAACGGTATGAGGAGCTTGGCTTGATTCACCTCTTTGAATACAAGCTTGGGCTGACCCTTGGGCGTGTATAAATAACGAAACAGACGAGAGCCAAGAGCATTTTTCCGAGCTAGTGGCCAAGCCAAAGATTTTCCCCAAGAAAATCTTACTGGGTAATTCTTGGGGAAGAATGGTGGTTTCTCACATTCGGGGTAGGCTGGCAGTAAGGCATGGTAAATAGATGGTAGTTCTGTGGCAGAAAAAGGATCCGACTGGATCAATTCAAATGCCTGACGAATCTCAACTTGTGTCTTTTTCAATCGACTAAACGGCTCGAAGCGATAGGAGACTTCTGGATGACTCTGAAGGATTGCTCCTAACCATGTTGTGCCACTGCGACCTGTGCCAAATATGGCTCCGAGGTTATAATTTTCCATAATTTTTACTTCCCGTAACAGAGTGTCTACCAAGGGACGATCACCAATATCCTCTTGAAGAAATCGAAAATGAATGTGCGATCGCATCGGTGAGATATTCTAAGATGCCGGACTTCTTCAAGAAGTCCGGCATCTGAACATCAGCATTGCACGACAAAATCACCATTATTGGTAGGGGCAGGTTTAGCGAGACCATTGGTGGTAATAGCGATAACCTCTGAATAAAACCTGCCCAATCCTTTTTTCGCTCACCCTTCTTGAGGTTGGTTTAGCGATCGCGTAACCCAAAACAAATATCCAAGGATATTAGGTTACCAAGAGTGCTAATCCAACAAGGGAGATAGTTGAAGTGCTTAGGAGGACTGGATATAGAAGTGGTACTTTATATATGGGCGCACAATTTTAGCATTATAAAATAATAATAGCAAAAAATGAGGACAAACGCAATGACTAACGACAAAGTGTTTACATTATTTATATTTTGTATTAACTTTCTCTTAAGAGTGGGATGCAAGCATCATTGATCATTAGTCCTTTGTACCAATGACAAACAACAAATAACCAATCATTTTCAAACCCATAAACCCTGCTCTGCTGCGAGGGCAAATACTGGGCTGTTTTTGACGATCTTCATCACTCGCTGTTGGTCTTCTGTGGACATCTCTTGTTTCCAACGATCGCGAGAAACTTTGGAATCCCTAAACACAGTAAAGTATTGGTTGATGCCGATCTCTCCCCGCTTCATCCGTGGTGCAGATGATGTGCTAGTACTCTCCTCGATAAACGAAACGGATTCTTGCGCCATATTTAAACCAAAATGGCTAAAAATCTTCTCTGTTAGTTCTAGGGTGCGCTCAGTCAGTTCTTCGTAAATCACTAACAATCCATTAGGAGAATTCTGACAGGCAGACACGGAGCGCCCCACTTCCACTAACCAGAGCAATGCCTCTTGCTCAGAAAGCTTCAGCGTCTCTAGCCGCTCTCCATATTGTTCGGCAAGCATTGGCTCATATTTTGCCAGCAGATTCTTAAGCACTGAACGTCTCCCACTAGGCATTATGGAATTATTTTGACCTCGCATGACTGACGATATCACTGCACAGGGGTGACGTACTATGTAAGCTATTGGCATCTCGGTTCGTGCCAGTAACGGTAT
Organism: Symploca sp. SIO2C1; assembly: GCA_010692635.1. Lineage (GTDB taxonomy): Bacteria > Cyanobacteriota > Cyanobacteriia > Cyanobacteriales > Coleofasciculaceae > Caldora. The sequence goes on along the minus strand of JAAHGL010000001.1, from coordinate 27,289 downwards.
GAGGAGCTTGGCTTTATCCACCTCTTTGAACACAAGCTTTGGCTGACCCTTGGGCGTGTATAAATAACGAAATAGACAAGAGCCAAGAGCATTTTTCCGAGCTAGTGGCCAAGTTAAAGATTTTCCCCAAGAAAATCTTACTGGGTAATTCTTGGGGAAGAATGGTGGTTTCTCACATTCGGGGTAAGCTGGCAACAAGGCTTGGTAAATAGAGGGTAGTTCTTTGACTGAAAAAGCATCCGACTGGATCAATTCCAATGCCTGACTAATCTCAACTTGTGTCTTTTGCAATCGAGTAAACGGCTCGAAGCGATATGAGATGGCTGGATGACTCTGAAGGATTGCTCCTAACCATGTTGTGCCACTGCGACCTGTGCCAAATATGGCTCCGAGGTTATAATTATTCATAATGTCTTAATAGCTGATAAGTTTATCTTTCAAGAAACACTGAATAGCTAATGGCTAATGGCTAATTGCTAATAGCTAATGGCTAATTGCTAATTGCTAATGGCTTTCAAGAAACAAAGGCAGTCCCGATGAAAAAATTTCACCACCAGGTGATGAAAGTTGACTGTTGACTGTTGCCAGATGAGCTGCTCCCTATTCCCTATTCCCTATTCCCTATTCCCTATTCCCTATTCCCTATTCCCTTCATTTTTCTACATAAATGATGTCTTTCCGGACGATTTACAAGAAACATATATTGTTTCCAAAGATTAGAGTACAGAGGCTGAAGGGGTAACAACTAATACAAAATTCGGGTTAGCTACCCGGTGTTTTAAGCAAACCGCAAAAACCCTGTAGAGACGTTGCATACAACATCTCTACAGGGTCGGACATAATAGGGATATGTATGCCGGATTTAGAATAGGTAGGGCTTGCTGAATAAGTCAAATGGGAGCATTTTAGGAAGTAAAAAGTAACGAGTAACAAGTAACAAGTTTTGAGTTAATCTCAACGTAAGTGCAAGGCTTTTGTATCAATAGACTAAAAAACATTGCATTTTAACCTGGAAATCTCAACATGAATTTTTGACTCATTACTCATTACTCATTACTCATTACTCATTACTTCAAAACCCGAATTGTTGGGTTTCACTTCGTTCCACCCAACCTACAGTTTTAGTCGTGCCACGCTACTACAACGTTCCATCAAACTAACTCGATTTGCGAATCATCGCCAATCATGAAACGTAAAGCTTTAGGACGCTGGGGGGCTTCCTTCAACTGAGCACGTTGTCCAATCACACTGTCAACAACCCGTTGGTGAATACCTACAACCTTAGCTCCCTGCAAAATCACACTATGCTCAAGGTCCGCATCAATTAGGGTGACTTGGTCCGCTACACTACTGTAAGGTCCGATAAAGCAGTTTTCTAAATGACAGTTGCTACCGATCGTCACTGGACCACGAATCGTGCAATTGACGATTTTAGAACCAGAACCAATCTGTACCCGTCCAATAACTTGGCTCTGTTCATCAACTTCACCCCCAACAGCTGCTTGAAGACAAGTATCCAGAATAATGCGGTTGGCTTCTAGGAGGTCATCTTTTTTACCTGTATCCAGCCACCAACCCTCAAGTTGTCGTGCTTCGACTTTTTTAGGTTGATCAATCAGGTATTGAATCGCATCGGTAATTTCCAGTTCACCTCTAGCAGAGGGTTGGATCGAGGCAATAGCGTGGTGAACAGCATTAGAAAACAAGTAAATTCCCACCAATGCAAGATTAGAGGGAGGGACTTTGGGTTTTTCTACTAACTGTAACACCCTGCCGTCATCATCGACCTTGGCAACTCCAAAGGCACTAGGATTTTCAACAGAGCATAGGAGGGTTAAGGCATCTAGGTTTCGGGTTGTAAACTGTTCACAGAAGAGGTGCAGGTCACTTTGAACCAAGTTATCTCCTAGATACATCAAAAAAGGAGAATCTCCGAGAAAAGGTTGAGCCACTTTGACTGCATGAGCCAATCCTGCAGGTTTATCCTGAAGAATATAGCTAATCTTTGCACCAAAGCGATCGCCATTACCAGTTTTGGTTTTAACCTCTTGTCCAGTTTCAGGACTGATAATAATGCCGATATCTGTAATGCCTGCGGCGACAATTGCTTCAATTCCGTACCAAAGAATTGGTTTGTTGGCAACAGGAACCAGTTGTTTGGCACCAGTATAAGTTAAGGGGCGTAGGCGTGTTCCTTTACCGCCCGAAAGAATAATTGCTTTCATAATTATTGAGCATAGAGTTGTTGAAGCATTTGCCGAAGTCCAGAGCGCCAATGGGGGGGATGGCTTCCCAAAACTGCTGATATTTTTTTGCCAGAAAGCACCGAATAAGCAGGACGCTTGGCTGGTGTGGGATATTCAGCAGTTGTAATGGGCACGACGCGCTGCACTTTTAAAGGAAAGCCCAGTTGTGTGGCTTCTTCAAAGATGGCAACGGCGAAATCATACCAACTGATAGCACCACTATTAGTAAAGTGATAGATACCTGTAGGAGGAGAATTTTCTGTCTGTTCCTTTGCTAATTGGGTCAGCAATCCCAGCATAGCTTGAGCAATATCCCCCGTCCAGGAAGGGGTACCAACTTGGTCAACAACTACCCGCAGTTCCTCACGCTCAGCTCCCAGCCTGAGCATGGTTTTGGCGAAGTTACCTTTGCCGTAACTACCATAGACCCAAGCAGTTCTGAGAATCAGGTAGCGATCGCAACTTTTCTGGATTCCCTCTTCTCCTATCAGCTTGGAGTGACCGTAGCAATTGACTGGATTGGGGGTATCTTCTTCAAGATAGGGAGTATTGTTTTGACCATTGAATACGTAATCTGTGGAAACATGGATCAGAGTTGCTCCCAAGCTTTGAGCTTCCTCAGCCATGATGGTAGGAGCAGTACCGTTGATTGAGTTTGCCAGTTCTGTTTCCGTTTCAGCTTTGTCAACTGCCGTATAAGCAGCAGCATTGACAATGAAATCAGGTTTGAGCTCCTGAATCACCTGACGAATTTTGTCTGGTTGGGTTAGATCTAAAGTCTGATGGCTAAAACCATTCACCTTACCCAGGGGAGCTAGAGTCTGTTCCAGTTCTTTACCTAGTTGTCCCGTAATACCTGTAAGTAAGATTTGTTTCATGAATAAACCTCAGCTGTCTTTAAGGGCTGACCGGCTTGGTCTTTAGCAGATAAAATTGGGTCTGCCTTTAGAGGCCAATCAATGGCTAAATCGGGGTCATTCCAGAGCAAAGTACGCTCATACTGAGGAGCATAGTAATCAGTAGTTTTGTACAAAAACTCCGCTACTTCTGAGACCACTAAAAAGCCGTGGGCAAATCCTGCTGGTACCCAAATCTGCCGCTTATTCTCCGCACTGATTAAGCAACTAACCCATTGACCAAAGGTAGGGGAATTTTTCCTCAGATCTACTGCCACATCGAACACAGCTCCGGAGATGACCCGCACTAGCTTTCCCTGAGCTTGTTGAATCTGATAGTGCAAACCCCGCAAAACATTCTGGGTAGAACGGGAATGATTATCTTGGACAAAATTAACTGTTACTCCGGTTTTTTCTGTAAAATATTTTTCATTGTAACTTTCATAGAAAAAACCACGTTCGTCTCCAAATAATCTGGGTTCAATAATTAAAACATCAGGTATTTCTGTCGGGATAATATTCACTACTAACTCTCCCCTATTCTTGCTAAAATTTTACTTTTCCAAAGTACTCACTTTTCTTTGAAAACTGCCAGTACTGTTTTAATCTTTTAACCTAGTAATTAAATTAACATTAAGCGTGTAGCATAAATTGCATTGTGATTCTTACAATATAAGTAGATATACGAACATAAAGCTTACTCTATACATCATAACTGCCATCTTAGTAAGATGTCAGTAGCTCAAGCTTTTTTTCTCAAATTTCAAGAATCAAATGGAAGAAAGAAAACTGAGTCATAAAGCAATGAGCATCTTTCTCCAATTCCTAACCTAACTCAGTACCACTGCGCGGAATTAAGAATTAAGAATTAAGAATGCTTATAGAGTAAGGATTATATCGATCTCTTTCCTGGTGGGTTATTTCCATGCCCGCTGCACTAGTTATTTCAACCAAGGCTAATAATCTATCTGCTCCACGGGTGATATCATGTCTGGTTGAATACTTATCATTAAGGCTGACGCTCCAGACGCGGGGACGCGGGGACGCGGAGAAGTGTTTATCGTAAGCGATTAGGCGGACATGATATGAGGTGAAATTTTCGGTGGGATTTCCTAGCTAAGTATCCAAAAATTATAAGTTCTCTCTTCTCCCTCAGCTCCCTCAGCTCCCCCAGCTCCCTCAGCTCCCTCAGCTCCCCCAGCTCCCCACCCTTTTTTTCGCTCACCCCTGCTCCACCCACTCCCTAGAACGCTCTTTTACTGTAGCCTTAAAATTATCACAAGATAATTCAGTACCCAACCAGGAGCCAAGTACAGCCAAGTCTTCATCGAAGATAGTCTTGAGATAGTCTATCTGTTGCGGTTCAATCTCTGGTTTCTCTTTCAATGACCATGACTTTCTGACTTGATCACGCCAACTCTTAGGAATTAAATTTTGTCGAATTACCTTGAGTGCAGGATTCTGAACCAGAAATGTGCGCAATGGACCACTACGCCATCGCTCATTTGAGAGATTGGTAGCACTAAGATCTTTCCACTCGGGCGTACCTTGGTAGCCAAGGAAACGACAAACCCGCTCCAGTTCTTCTTGGGAGTGACTCACAAGTCTTTCAAAAAATACTGGCAATACTCGCTCTTGACCAAAAGCCTCAAAATAAGGCTTCAGTTGCATACTGTAACGACTATAGTCAATCAGTTCAGGATATTTTGTGATTGCCTGATTAATCTCCTCTGAAATCACAAGCATCGTCCATTCATGGCTGTAATGCGATATTAGTCGGTCAATAGGATGGCGCATAATATAGATCAGTTTCACATCTGGCAGATGTTTTTGCATGCGCTCAATTGTTTGCGGATAGGTTGGTAATTTGGTATAGTGTGTACTCGACTCACCGCATAAATCATCAACACTCGCTGGCTTGAAATGGGAAAGATACCATTCCATCCCCTTTGTGTACTCCTCATCATTGCTGAAAAAGTTCGGCTCCTTCAGCTCACTCATAAAAATACCCGACTGCGGGGCTAGTTGATCATGCAGTAGGGTTGTAGCGCATTTCATTGCGCCGATGATCAAAAAATCTGGACAATTATTCATTATTTGTTTGTTTCCGGTATCAGTGGTGCTTTCATCGGGTTGCGCCAGTTCATCCAATTATCCTGAGCTGTATACTCACAAGTATGTGGCTCTTTGTTTCCTACTAATTCACGTCCTAGTGAAATAGCTCGACCAGCGAGCCAAAAGAGATTGGCGATTAACACCCCAACTGGACCGTAAAATTTAGTAAAGTACCTCGTTCTGGAAGCATAGAGGTAAGCTCGAGGTCGTTTACGAGCAGCTATAGCCTCTTTGACTTTCCCACTCCCGCCGCGCAGATGGACGACTCTTGCTTCAGGCCAGTGGAGAACCTTCCAGCCAGCATTGCTTGCTGTCCGACAGTAGTCAACATCATCGTAATACATAAAATATCCTTCGTCCATCAAGCCAATCTGTTCAATCACTTCACGCCGAATTAGTACACAGGCAAAGCTAGTCCATTGTGGCTCGATAGGAGTATCGGATACAGGAATGGGCATGTCATAACTTTTCAGTAGCTTAGTTATCACTCCAGTCTGAGCGGCATCAATCACTTCACTGACTAAGGAATGGTAACGGAAGCAGCTAATCTGCGGTGTGCCGTCAGGCCACTCAAGACGTGGACTAATCAAACCAGCCTCTGGATTTGCTTGTATTGCTTTCCGCAAAGAGCTGATAGCTCCAGGTCGCACAATTGTGTCACTATTCAACAATAGATAAGCATCAGCTGTTAAGGCTTTGATTCCTAGATTGTTGCCAGCAGAAAAACCACCATTTACGGGAGATGGCAAAAGTTGTGCCCATTCACTCCATTTGTTGTCGGTAATTGCCTGCTGGATTTGCTCAACTGAGCCATCACTAGAAGCATTATCAACCACTACTACCGAATCAACACCCACTTCAATTTCACCTGTTAGTGAATTTAAGCAGTCGATAACCAGCTTGGGTGTCTTATAGTTAATGATGACTATGGCAAGGTGCATAAGTATTTATTTAGTTAGTATTGACTTCATAGCGACTATTTTTATCTGTGAGATGCATGTATTACTATTCTCGAAGAGCCAGTAGCTACTCCAGTATATCCAGACTCCATACTTAAGTGTCTAGTGCAAGACTTACGCACTCAACTGTCATGCTGAGGTGATAGTGAAGCATCTCAGTCGTTTGGAGACCCTTCGCTATCGCTCAGGATGAAATAATTCAGTTACAGTGTGTAATATCAAGTTCGGTTGAATACTTACACTATCGTTGCAACAAGGCAGAAGGCAGAAGGCAGAGGGCAGAAGGGAAGAAAGAAGGTTGCAAGGTAGAAAGGAATTATAACTGTTTATCCGAACTTGATATAAGTGCTTGTTGACAGGTTTATTGACAATAAATTAGCGATCGCATTACCTCAAAACCCCATTCTTCCGTTAACTATGTCAATTTTTGGGGAGTTCAATGGGGTTAAAAGCTTGATTTATCAAGCTTTCAGATTGCTTGTCACCCATTAAGCTGAGTTATTTTTCATAGTCTAAACTCCGGAGGTTACAATTTTCATCGAAGGAGGTTACAGTGTTCATCGAACCTGACAAACTCCTCTTTTTGGAGATCTATCTCGGTGGTAGTAACTTCATCTTCCTTCAACGATCCTTCCAGATTCAAATGTACTTCCGGCAACTCGCAGGCTAGCTCAAGTTTTTCTGGAACCGTTTCTTGGGGGGGCGGAATTGTTTCTGGAGAAGGTACGCTGACTGGTGGGTTACTGGGAGGAACTACTGGTGGTTTACTAGGAGGAACTACTGGTGGTTTACTGGGAGGAACTACTGGCGGGTCATCGACTGGTATTTGTGCTGCAGGAAGTATGACGTTTTCGATATTGAAAACACCACCTGTACCAGTGGCTGTATTAGCGATCAAATCTACATTGACAAAAATAGTATAAGCAGAGTAATCGAGGGTGTCGAAACCTGGTGCGCCATCAATGATACCTTCGAGGCTGGCACGATCGCTAAAGACGAAAGTGTCATTGGCATTACCACCGCTGAGGTTTTCAATGTTGGCAAAGGTTAACCCATTAGAGAAGCCACCGAGCTCACCTTGGTTAGAACCAGTGATCCTCCAGGTGGTATCACGGTTAGGACCAACCAAAGTTGAGCCACCAGCAATATTGACAGGGTCTTGGAAGGGAGTGGTACCATCATCAGCAACGTTGTTAGATAGTGTGACGATGCCAGTACTATCAGCGTGTCCAATGGTAATAGAGACAAAGCCATCTTGCAGCAAGCCAACTTCTGTCTCCGTTAAATCCAAAATGCTGGTATCGCCGCTATCTGCGCTGCCAATTTGAATATTTTGGCTCTCGGTGAAAGGCTGAAGGAACAAATTGCCAGCACCTGACACATTAGCGGCAAAATCTAGCTCATCACCGGTTAGAGTGCGATCGCCATTAATGGTAACTGCATCACCATAACTTTGTCCAGCAGCACCACTAGTGGTAATATTACCATTAATTTCCGTGCTGCCACCCATATCAGTGGTGAGGCTGGTGGCATTGACAGTGTTAGCAAAGCTGGTGATGCCAGTGCTATTGGCTCTCAGGTTACCCAAAGCTTGATTGTTGCCTACAGTACTTTGGAAGCTGATATTACCATTACCGGTAGTGACGGTGAGGTCGTTCGTCTCTCCCGTAGCACTATCCACCGTATCCTCAAAGTTCAAGTCTCCATCCCCAGTACTGCTAAGGGTAAGGTTCTCCTCAATGATCACTGCGTCACCATATTCCTGGTTACCGCTAGTGATAACATCACCGTTGAGTTCCGTAGTACCACCCATGTCAGTGGTAAGGCTGGTAGCATTGACAGTGCGAGCAAAGCGGGTGATACCAGTGCTATTGGCTCTCAGGTTACCCAAATCTTGATTACTGCCTAAAGCATCGTTAAAATTAATGTTGCCGTTACCAGCTGTAGCGGTTAAATCAAAAGTACCGTCAACTGTACTATTGAAGGTAAGATCACCGTCCCCGGTATCTGTATCCAGAGTGACGTTATTACCCAGGGTAGTGGCACCGTCAATCAAGATAAACTGGTTTTCGGTAGCGATATCGGCGTTTAAGCCAATAGTGTTACCATTGAGGGTCACTGAAGCATCACCTGTACCAGTAATTGTCCCATTCACGGCAATGTCACCATTGGGAGACTGAATAGTTAAGGGGTCAGTGAAACCTACACCTGCGTTATCGATCGTAACTGCTCCGCTACCATCATTACGTCCAATCGTGATAGAAGCGAAACCATCTTGCAGCAAGCCAATTTCTGCTCCAGTTAAATCCAGAATGTTGTTGTCACCGCTATCGATACCACCGATTTGAATATCCTGGCCAATCGTAAAAGGCTGAAGGGATAAATTGCCAGAACCTGAGACATTAGCAGCAAAGTCAAGCTCGTTACCTGTTAAGGAAAGGTCTCCATTAATAGTAACTGCATCGCCATAACTTTGACCGGCAACACCACTAGTCGTAACATCACCGTTGAGTTCCGTATTGCCACCGGCGTCAGTAACCAAGCTAGTAGCATTGACGCTGCCAGCAAAGCGTGTGGTACCGGTACTATTGGCAGTTAATTGATCTAAAGGAGTAGTACCGCCCACAGTATCGTTGAAGTTGATTGCACCATTACCCGCTGTGGCAGTCAAATTAAAAGTACCGTCAACTGTACCATTGAAAGTGATATCACCATCTCCAGTATCAGTATTAAGGGTGATGTCATTACCCAGAGTGGTTGCACCATTGATCTCAATGAACTGGTTGGTGGTAGTGATATTGGCGTTTAAGGCAACGGTGTTGCTATCGAGGGTAACTGAAGCGTTATCTGTACCAGTAATTGCCCCATTGACAGCAATGGCACCATTGGGAGACTGAATCCTTAAAGGATCAGTGAAAGCGATACCACCGTTATCGATCGCAACTGCTCCACTGCCATCATTACGTCCGATAATAATTTCACTAAAGCCATCTCGCAAATCAGCTAGTTCGTCGTTGTCGAGATTTAAGCTACCATCGTCGATGTTGCCACCGATAGTAATTCCCAGAGCCGGGTTTTCAGGCTGTAACTGAAGAGTATTGGTTCCCCTGATTGTGACATTGTCAATGTTAATCTCATCCCCTGTTAAGGTGATAGCACCATTACCTTGCCCTGCATTGCGGTTCAAGAAGCTATCCTCCAACAGAATTCCTTCTCCACTTTGGTTGGCTGTACCTGTTAGATTAATCTCCCCATCCACTGCCTCGATTCTACTAGCGTCGGTCAGGATTACCCCTCGACTATCCGTTGTGCCAGCAGTGGTACCATTCACAGTAATATTTGCGGTGGTATCGCCTCTCAAAGAGCTACCGTCTTGGATCCTAACGCCATCATTGTTCATTCCAGTTGCACTAGTCGTGCCTTCTAGTACGATATTGCCCTGGGTTCTGATGGAAGAATCTCCCCTGAGAAATATCCCTCGATTATCCTCTACTCCAGTGCCAGTTGTGCCCGTCAAGGTGATATTGCCAGTTCCCCGGGATCTTAACTCGGAGTCAGCAGCCAGGGCAATACCCGCACTATTATTTTCATTGGAAACATTAGTACCAGTTAAATTAATATTGCCATTTTCATTAGTCCTGAGTCTAGATCTTCTGATAAATATTCCACTACGAGCAGCTCCTCTGGTACCACTGGTACCCGTCAGGTTAATATCCCCATTATCTGCATTCAGCCTGCTGTTTTGATCTATAAAAATACCATTACGGAAATCGCCTCCTGTACCGGTAAGGTTAAGATTGCCATCTCCAGTATCAATCATGCTTCCTTGATTGATAACAATACCGTCACCCCCATTTGCTCCTGTGCCAGTGAGGTCAAGATTACCGCCTTCGGTGTTAATGATGCTATCAACAATATTGATGCCATTACGATCATTGGGGATGATATTTCCTCTACCAATCCCTGTAATCGAACCACCGTTGGTATCAATCATGGCATTGTTGATATTGATATTGCCGCCACCATTATTATCAGTATCAGCATTCAATACCAGGTTGAGAGCATCTCCACCGATGAAAGGTATACTATCGAAAATATTGGCGTTGATATTGATATCGTTAGCAGCACTCAAAGTTAGGGTATTCTCGCCTGTACCGGCTTCAAAATCTAAGTCACCACTCCAGGTAATATTTCCATCTTGAGTCCCCCCTGCTCCTGTCGTTATGGTTACATTTGCACCACCAGTGAGAGCAGCAATGATTAAACCAACTTCCACAGTTGCATTATCACCGGTTGCCTCAAAGGGATTACCAGGATTGATATTGTTTGTTCCTAAACCATTTGCTACGATCTCGACATTATAGGGGTCAATTAACCATTCACCCCCCAAACCTACTGGAGCAGAGACATCTGGAGTAGTGGTAACCTGCAAATTTTGCAATCCACTGGTTTCGACAAAGCCACCATCGCCACCCGATACACCACCACGAGCGCTGATATTTCCATGGATATTGGCTGTTTCTTCCGCAAAGACGATGACGCGCCCACCATCTCCTACACTGGTAGCATCTGCCCTAATCTCTGAGTCACTACTAATAAATGTGTTCAAAGCATTCGGCTCTGGACCTTGACCCTGAACATTGCCACCAATTAATACCGTACCACCACCGTTAGTGCCAGAGGCATTGATATTAGCTCCCACTAAACCGACGCGATCGCCGAGGACATTCACCGTGCCACCTATGTCTCCAGTAGTATCAACTGTACCAGAGACATAGGCAGAACCTACCTCTGTAGGAAGAGTGATGCCTGAACCAGTCAAAGACATTGTGCCATTGGGGTTAACAGTAATCCCCGTTGCATCTGCTAAATTGCCCCCGGTTAGCAACTGAGGTAAATCTGGAGATGACAAGCCATCAGCATCAGTCAAGGAACTGCCATTATCCATCCCTGCACTGGGCTGTAGCTCTAAACTGAGCACCATCCCTTCTTGAGAGATCCGTACTACATTTTCCCCTGGCACAGCAGCGATTATGATCTTGCCCCCTGGTGTGGAAATGGTTCCTGTATTGATTACCATGCCACCTAGGAGAGTTAAATTTTCCCCCTCACTCACCGCCAGGTTACCTGCATTAACAATAGTGCCCGGTTGGTTGGTGGTAAAAGCAAAACGGCTGGGGTTACCCACTAAAGCCTGATAGTCATTCGTACCCACTCCCTTGAACCAACCGCCATCAAAACCAATCCTATTGGCGGTGGTAGTAGTAAAACTAGCTGGCAAGTCAAGACTGGCACCATTACCAAAAACAAACCCAGCAGGATTGAGTAAAAACAGGTTAGAATTACCACCTGTTAGTTGAATAAGACCATTAATTACCGAGGCATCTCCACCTACCACCCGACCGAGAATGTTACGAATTTGCGGTTGGGAAAGGAAGTTGGCAATCTCGCCGTTGCTCAGTCCAAATTTTTGGAAACTGTGAAACAGATTTGTTCCATCTCCCGAGAGAGTGCCGCCAGTGATCTGATATTCGTTGCCATCAACTGTGACTGTGGTATTAGTACCGTCGAAGGAAGTGGAAATCGATTGTGCCTGAAGCGGTTCGGTACGGACTGTTCCTGTTGCTACTAAGGAAAGGACTGCTATCAATGGTAGAAGCAGATTCTTTGGTAGTGAAACCATGATTTGTTGTTGTTTTTTGGTAGGTCGCTTGCACTAATAATGAGATCTCGACAAAATAGTATGCTCCCTAGACAACCCGGTTTATTGTCAATACTGTTCGTAAGCCCTGATCAAAGAGCCGTTAATTCATCCTTTTGATAGAGTGCACTTTTTGCTTTTATTGAAAAATTGACTGTAGTTTCAATATATATAAATAAATTACTAAATGTCGATAATTTTTTAGAGTCTTCACTGAAATTTCATCTGTCTTCGCGGCATTCGGCTTTAATCCCAGTCGAATCTAACGCCTGGAATTCTTGCACAGTCAAGGTTAGAGCCTTGTCTAGAGATTGGCATCCCAGTACTAGCTCCCAAAACCCGTGGAAAATCAACGGGATGGAAACCTGGAAAAAAAAGAAGAAAGCGAACTCGTTATCCCGTGGGAAAAAAAGGAAAAAGTATCTACAAAAAAGTGAAAAATAAGAAGACTTAGAGCAAATGCATGCATCAATTTGCTCAACTCTCAGCCCAAAAATGAAGACTGGGCTACTTTGTCATAGTCTAAACTCCAGACAAGTCAATCTCGCTCTCCCAAAGTAGTCCAAACGCCTGCTTCTCCAAGACTAGTTGCTGTGTGAGGTTGCGTCTGTGCCACAGTTGAACCATAGAGGATGGGAATCAATCCCATAGCGAAGGAACCAATCACAATTAGAAAGAGCATCTTGACTGGAGGAGGCTGAAACCGAACCAACACTAGCCTCTTGGCAGCATAATCCTCAGCTTGATTGAAACGAGATGGTCTTTTATATCTAAAATCTTCCGTGTTCATAGCAGAAAACTTAAAAATTGGTTTATATGCTGGAAACCGTCCCCTATCAACTTCGGTTTTTTTTCTGCAACCATTCCACAGATGAGATAGCAACAGAAAAAGTGGGAAGTTGTGGCTAAACAGCTTCTAAGCCTGTTTTTGTTATGTCGCACAACCTTCGTATTCAGTCACTCGGTTGAAACTCTGTGTAGTGTAATTCTACAAAAATCTCGGCAAAATGTATCGATTTTTACCGATTGATGTGACAAAAAGTAGCAAAACTTACAGATTTTCAGTATTGTATGTGTAAAGCAACTGAAAAGTCGAAGGTACAACGAAATTGCATCAATCGGCTCAAAAAGCTTGCACAATGGAAAAAATATGGGAGCTAATCGAGGGGTCATTCACTCATTACTCTCGAGAAACAGGCTCAAAGCTAATGGCTAATGGCTTCTAAATCCCCTTTAAAGACTATTCTAAACTCCTATTCTCCTATTCTCCTGACTCCTGACTCCTGACTCCTGACTCCTGACTACTTATTCAGCAAACCCTAACTAGAAGCACTAGTATAAAAACGCATTGCAAATTGCCAAAATAGACTAGAAGCAACCAGTAATCCTAGAGCTAAGACACCACCAACAACTACCCAAATAATCTGAGTACGTCCTAACATAGCTTCCGCTGGCACAGTCGTCAGGAATGCCACAGGTACAAGGAAAGTGAAAAAGAACCTGTAAACAGTGGGATAAGCTACCATCGGAAAGCGACCAGCTTGTAGTAAATTTCGGAGTACCTCAGTAACATTGTAAATTTTTACAAACCAAATGCTGGTTGCTCCTAGGATAAACCAGATGCTGTAGAGAATAACTAGACCAAAAAAGAGCGGTACTAAACTCAGGAGGTAGTTACTAAAAGTCAAATCAAGGCGTCTTCCAGCATAGCTAATCAAGATTAGGGCAAAGAGTAAGTCTGGCAAACCCCAAGGAGAAAGGGTGCGGAACGAAAGCCAAAACTGACTGCTGATTGGCTTGAGCAGTACAAAGTCTAGGGTGCCTTGCTCAACATGATCAACAATACGATTGAGGTTGGGAACCAGAAAAGTTGTAGAGAAACCCTGAAGCAGAGTAAAGATACCCAATAGTACTAGAGCTTCCTCCCAGTTCCAGCCCTCAAATGTGTAGCCAGTGCGGTAGAACAAAAATAGCCCGAATAGGTTACCGATGAGACTCCCTAAGCTACTCAAAGCTGCGATCGCAAAATTGAGCCGATACTCTAGTTCAGCAGCAAGTGCAGTACTCCAGAACAAATGTAGTACATTTAAATATTTGTTCATCTATAAAATGTTAATAATATATCCTTTAGTTTCTACTACAATTTTTCCATCAGTTTTGAGTAAGGTACGTAATGAGTTCTTGGCGCGATCGCTTCAATCAATTCAGTGGTAAAACTCGGTGGGTGGTCTGTCGTTTATTTGTCCATCTAGCTGGTTCAGAGGTGGCACCCTTACTGGGTATCCTCAATCAGACTGGTAGAGAGGCAATTGAAGCAGATGGAGATCTTGCGGTTTTAGGAGAAGGACTGGTGAATATTTGCCAGAACCTCTTACAATTAAACACCTACTGGCAGTCAGCAGCGAATGAAGGGGATGTTTTCTGGCAAGAGGCAGAAGCAGGAGACTATGTAACTGAACTGTTCACTGATTCTGCTCAACGCTATCTTAGTGAAACGGATTTCAGCAATTCTATTCCCGGGGAAGATGAGCCATTATCTTTTCCGGTAACTCGTAACTTGATTGTTATGATTACAGTGGCTTACGAGGGAGAAGTTCCAGAGTTGGAAACTGATCTCGCTAGTTTAGATGCTCTGGAGGATGGCTTGAAAGCTTTAATTAATCTCCATTATCAGGAAAGACTGCAAGCTATTCAGGTTCACTTTTCCCCAGCGCAGTTTGGTGATGAGCTAACCGATGATCACATATTGCTCAATTTCCCTGAATTGATTCCCCTGTAAATCGATTTTAGCTTGAAGATTGAAGATATTTCTTCAATCTAAAATGGTGTAAATAAAACTCAACAGTCGTTTAGAAAATTTCCTCAAGATTACCAAGTTTTATGTTACGTAAATTAGCAATTCTGTTAATATCTCTAGCTTTTTGCTGGACTACACTAGCCTTTAGTTCTCCTAGCATTGCTGAATCTTTACCAAATGGAAACATCTATATTGCCTCTGCTCCCACTCAATTAAGTGAAGGGCAATATCCAGTCCAACAAGCGACCTATGATGATATCAATGGTGAGTATAGTTTGATGCTGCTTAATACCCCACCTGGTACTTCAAGCGTATTCCGCACTACAGATGTGCAGCTAGCGGGTCTAACTGATGAGGAAATTAGTGCAGGTAAAAAGAGTTATCTTAAGATTGATGGTGGCAAAGCCGTCATCTACCTGAAGGAAGATTTTCGCATTGAATATGTCCACAACGTCACAGAAACTCAGACTAATCCTCAAACTGGTCAGCCAGAAACGGTGATTATACGTCAGCAATCTAGCTTCTGGACTCCTTTTGCTGGTGCTTTGGCCGGTCAAGCTTTGGGAAGTTTGTTATTTACACCCAGGTACTATATGCCACCAGTCTACCAATCAGGAGTGATGGCTGGTTATGGGGGATATGGCAATACCTACAACCAAGCAGTTAAGCAATACCAAACTCGTTACAAAACGCCCCCCGCTGCCGTTAAAAACCGCCAAAACTTCCGTACAACTGGTCGTTTAAGTAAATCAGCAGCTGCGAATAAATCTAACACCAGTCGTAAAGCATCGAAAAAAGGCAACCGTTCTACAGGCTCTGGTTTTGGTTTCAGTAAATTGCGCCAGTTTGGTAAGGTGCGTCCCAAACAAATGAATCGCCCCAGTCGTTTTGGTAGCGGCATGCGATCGCGTCCTTCTGGTTTTGGTAGCAGGCGCTCATTCAGCAGAAGACGGCGCTAAGGAACGACAAAAAATCAATTCTTCAATAACCGATAATCATCGCCCTATCCTTGTTGCATTTCAAGGATGGGGCTAGTTTTTCAATCATCAATTTCGATAGAGATAACTAAAATTCCCTCAAAGTATTTCCTGACACCCCAACAGTAACTCCGTATCAGTGACTAGAAACTCTGAACACGGAAGTCTGCTATGAGTATTTTCAGATATATCACTTTGGTGGGTCTGCTTGCAATCTCTCTATTGATTGATCCCCAGCTTATTGCTTACGGCTCAAATTTGCAACTACACTTTGCCAATCCTGGTAGCGGACGCCTGGAATTGGCTCAATCACCGGAAATCCTAGCTCTTGAGTTATCTCATCGCGGCAGCGGACGCCTGGAATTAGCACAATCACCGGAAATCCTAGCTCCTGAGCTATCCTATCGAGGCAGCGGACGCCTGGAATTAGCACAATCACCGGAAATCCTAGCTCCTGAGCTACCCTATCGCGGCAGCGGACGCCTGGAATTAGCACAATCACCGGAAATCCTAGCTCCTGAGCTATCCTATCGAGGCAGCGGACGCCTGGAATTAGCACAGTCACCAGAAATTCTAGCTCCTGAGCTATCCTATCGAGGCAGCGGACGCCTGGAATTAGCACAATCACAGTTCATAGTTAGTGCCCAAGCATGAAAAGACTGGAAGATTCTCCTATTTCCCCTTTTATAATAGAGAAAAGGGGAATTTTTCCAGTTTTCACCGCCGGTTTTATTTTCTATAATAGAATATTAAGCTTCATATATTAGGGTGCTTGAGTTAAAAACACGTTCTGCTGCGTGAATGGAACTCACCGATTATCATGAGATACAGTGAGTTTTTCACCAAGGGGTCGTGCAGAATAATTCTGTAATTTTTGCAACCCAAGCAAAAAGAGTAGAGTTGTTTATGGATGTCCCTGAAGGCACAAAAGTTTCGTTTCCATACAATGTGACTGCCCCTAAGATAAATGATTAACCACACCGATCTGATCAAAAGCCTTGGTCCCAGTGCAATGGATCAGATAATGTTATATCTGGCATTCAGTGCTATGAGAGCCAGTGGACACCGACATGGGGCTTTCTTGGATGCAGCGGCAACTGCTGCTAAATGTGCGATTTACATGACCTATTTGGAGCAGGGTGAGAATACCCGCATGACAGGTCATTTACACCATATTGAGCCAAAGCGGGTCAGGGTAATTGTTGAGGAAGTTAGGCAAGCTTTAACCAAAGGAAAATTGTTAAAGATGCTGGGTTCCCAGGAACCTCGCTACTTAATTCAATTTCCTTATGTCTGGATGGAACAGTATCCCTGGCAACCTGGGCGATCCCGGATTTCAGGAACCAGCCTAAATACTGAAGAAAAACGACAACTTCAGGAAAAACTGCCCAAAAACCTGCCGGATGCCCAAGTTGTTAATTCATTACAGTTTTTGGAATTAATTGAATTTCTCCACAGTCGCTCCCAAGAAGATTGGCCGAAGGAACGCCGCCAACCTTTAAGTGAAGCAATGGCAGAACATATTAAGCGTCGCTTACTCTACTCAGGAACAGTTACCCGCATTGATTGCCCCTGGGGATTACCCTACTACGCTCTCACCCGTGCGACCTATTCCCCAGCAGATGGCACAGAACGCACTTACACAGTGGTGGAGGATACAGCAAGATACTTCCGTTTGATGAGAGATTGGGCAGATCGTAAGCCAAAGGTAATGCGAATTTTGGAAGAATTGGATATTCGACCAGAAAAGATGGATCAAGCACTAGAAGAACTAGATGAAATTATTCGCGCTTGGGGTGATAAGTATCACAACGATGATGGTGAGCCAGTAATTCTACAGATGGTTGTTGGTCCAAAAGTTGATTAATGGGTCAATAGGCAAGGGGAGCTGAGGAAGATGAGGAGAGAAGGGAGATTTTTTGTAGTTCCCTAACCAATTCATAGTGTTCCCAGAGCTAATACTTGCCACATCAAGAGCAATAGTACTGCGGTGATCGCACCAATCAGGGTATTAATTATATTTACCACTTCATTCGTCATCCAATCAAATTGAGATTGTAGGGTCGCACCAATCACACTTTCTAGATTGGTGGCAACAAAGGCTGCAATTACACAAAAAACTACACCTGTCAAGTCAATCAGACCAATACCCCAACCGACAAAAGAGAGCGTAACTGATGCAACTACACCAGCTAAAGTTCCTTCTAAACTGACTGCACCTTCTGTGCCCCGTGCCACTGGCTCTAAGGTAGTAATTAAAAAAGTTCGCTTGCCGTAAGCTTTACCTACCTCACTGGCAGTAGTATCTGAGAGCTTCGTGGCAAAACTTGCTACATAGCCCAGTAGTAATAACTGCTGATAAGGAGTTCCCAGCAATAGAGTTCCTAAGGCACAAATTGTGCCAGCGAGAGCTGAACCCCAAACATTCTCAGGTCCCCTGGTACCAGAACGTTTCTCAGCAATGCCTGCGGCTTCCTTCTGTACCATGCCAATACGAGTGATACCAGAACCTACGAGAAAGTAAAACATTACCACCAAGTAACCCTGCCAGCTAAGAGTTCCCCAAACTATAACCCCTAGAACCCAAGCATGGAGGTATCCTGCTTGGGTGAGTAACTTTTTGGGAGCTAACCAGGCGATCGCTAGTAAAACTGTATTTAATCCCACTGCCACTAGCCAGGGATTGAAAGAGTCAAAATAAAAAAGCATTACCTAATAAAACGTGAGTTTGAAGTATGTCCTGTGGACAAGCTACACCAACCGAGTTTGCTTCTACGCACCAAGATACCATCAACAACCACAATGTTGCGATTGCCTTTTGGACTAGCAAAGCTAATCGCACTGAATACTGTTCATTTCATTCGTCAAATTTACCGAAGTATTACAGTACGAATGAGAGTATAAAAAATTACTAATATAAATCCAAAAATGAAGAAAAAACCGATTGTGATATTGGTAGGTGTGCAATTTAAGCTAGATGTATACAAATTGAGAGCACAAAGAAAGCCCAAGACTCGGTAGACTGATAAAAATGCCAGTATCGGCGCTGTTGTTGTGGGCTTTTAATGTCTGGTCTTGAGAATCCTTGCCTCAGTTTAGCGATCGCGCGTTTGTCAGCCGCTGGGACTGACAATTTTGCCATCTGGGTACTCAAAGCACCCTATCCAGGAGGCTATGTTCACCATGACTCTACCTTCCCCAAAACCATGACTCAGACTTGGTTATCGTGGCAGGAGATGTTTGTCATCACGGAGCTACCCCATGTCCCTTTCATCCATCATGCTCCTAAATCTTCCCAGACAGGCTCCATGGATGACAAAATTAGTTCCCGTGGTCAACAACCTAGTTATAGTGGTCGTTTAATGCAGCATTTGGGCATTGATTTATGGTCGTGGTTATTTGATGGTCCAATTCAAAATGCTCTAGCAGAAAGTCGAGGCATTGCCAGGGGACAAAATAAACCGCTGCGCTTACGACTAGAAATTCGCGATCCAGATTTAATCCCCCTACCCTGGGAAATTATGCAACCCATGGTGGGTAAACAAGCAATTTCCCTTTCCCAGCAATTACTATTTAGCCGTACTACCAGTATTGTTGACCCCCTCAAGCCCTTTACACATTCCCATCAATCCTTAAATATTTTGCTAGTACTGGGACAGGATGCTCAAACACCTGAGCAGGCAACTAACTGTTTGCAGCTCGAAGAAGAAGCTGCAGCTCTGGAGAATGTTTTCAAAGCTGTTGGACAATCAAATATTATTAGTAGTGAGGTATTTGTGACACCAGTTTCCAGCCATGTCGAGACCTTGCTACAACCAACACCAGCACAACTAATCGAGACTCTGGAAACTGGTGATTACAATATCCTGTTTTATGCCGGTCATGGTGAACCAGGACTAGACGGCGGTTTGCTGTTTTTGCACTCCGATGCAACGATAAACGGTACAGAACTAGCCCAAGTTCTGGTGCGTAATCAAGTGACTTTGGCAGTGTTTAATGCTTGTTGGGGTGCTCAACCTGAGAAGATGGGCTCGCAAACCGTTCCCCGTAGCAGCTTAGCTGAGGTACTAATTCATCATGGTGTTCCTGCTGTTTTAGGGATGCGTGACTCGATTGCGGATCATGAAGCCCTCAGTTTTATTCAAGCTCTTGCTCAAGCCCTTGCCCTCCGTATGCCAATTGATCAGGCTGTAGCGGTGGCTAGGCAGAAACTGTTGACACTTTACAAGTTCAACCAACCTGCTTGGACTTTGCCAGTGCTTTATATGCATCCTGAGTTTGAAGGGGAATTGATTAAACCGATAGAAGAAGGTATCACAGAACTACCCAGTATGTCCCTTAGCTGGGTGAGATCTCCGACGGAAGTTGCCTCTTTGCATTCTATTAGCTCAACTAGTCAGGTTTGGCAAATTCGGGGTGGTTTGATGCGGGTGGGACGCCGCCAGGAAAATGATTTGGTGATTAAGGAGCGGTGGGTTTCTCAACAACATGCAGAAATTATCTGCCGTGATGATTCCAATACCCAAGAGGCTGGTAGCACTTACTTTTTGCGGGATTTCTCTCGCTACGGGACCCTGATTCTACGTCCCGACAGCAAAAATTGGCAAAAGATCCATCATCAGGAAGTGCCATTGCAATCCGGTGTCCAGCTGAAATTTGGCAGTACCCACGGTCAAGCTCTAGAGTTTATCATTGAAACTTCACAACCATCTGCACAATCTTAAGGCTGAAGATGTGCAGGAGTAGGAGAATTAGGCGACTGAACTGGTTTTGTAGCAACTTGATTTGGCTTTGCTTATGTGAAAATATCGTGTATTTTATGAGCTATTACGGAACTCCCTTAGGTACTGGTGTAGCTATAAATGTCAGGTTACATCTGCCAATTAACAAATACGAGGCACTATGAGCAGCCAACCCATTCAATACCAAGATTGTGAGGATGCTTTAACTCAAGCACAAGTAGAATTATTAGAGGCACTTTTACAGCCCCAGGATGAGCGTTATCCTTGGAATCCAGCTGAACCAGAGGCACAAATTTATTTCGAGGAACTCGAACAAGGGTGTTCACTGGAGCCTTGGCAAGATGAAGAGGAAATTACTAGTGCATCCCAAGAGTTCTTCGAGCAGTTGCAACAATGCTGGGTATTACCCTTAACAGCAGCAACTGACTCTTTGCAAGTATCTTTATCAGAGCAATTTGCTAATGTTGTACCTCAGGTACGGCTGGAAGCGATCGCGAGTAAAGCCCAAGAGGTTTTCTCTTCTAATATCTCTTTGGTAGAACAGCTGGTGTTATGTGTCCAGCCATTATTGCCCAACTGGTCAAAAGATGACTTATTCGTCTTTGCTCGTCCTTTAGCTTCTGCCATGCGAGGCAGATCAGAGCTGGTGAAAACTGCTGAATGGACAGAGTTATCTCAGATCGAACAGGTGCGCTTGAGTTTGACAGTTGCTCGCTCAGCTCTGGCTCAACTCAAAAATGACCAGGCTAATCCTGAATAAAGATAAAGCTTTTTCATGGTGACAAATACAGCATCCTCTTTTGCCCTTGGTCATTGGTGATCATTCCTGTATTACTTAATGACCAAGGATTAATTGTTAAGGGCTGCTCCAAGCGGATAACTAGGGCTTGCTGAATAAGTAACAAGTAACAAGTAAGAAGGAATGAAGCATTTATCCTCGTTTTGAGCACTTCCATTCCCCTATTCCAGATTTATTATCAATAAGCGCTTATCTTTTTATAGGTCAATGGGGTGAAAAGCTTTATTTACAAAGCTTTTGAGCTGCTTGTCAACCCGTCTGTCCCCTTAAATTATAATAAAGAAACAATAATAAATAACTTACTTTCTCAATAAGTGGTATAGTTACACCAAGGTATTTGATAATAAGTTTAGCTAAATATTGTCAAATAGGCATCTGGAAAAATTCAATATGCATGACTGGAAACCCTTATAGAGAGCTTCTATAGAACATTTCTATAAGGGGTATCAGAGATGTCTAATATCTGTCAACAACTCATTTTGTGTTGAAGCTTGGCTAAATAGGTTTAGCCAGAGGTAACTCTTGCCAAATTTGTGATTGTTGAATAGGTAACTAACTTGTTATGAGTGCCTTAAACTGAGTTTATTTTTGGAAGGATTTGTGATAATAAGAAATTATGGCTGTTGAAATAGTTTCCAAACGCTTATTTTTCGCAATTATTTGTTCAATTTCTTTGTCACTATCCGTGACGAGTTCCGTTAAAGCAGAATCAATTGATGTAGCTCACACTCAGCATAAGTCATCGCTTCAAGGTGTAAACCTGAAGGGCTACATTGAAGGATATGCAGAGCTTGTTTATCGTAACTATAGAGACTCTCATCAACAAGCCGTCCAAATGAGGAAGGCGATTGCGACTTTCCTCAGGCAGCCTAATGAAACCACTCACAATGCAGCTAAACAAGCCTGGATTCAGGCAAGGCAAAGCTATCTTCAAACTGAAGCCTTTCGGTTTTATGAAGGTCCGATTGACTTTATCGACCCCAATACCGGTGAAGAAGGTCCAGAAGGACGAATTAATGCTTGGCCAATGAACGAGGCATTTATTGATTATGTCAGAGGAAAGCCTGATGCTGGTCTAATTAATAATCCGAGTTTTGAGGTTTCCATAGAAAATATCTTGACCAACGATCAAGTATCGGATGAAGCCGATGTCACAACAGGTTGGCACGCGATCGAGTTTTTGTTGTGGGGACAAGACTTGAATGCTCAAGGTCCAGGTCAAAGAAGCTTTCAAGACTTCATACCCAACCAAGGAAATAATAACCGACGCCGCGACTATCTCAAGCTGGTTACTGAGCGGTTAATTGAAGACTTGATGTTCCTAGAGGACGAATGGAAGCCTAATGCCAACAATTATCGAGCCGACTTTATCAATCGTGATCCAAAAGAAACAATCGGTAAAATTTTTACCGCCCTTGCAACCTTAAGCGCCTTTGAAATGGCATCAGAACGCATGGCTGTTGCTCTAGACAGTGGCAATCAAGAAGACGAACATTCTTGTTTTAGCGATACGACCTATCAAGACTTCGTCTTTAATGCTCAAGGTATTTACAATGTTTACCTGAGCAAATATGAAGGCTATGACGGTCGTGGGTTTGATCAATTGTTGGCGCAGTTGAACCCCGCTCTGAATCAAAAAATGATGGCAGCACTCAATGAGACCAAAGCAGCGATCGCTAAAATTAATCAGCCCTTTGATCAGGTTTTAGCATCCCCAACCACAAGTCCTGAACGGGAAGAAGTTGAAGTCGCGATCGAGGCCCTTGAAGACCAAGCAGAAATATTTCAAGAGCTTGGTGCAGTTCTAGGAGTGGAGGTGGAAATTTTGGCAGAATGATCGTCAAACGCCCACTGCTAGTTTTAGTTGCTATTTTTACCGCCATTGTCATCATTGTTTCTCCCAGGGTTGGGAGCACAGAAGAGCCTTTCTTCAATAGCAATCGGACGGCTCTATCTGGTGGCGATCAAGCAACGGTCTTTAAAATTACGAAAACGGCTTTCGCTCAACCTATTAAGAACCTAGATCGGCGCAGGCGAAGAGTTTTCACCTTTGGGGATCACTTGTTTAACACTAAATGGGTGGAAGCACCGAGTTCGGTATCGACTTTGGATGGACTCGGACCATTATTTAATCGGAGTTCCTGTGCTGGCTGCCATGTTCGAGATGGTAGGGGTCGTCCCCCACTACCTCATGAGGAGCGAATGCTTTCTAAGCTGATTCGTCTGAGTATTCCTGGTAAGGACGATCACGGCGGTCCTTTACCTCATCCCATCTACGGAGGACAGTTTCAAGAACAAGGAATTTTGGGCGTTGCTGCGGAGGGAAAAACTCAGATTACTTGGCAGGAGAGAGCAGGAAAGTTTACTGATGGAACATCCTTTAGTTTGCGTTATCCGAGCTATCAATTTACGGATTTAGCCTATGGAGCTTTAGGAGACGATCTTCTGTTTTCCCCGCGTGTTGCACCTGTAGTTTTTGGTCTGGCTTTGCTTGAGAATATTCCCACAGACGATATTTTGAACCATGCTGATCCCAAAGATCGCGATGGTGATGGTATATCAGGTCGTCCCAATTATGTTTGGGATACAGAGCAACAAACCCAAAGTATTGGTCGTTTTGGCTGGAAAGCCAATCAACCCAATCTCAAACAGCAAATTGCTGGTGCATTTAATGGTGATATTGGTTTAACTACAACAGTTTTTCCCAATTCGAGTTGTAGTGGAGGCCAACCTCAATGCCAAGAAGAAGCAACCTTGGGTGAACAACCGGAAGTCAGCGATGAATTTTTAGATAAACTGACAACTTATGTTGGCTTGTTGGCTGTCCCTGCAAGACGCAATTTAGAAGGTGAACAGGAACAGTTAGGCGAACGTCTTTTTGATCAAGCTCAATGTGCTTCCTGTCATGTACCCAAGCAGGTTACAGGAACGGCTTCTCCCCATCCTGAATACAACAATAAAGTCATTCACCCTTATACGGATTTGCTATTGCATGACATGGGTGAAGAGTTGGCTGACAATCGTCCTGATTTTGAAGCTAATGGTCGAGAATGGCGAACGCCGCCGCTGTGGGGTATTGGTCTGGTCAAAAATGTGAACAAGCATACGTTTTTTCTGCATGATGGTCGAGCTCGCAATCTGATGGAAGCTATTCTTTGGCATGGTGGTGAAGCTCAAGCATCAAAAGAATTTGTGCAAAAACTCTCTCACGAAGAGCGAGACGCACTGATAACGTTTCTTGAATCACTGTGATATGGCAAAAGGCAGAGGGCAGAGGGCAGAAGGCAGAAGGGAAAAGATGGACAGGTAAAGGTTTCAGCATTTGGCTTTGTTTTAATCGCCTTGTCAACTGCTATATCTAACCTTTTGCCTGTCTTGATTGCGTATCAGTTTTTATGGTAATGATTATTGTTGTTAAAGTGAGAACAATAATCATTATCAATTATACACAAGGTTCAATAACTTTCAATTTTTGAACTTGTATAGGAGTGTGAGGAGAAAAAAATGTTTCCAATGTTCTACAAATCTGGACTGTTCAGCTCAGCGATGTTAGGAGCAATGCTCTTGATGGGAGCTGAGGTGATAGCGACTGAAACAATGTCTGTTACTGAATTGACTCAGCCTCAAGCAGCTGTTGCCAACTCTAGTGATATTGTGCTGGAACAAGTGCCTAACAATACTGCTGAACTCACTAACTCAGCGTTAACAGTTGAGGAGTTAGCAATAGTACCACTCTCTGAAACTAATCAGCAGCCAGCAGTTGCCAATTCCATAGAAGAACCAGCATTAGTAGCTCAGACACCAGCAGATGAAAGTCAGACCAATCTATTAGAACAAATCAAAGACTACAACAGAAGTGGTCGTAACTCCCTAGGCGCAATTACCAGCGTCACTGAGTTGCTCGACGTTTCCCCTGGAGATTGGGCTTATGATGCACTGCGGGAGCTGGTAGAAGACTATAAATGTATTGTCGGATATCCTGACCGCACTTTCCGGGGTAATCGACCGACGTCGCGCTACGAATTTGCTGCTGGTTTAAGAGCCTGTTTAGATCGTATTCAAGAATTAATTGCTGCTGGTGGTAGTGTAACTGAAGAAGACTTAGAAAAACTACGAACCCTGATTCAGCAATTTGATGCGGAACTAGCAGTTTTAGGCACACGAGTAGATAATTTGGATTCGCGGGTGGCGTTCCTCGAAGATCATCAGTTTTCCACTACTACCAAGCTAGAAGGACAAGTAATCTTTGGTCTAGCAAGTGTCATCACAGGAGATGATGCTGATGGTAATGAAATTAATGAAGTACCAATTTTTGCTGACCGGGTGCGTCTAGAATTGAACACCAGCTTTACTGGTGAAGACTTACTGTTCACCCGACTCTCCGCTGGTAATTTTCCTGAATTTAGTAGTGTAACAGGAACCTTCGAGGGTGAGATTGGTTTTGCTCAGCCGGAGGGTAACGATGTTGGTTTAGAAGTTCTCTACTACAGTTTCCCCATAGGCGAGAATACTCAAGGGATAGTCATGGCTAGTGGGGGAGCTGCAGATGATTTTGCCAGTACCGTTAACCTCCTGGATGGAGATGGTGCCGAAGGAGCTGTATCCGCATTTGGAACCCGCAACCCAATTTATTTTCCTGTGGGAGATGCGGGAGCTGCCATCACCACTCAACTGGGGGATATCTTTGAGTTAAGTTTAGGATATCTGGCAGGTGATGCTAGTAATCCAGCTGAAGGAAATGGTTTATTTGATGGATCTTACAGTGCTTTAGGACAATTGGTAATCAGTCCCTTTGAAGGTCTCGACATTGGTTTGACCTACATTCATAGCTATAATCAGCTCGACACTGGAACTGGTAGCAATCTTTCCAACTTCCAAGGATTTGTCAGCGACTTAACTGGGCGCAACTTGGCGACTTCTAGTAATTCCTACGGTGTAGAAGTCTCTTGGCAGCTGAGTAAGAACATTGTAATTGGGGGTTGGGGTGGCTACACGAACGCCCGCACCCTTTCCACTGCAGGAGGACAAGTTAACCGCGGCTCTCTAGAGATTTGGAACTGGGCAGCTACTCTTGGTTTCCCTGACTTGGGTAAAGAAGGTAACCTGTTAGGCTTTATCGTGGGTATGGAGCCAAAAGTAACTGAATCTAATATTATTCTGCCGGGAGGTATTGCTAATGAAGATGATGATACTTCATTGCATATTGAGGCTTTTTACCAGTATCAAATTACCGACAATATTGCCATCACCCCTGGGGTGATTTGGCTAACGGCTCCCAACCACAACGATAATAACGATGATCTGGTAATTGGTACGATTAGGGCTACCTTTAGTTTCTAGTGCCCTGAAGCCAGAACCCATGAATCCAGTTCCTCCCTTATTAAGGCAGGGCTGTTTCATTCCTCACGTAAAATCAAGTTATGGAGAGATAGGGAATTAGGGAAGTGGGGAATTGGGGAAATCCCACCTTAATGGGTGTGGTTCCCTGATTAATGCGGTACACTTTATCTAGCAAGGGCTTCAGCCATAAGAGTAGGATTGCTATATTTTGTTCTCCCTAATTCCCTACAATTATAGAATCCTGTCGAGTTAAAATTTCGGTTTCTTGATGTTGGTAATGCCATTGTACTGAAAAAGGATACTTTGAATATAGTCTCCCCCTCTCTGGCATCTTAAAGATGGTCCGGTACGCTTCAATGATTTAGCCCGTCAAATGGCAGGGGCTAGCAAAAAGATGTTAAGTCAGCGCTTACAGAACATCGAGCAAAGCCCACCACTTTTAAGGGTGGGATGTAGGGAAGGCGCATTTATGCGCCGTGTATTTTTTCTTTTCTCATGACGATAGCTAAGCTTTCTGAGTATAAGACCTTCTCCGAGTCGAGCTAGACCACCAATAAGTCAACTAGAATCGATATATCAAGCTTTTCTCAATAACAGATGTGCTCGGGAGCAACCTCCAGAGGGTATAATTAATCTCTGGAGGTGAAAAAGAGTGTTTAATCTGACATACGAATTTAAGCTTAAGCCGACTAAAAAGCAGGTAGATACTTTCGAGAG